>PLOT01000154.1 GCA_003142215.1 Granulicella sp. | reverse complement strand
CCAGAGCATCGCCGGCAGGACCGACGCGGCTAGCAGTCCCTGTTCCGGTCGCAGCAGAATGGAGCAGGCCAGCGCGGCGGCAATGGTCCACAGCCAGCGGTTATAGCCCAGGCCGGCCTCCTGCCAGCGCGCAAAGGCGTAAAAGGCCAGCGCAATCGTGGCAAACACCAACGTCTCGGCAAGGGCCGTAGCAACGTAGTTCGCGGTGAACGGGCAGAGCACCGCGAGCCACAGGACCCAAAGCCGTGCGCGGCGGCCAAAGAGACGTCCGGCCAGCAAACTAGCTAGCCAGCAGGTGACCAGATCGACGGCAATCTGAACATTCAGCGCGGCGCGGTAGTCTTCCATGCCGAAGAGCCGGAAGCAGGCGGCGAGAAAGAGCGGGTAGCCGGGAAGTCGGCTCAGTGTGGGACGCACCACAAACGAGCCGGGGGTTGGGCCGCCTTCGGTGACACCGTAGATTCCATGCTGCAGCCAGGTCTTCGCGATATTGCCGTAGTAAAGGCTGTCGCCGGCGACGATCGGCATGTGGGCGACGAACCATAGACGCAGAAGCAGACCGGCCAGCAGTGCCGCGCCCGCCCAAAGCCAGAACCGGAGTCGCTCTCTGTTCATCTACTAGCATCTTACTGCGTAACCTGGAACGCGTTCCCGAGCGTGCGTTGACTATGTTCAGAGGGCTGCATACGATTGCGCAGGGGCGGCTTTGCGGATGGTCGAACTTGCGCCGGAGAAGCGGGCCGGCAGCCTGTAGGCTTGTCGCGCGCGCGCAGTCCATCGGAAGCAATCGGAAGACGGCACTTAGGGAGATATGAACCAGCAAGTCTTTCTCGATCCTCAACGCAAGCGCTGGAAGCGGCTGCGGCGAATCTTCGATAGCTTCGCGCTGCTCGGCGTCGTCGTCGGGATCTTGTTTGTGATCGGTCTGCTGCAGATGACGCCGCTGCCTGAGCTGCTGCTGGCGACGCCCAAGCGGAACATCAGCGCCCTGAAGGTCGAGCCCGTCAAACCGGGCCAGAAGCTGANNGCCAGCTACTCCTCGCTGAAGCAGCACATCCACCAGATCGACCTGCTCTTTCCGGAGTGGCTCCATGTGGTCACGCCAGACGGCTCGCTCACTTCCTACAGCATGGACAATCGCTCCTTCGCCGTGGTGGACGCGACCGGCGTGCTTCCCGTGGACCACGAGCACAGAGTTGCCCACACCATTGCGGCGGCGGGCGAGGACACGGAAATCTTTCCCTTGGTCAACAATTACGATCCGATCAAAGGCATCTTCCAGCCGTCCATCGGCGACTTCCTTTCCAACGCCGCATCCCGTGCCCACTTTGTCCAGCAGGTCGACCAGTTCCTCGCCGCAAGCCCCAGCTATCGTGGAATCTCGCTGGATTTCGAGGAGATACCCGACGAGGCACAGCCGGGCTACATGGCGCTGCTCACCACGCTCTATCAGAACTTTCAGCAGCGCAACCTGAAACTGTATGTCAACACGCCGGTGGGCGACGACAGCCTCGATCTGAAGTACATGGCGGACCACTCCGACGGCCTGCTGCTGATGAACTACGACCAGCACCAGGAGGGGAGCGGTCCAGGACCGATCGCCGCCGAGGACTGGTTCCTCGACAACCTGAAGACCGTGCTGAAGGTTGTGCCCAAGCAAAAGGTGATCTGCTCCCTGGGCAGCTATGGCTACGACTGGACCATGTCGCTGCCGCCCGTGGATCCGAAACATCCTGGCAGAGTGCCAAAGAATTTCGTGCCGAAGGTGCTTGGGGTGCCCGAGGAGATGTCCACCCAGGAGACATGGCAGGCCGCCGACGATGCCGAAGCGCAGATCGAGCTCGATCCCGATTCGCTCAACGTCCACTTCGCCTACGACGATGACGATGCGCACGTCCGCCATCAGGTCTGGTTCCTCGACGCAGTGACGGTGCTGAACCAGATGCGCGCGGCGCGGGCGCTGGGAATCGAGACATTCGCGCTGTGGCGGCTGGGCTCCGAGGACAACTCGCTGTGGAAGATATGGGACAAGCCAATCCGTGCCGATCCCGTGATCGACCTCGCGCATGTGGACCCCGGATACGACGTCGACACCGAGGGACAAGGCGACATTCTGCAAATCACGCGCAAGATGCAGTCCGGCGCGCGCGTGCTGACCATGGACGACGACGATTCGGTGCCGCTGCCCTTCCGCGCTGTCACCGCAGAGACGATGACCTCCTATCCGCTCTCCTACACTGTGCAGCAGACCGGTTATCACCCGAAGGAGGTCGCCCTCAGCTTCGACGACGGGCCGGACCCGAAGTGGACTCCGCTCATCCTCGACATCCTGAAGAAGTACCACGCGGTCGGCACATTCTTCATGATCGGCGAGGAGGCGCAGAACAACGTCAGTGTCATGCGCCGCGTATACAACGAAGGCCACGAGATCGGCAATCACACCTTCACCCATCCCGACATCAGCGAAATCTCGATCTCCAGCGCGGACCTGGAGCTGAACCTCACCGAGCGTCTCTTCGCGGCGGAACTGGGCGTACAGCCCCTCTACTTCAGGCCGCCCTACTCCATCGACCAGGAACCCGACACCAACGACCAGGCAGCGCCCGCGGACCGCATTCAGAACCTGGGCTATGTGATTGTCGGCGACAAGATCGACACCAACGACTGGGATGAGCATCCACGCAAGACTCCGCAGGAGATCACCGACAGCGTCTTCCAGCAGATGCACGACATGCAGACCCGCCCCTGGATGCAGGGTTCCATCATCCTGCTGCACGACGGCGGCGGCGACCGCTCGGCCACCGTCGCCGCGCTTCCCGTACTCATCCAGGCGCTGCGCGACCGCGGATACACCATCGTCCCCGTCTCGCAGTTGATGGGCAAGACCCGCGCCGAGGTCATGCCGCCGCTCAACCACCAACAGCTCTGGCAGGCCCGTGTGGATTCGATCGCCTTCTTCGTCTGGGCCTTCTTCAACCACTTCGTCGTCGCCGTCTTCTTCGTCGGCGACATCCTGATGAGCGCGCGGCTGATCGTCATCGGCGTCTTCGCCATCATCGACCGATTCCGCAAGCGCAAAAATTTTGCCGGCCCGGACTACGCGCCGCGCGTTGCCGTGCTCATCCCTGCATTCAACGAGGAAAAAGTCATCGTGCGCACCATCCGCTCCGTGATGATGTCGAACTACAAGAACATCCGCGTCATCGTCATCGACGACGGATCGAAGGACAATACGTATCAGACCGCCATCGACGCCTATCCGGCGGAGATCGCCTCAGGCCGCCTCACCGTGCTCACCAAGCCCAACGGCGGCAAGGCCGACGCCCTCAACTTCGCCCTCGCCCAGACCGAGGAAGAGATATACATCGGCATCGACGCCGACGGCGTCATCGCGCACGACGCCATCACCAACCTCGTCCCCCACTTTGCCAACCCCAGGATCGGAGCCGTGGCGGGCAACGCCAAGGTGGGCAACCGGGTCAACCTGTGGACACGCTGGCAGGCGCTCGAGTACATCACCAGCCAGAACTTCGAGCGCCGCGCCCTCGACCTCTTCGACGTCGTCATGGTCGTCCCCGGCGCCATCGGCGCGTGGCGCACCGCTGCCGTCAAGGCCGGCGGCGAATACCACACCAACACCGTCGCCGAAGACGCCGACCTCACCATGAACCTCCTCGAACAGGGCTACGAAGTGATCTACGAGGACTGCGCCCTCGCCTTCACCGAGGCCCCCATCAACATGAACGGCCTCATGCGCCAGCGCTTCCGCTGGTCCTTCGGCATCCTGCAGGCCATCTTCAAGCATCGCGGAGCCATCCGCAACCGCCGCGCCATGGGCTTCTTCGCCCTGCCCAACACGCTCATCTTCCAGATCCTGCTTCCGCTCTTCTCGCCGTTTATCGACCTGATGTTCTTCGCCGGCGTCGCCAATTATTTCTACAACAAACACTTCCATCCCGAAGCAGCCTCGGCGGCCAGCTTCGAGAAGCTGCTCGCCTTCTTCCTTGCCTTCCTCATCATCGACTTCGTCACCTCCGCGCTGGCCTTCTCGCTCGAACGCAAGCATCCGGCCAGCCACGGCGACGCATGGCTGCTCTGGCACATCTGGATCCAGCGCTTCACCTACCGCCAGGTCTTCTCCATCGTCCTCTTCAAAACGCTCAAGCGCGCCATCGACGGCAAGCCCTTCGCCTGGGACAAGCTCGAACGCACCGCAACCATGTCCCGCGAAACCGAAAAACTCACCGAGGTGGGCTGACCCTCCACCCCCCGCTGGGTGCCCCATGTCTCGATTTTGAGACATGGGATTTCTGTTCAGAAGATGTGGGTCAAGTCTCGATGCCCGTGAACCACGCGCACGATCTCGATCTTATCCACAGGCCCATCGTCGCTGTCCGGGTGCGTCTCGTAGAGCAGCAGGTAGACGCCCTCGATCAGTATCCTCGCCGCTGTCGCGATCTCCGGGCGACGCACTCCGATCCGTGGCGTGCTGACCAACAGCGCCGCCTTATCTTCCATCGCCAAGAACCAGCGTTCCGCTGCCGATGGGTTGTCCAATCCAATGGTGACGTAGATCTCCAGCAAGTCCTCTATAGCCTGCGGAGTCCACAGCAATGTTGGTCTCATGCGGCCTGTCCTTCGGCTTTCTTCAGCCGCCGTCGCGCCTCCTTGCGCGTCTCGGCAAGGTCGAGCGCAACCGCCGGGCCGCTCGCCTTCCCCTCCTGCCACGACTGGCGAAGCCGCTTCATCTCCTCTGCGCGCAGATCGCGCTTCCACTGCCACTCGCGCAACGCCTCGCGGATGGCCTCGCTGGTGGTGGCATACTCGCCGGTCTCGACCGCGGCTTTCAGCGCCGTGACCTGCTCCCCGGTCAAGGCAATGCTCACTTTTTGAATCTCGGGCATAGCGCTCCTCCAGTAGTAAATATTACTACTTTCTGGACGGATGGCCCACCCTGGATTTTTGGAATCTTGATCCCCCACAAAAAGCGGGTGCCCCATCCTTCGCTTTTTTCCAGCGAAGGGTGGGTCAACCTCCAACTCTTCCCGCTCCCGAAGAATTTTTCCGCGAATTTCCCCGTAAAATCGCCGTGTCAAGACCCTCGACCCCCAAAAATCCCCCTAACTCACACCAACCAAACCACATAAATCTGAAAAATAGTTGGCATAGTAGTTTCCCTCCAACCCGTATAATTAAAGCAGTAGAGATGAGAGAGAGAAGTCCGGCGCATGAGTCGGGCTTCTTTTGTTTGCCTCTGCGCCAAAAACGTCGTCGTTTATCTCTCCCGATGGTGTACGAAAACGCGCATCTTGCGCCGTTTTTCCCCAGGAAAAGCGGCTTTCGAGGAGCATTTTCTGAGGGATAGGGCCAGGAAAGCCTCTCTAAGTCATTTGTAGAGTAATATTTAGCAGTAACTCATTTAGAATGTTATATGGAGCGGCACAGCTCCAATGCAATCCACAGATTCCAAAAGAGTTCCTCCCAAGATACCCCAGGGGGGGGAGGGGGGGGTGGGGGGGGGTACTAACTGATTAACGATGCATGAGATTGGCGGATGCCTCACCCACAAAACCGGCTTGGGTGCCTGCGCACCCTACTTTTTCTTCTTATGTTGTGCCTTCGCCATCTCTTCTACTTCTTTGGCCCCCTTGGCATAGAGCGCCTTTTCATCGGGAGCAAGCTCGTACAACAGCTTCAGAAACTCGCCTGCGTGTACAAGTTCCTCGTCCGCTATGTCCTTCAGCACTGCCACGGCGAGTTTGTTGTTGGTTGACTCGGCAAGCTGCATATACATCTGAGTCGCTTCATACTCTCCGGCGACCATGAACCGAATCGCTCGGATGAGTTCCGCGTCCGTGAGTTTCCTGCTGTTCGCCAACTCTGAAAAGGGAGATCCAAACTGTGGCATATTATTTCCTCCGCCTCATGCACGTTGATATGGAGAGCGGCTCTGAGGGCTATCCCGTTTGTAGTCCCGTGGCTTCCCGGGGTCTGAGCGGAATTGACCATCGCGACAATGTCCGTCTGTCTCCGTGCGGGTGGCCCACCCACCGTCGAGACAGAGGGGGATGCACAAAAAAGCGCGGAACCCTGAGGGCTCCGCACTTTCTGTTTACTGAAATTAGCTGGAAAATCTACGCGACGACTTCGATGCCCATCGACCGCGCCGTGCCGCGAATGCTCTTCGAGGCTGTCTCGACCGAGTTGGCATTCAGGTCGGGCATCTTCTTGGTGGCGATCTCGCGAATCTGCTTCTCGGTGACCTTGCCGATCTTCTCCTTGTTGGGAGTGCCCGAGCCCTTCTCGATGCCGGCGGCCTTCAGCAGCAGCACGGCCGCGGGCGGCGTCTTGGTGACGAAGCTGAAGCTGCGGTCCGCATACACCGTGATGACCACCGGAATGGTGATGCCGTTCATCTCCGGCGTAGCGGTGCGCGCGTTGAACTGCTTGCAGAACTCCATGATGTTGACCTGCGCCTGGCCGAGCGCGGGGCCGACGGGCGGCGCGGGCGTGGCCTTTCCGCCNNGTGCCATGATTCAATCCTCTATCTTCTTCTGGCGGCGGGCGCGTGGCCGGCTGCCGATTTTGTATTGCAAAACTGTCTTCCGCATTCCTGCCCGGTTCGTCTTTGCAAGGCCGGCCCGGTTCGATCGGCAGACCGCGGAACTACTCTTCCACCTTGTCGACCTTGGCGAACTCGATCTCGACCGGAGTGGAGCGGCCGAAGATCGAGACCATCACCTTCAGCGTCTGGCGGTCTTCGTTGACGTCGTCCACGGTGCCGTTGAAGTTGGCAAACGGGCCTTCGTTGATGCGCACCTGCTCGCCCTTCTCGAACTTGATCTTGCTGGACGGCTTGTCCTTGGCACTCTCGGAGCGGAAGAGGATGGAACTGACCTCGGCCTCGGTGAGCGCGACCGGCTTGTCGCCCGTGCCCAGAAATCCGGTGACCCGCGGCGTGTTCTTGATGACGTGCCACAGGTCGTTGTCCAACTCCATCTCGACCAGCACATAGCCGGGCAGGAAGACGCGCTCGATGGTGTACTTCTTGCCGTTGCGCAGCTCGGTGACAGGCTCGGTGGGGATCATGATGCGGCCGATGCGGTTCTGAAGGCCGAATGCCTGAATGCGGCTCTCCAGCGACTCGCGCACCTTGCGCTCGAAGCCGGAGTAGGCATGGATGATGTACCACTTGTAATTCTCGTTGACCGGCGGGGCAAGCTGCTCGGCCGGCTGTTCGCCGCCGGGTTCCTGCGCCTCCGGAGTCTGCTCGTCTACCGCCATGGGGAGTGTGCCTTCTTGCTGCATCGAACTGGTCTGTCTCTGCCTTGCTTATCTCTCTCTGCTTCGCAACGATCTTTCCTGCCACGAATCAAAGGGCCTGCTGCTAGCGCTTGGTGAGGTACTGAATCAGGTGGGTGACGCTCTGCCCAAAAATGGCATCCACCACAAAAAAGTAGGCGGCAAAAAGGAAGACGGCCGCAAGCACAACCGTGGTCGTGGACTGCACCTCGGCGCGCGTCGGCGTGACAACCTTGCGCATCTCGCTGCGCACGTTCTCGAGGAACTCCTTCAGCTCCTGCGGGCGCGACTTTAGTCGGCTGAACGCACCATCATCATTGTTGTCTGCTACTGCAATTGCCTTCGCCATCTTGCTGCCTCAAACCTTCATGCGGATTGGTCTTCCGCTGTGTTGCTGTTTCAAAACTTCATGCGGATCAACCGCCGCGGTGTTGCCGGACTGCCGTGCTCCGCCCCGGCCGGATGGGTCGTGGGCCGGAAAACTGGCGGGGGAGCTCGGATTCGAACCGAGAAGATCGGTTTTGGAGACCGACAGTTTAGCCGTTGAGCTTACTCCCCCCGGTTTGGCCGGGAGGGGAATGAACGTTGGAGTCGTGTGCTCCCTGTTCCCTGTCCCCGTTCCCTGCGTTGTCTTACTTCGTCTCTTTGTGGTCCGTGTGCTTGCGGCAGGTATTGCAGAACTTTGAGAACTCAAGCCGGCCCGTGGTCGTCTTCTTGTTCTTCGTNNTTGCACGCCGGACATTGCAATGTAATAATTTCGCGCATTCTGTTTGTTCTCCTATCGTGGCCAGCCACCTCGGCTGGCAAGCAGCTTGTTATATGAATGGCTGACTGTGAGCCCACCCATCTGACACGCCGCGACACAGGGCTTTTGACCCCTGCTGCCAATCCTGAATTTTCCTACGGAAAGAGGTGCGGTCAGGCCACGCACAACCTCCTTCATTATCCAACAAAACGGCGGAAAACGAAAGGGCTGATCTGCCTCACACTCTCGCCTTGATGTGCTCCCGCAGAATATCGTCGACCCGTGCCTGCCACCCTGCGCCGGAAGTGCGAAATGCAGCCACGACCTCCGGCGATAGACGAATCGAGACCGGAACCTTCGTGGGATCCTTCTGCGGTCCCCGCTTGCGGCTGGAAATTTTCTGGCGCAACCTAGAGGGCAGTTTGTCAAATGTCACGGCGCGCGCAAATTCTTCGCGCGTCCACTCAGGGTTCTCGGGGTCGCTCGCTTGCCTAACGGCTCTCTTTGTATTCTTTGGCTTCATGCTTGGTCGCCTTTCTCAGGCTGATCGCCCGCATATTGTCGCCTTCTTCCTCGTCCGCGAAGACCAGCGTATATAGCTTGGCATCCAAGAGGCCGATCGTGCGGAATCGAATCTCGCCGTAATCTTCGCGGTTGTCGATGGAATACAAAGCCTCTTCAAAGTCGAAGTCTTCAGCCCTGCTCAACGAAATACCGTGCTTCCTTTTATTCGTCTTGTCTTTCTTCGGGTCGTACGCGATCACGGCATATCCTGAGTGTATATACAATTAGATTGTTTTTGCAAACGTGCAGGAAGGGGCATTATTGCGGAATTGTGCCCTTGCTGCCCCCAGCGTTATCTTCGCCAAAATTCGCTGAACATCCAGAGCGAGACAACAACCCAAACACCGCCAGCCATTCTTACAAAAAATGGTCTCGCGTCGAATCGAGACCCGTAAAGCATCCGCCATAACCTGAGCACGCTCTTTGGAAACGAGAGCCACCACAAGCCGCATACTATAGAAAAGCCAAACACAATGAAATCACTCACAGCCATGCGACCAACTTATCATTGACCAGCGCTCGGGGCAGAAAAAGTAAAAGCGGCGAGCCGAAGCCCGCCACTTTCAATGGTTGTTGGTCCTGGACTACTTGATGATCTCGCTGATGGTACCTGCGCCAACGGTTCTGCCGCCCTC
>PLOT01000311.1 GCA_003142215.1 Granulicella sp. | reverse complement strand
TATAATTAAAGCAGTAGAGATGAGAGAAGCCCGGCGTCAGCGCTGGGCTTCTTTTGTTTGCCTCTGCGCGAAAATCGTCGTCATTTTCCAGTAAGTGATTTGTTCTGTAGTATTTAGCGGTAAATCCTTTAGAGTGCTATATGGACAGGCGCTGACCACCTGCAAGCAACTGATTCCAAAATACTTCCTCCCAAATATACCCGGGGGGGAGGGGGGGGAGGTACTAAATGATTGACTGTTCATGCGATTGACCTGCACTTCCCATCGAAATCGAACTGTAAGAACTCAAGTTTTCATGCCACTGACCGTGAGCCTTCGATGCGCAGCGTGTACGGCATTCCGGCAATCGGAGCGGTTGGCGGCAGCGTGATTACCAGCGCGTCGGAGGTCTGTTTGAACGGCACCGGCTGCGGCGATGGGCCGAGCAGGGTCACGCGCTCAACCTTTGCCATGTTGACGGAAAGCGATTTAATGCTTGCGCTTCCGGCCGCAGGATAGCGGTACCCGAACGCGTACAGCTTGCCGTCAGCGGTGGTGAAGCGAAAGCTGGCCTCCGTGGTCTGCACCCGCGGAGTGGGACCATCCTTGATGGCGTTGGACTGATCGGCGGTCGAGCCGCCCTTCCAATCGGGCGGGCACTCGGTGGGCGTGCCGGGGCCTTCGCCGGGGATGCGCCACGCGTGCGAGTCGTAGATGCCCTCGCCGTTGGCCTGCAGCCACTCGCCGATGGCGAGCAGTATCTTCTGCTGCTCGTCGGGGATGCTGCCATCGCCGCGAGGCGAGACATTGAGCATGAGGTTGCCGCCGGTGCTGGCGTGCTCGATGAGCTCCGCCATGATGGCCGCGGGGCTGCGGTAGGTCTCGGGACGCGGCGATTCGGTATAACCCCAGGTGCTGCCGATGGCGTCGTCGGACTGCCACGGATACGGGTAGATCCACTTCGGCGCGCGCTGCTGCTTCTCAAAGTCCTGCACGCTGCCCGCCAGATACGCCCAGTCCTTGGTCCCGAAGGTGACCTCCTTGCCCCACTGCAGCGCGCTGTTGAAGTAATACGTCGCGGCGCGCAGCTTGATCGGATCATAGACGCGCGGGTTCACGCCGTTGTCGAAGTAGATGAGCTGCGGCTGGTACTTGTCGATCAGCTCCTGCACCCGCGCCAGCCAGTCCTCCTGAAAGGCCTGCGACGCGCCGCCGTCGTTCATGTCGCCCGGTATCGGAGGCCCGTAGAATCCCGCGTAGCGCGGATCGAACTGGTCGTTGGCGAGACCTTCTTTCGGATAGGCGAACGTATGGTGCTCCATGCGGTGCGTCGATAAGCCGAAGATCATGCCCTGCTTCTTCACAGCCGCAGCCAGTTCGCCGGTCAGATCGCGCTTCGGGCCCATCTTCCCGGCGCACCAGGGCGTGATGTCGGAGTTCCACATGGCGAAGCCGTCGTGGTGCTCGGCCACCGGAACCACATACTTCGCGCCGGCGGACTTGAACAGCGCGGCCCACTCTTCGGGGTGGTAGTTCTTCACCGTGAATAGCGGGATGAAGTCCTTGTAGCCGAACTTGTCGGGCGGCCCGTAGTGCTGGGTGTGCCACTCCACGTCGGAGGTGTACATGTGCTTGATGTACCACTCGTTGATGCGAGCCGGAATGGAATAGAGCCCCCAGTGGATGAAGATGCCGAACTTCGCCTGGTTGAACCACGCGGGCGTGCGGTGCAGGTCGCGGATCGACGCCCACGTCGGCTTGTACGGCCCATCGATCGCCGGCTTCGGCTTGGCGTAGGCGTCGGGAGAGCCGGCCGGAGCGCCAAGCTGCGCGCGCACTCCGCGCGGAAGAAATGTGGAGGCAGCTGTAAGGAAAGAGGTCTGGGCGAGGAAGTTGCGTCGGCTTAAGGGCATGATGAAAGAGACTGCTCCCAGGGCAGGAAAGTTTCCAACCGGAATCTCCTTTTCCGACGCCGATTCCCTGTAGGCCCGGGGCTTTCGCCTCGTGGCCCGCGGTCGTTCGTGCGTCAAATGTGACGCGTCTTCGCCGCTTGGGAAAAACCGAACCTCGGTTCGAATGTCTCCTAGTGCGTGCGCGTGGTGAGATACTGCGCCAGCGACTTCAGCGGACCGGCGGCCGCGCCGAAGGTTTCGACCGCTGCGAACGCGTCGGCGATGAGCCGGTCGGCGTCGCGGCGCGACTGGTCGATTCCGTAGACGGCGGTCCAGGTGGCCTTGATGCTGGCTGCATCCTTGCCGGCGGTCTTGCCCAACTCCTCGGAGGACTGCGTCATGTCGAGGATGTCATCGACAATCTGGAAGGCGAGGCCGATCTTTTCTCCAAAGGTGCGGAGACGAGCGACGATCAAGACCCACATCTCGGAATCGCTATGCAAGGCACCCGGCATAGTGGCGAGTCCGTAGAGTCCGCCGCTGACGATGCTGGTGGTGAGCAGCGCTCCGGTCTTGGCGCGGTGGATGGTTGCGACCAGTTCGGCGGTCGGCGCGACGCCCTCCGACTCGATATCCACCACCTGGCCGCCGATCATTCCCGGTGGAAGTGCGCCCGGTGGAAGTGCGACCTGCACAATCCCGGATTCGTCAGGGCTGCCGATCCCGGTGCCGACCGCAATCGAGACCTCGCGCAGGATCTGCACCACGGCA
>PLOT01000012.1 GCA_003142215.1 Granulicella sp. | reverse complement strand
GTGACGCTGGAGGACCATGTGCTGGCGGGCGGCTTCGGCTCCGCGGTGCTGGAGGCGCTGAGCGAGCTGGAACTCGACGTGCCGGTGGTGCGCGTGGGCTGGCCCGACCAGTTCATCGAGCACGGCAAGCTGGAAGATCTGCGCGAGAAGTACGGTTTGACGGCGGAGGCTGCGCTGGAGAAGGCGCGACCATATCTCGTCGCGATGGAGAGCCGGCGCATGGCGCTGAGATAGGCGGCGCTTCTGCGGCAGGCGGTTTGCGGAATCGCGGCGATTCAAGCGAGACAAAATAGCTTCTATCGCTTGATGATTTTAGCCAGACGGGGGTCCTTCCAGAGAGGTGCGAACTCCGGGTCGGCATAGACTTTGGCGAGATCGGGAAAGCGGTCCTCTTTGGCCCTGCTCAAATACTCCAGGGCTTGTTCGAAGTTGCCGCGCCTGGCATACGATTTGGCAATAATATAGTCTGCGCGGGCGCGCTGTTCCGGCGTGCTGATCCTCGCCAGGACCCCATTCTCATTCTCGCTCAGGGCGTCGGGGTCCAGCTCGAGGGCCCGCGTGTATTCCGTCATGGCGCGATCTGTCTGGCCAAGGCCGATCCAGGCTTCCGCCAGGTTGATGTGGGTAGGAGCTTTCGGCTCATCCAGTGCCAACGCCTGTTTTAAGTAGCCGACGGCAAGCTTGTACTTCCGGTCAAGGCAGGCTGTGGCTCCAAGGTTGTTCAGCGCAACAGCGTACTGGGGGTTGTATTTTACGGAGCGTTCAAAGTACTTGTGCGCCGAACTGCGATCACCCAACTGGAGTTCGGCCACGCCCAGCTTGTTATAGATCTCGGCATTCTGACGGTCGACGCGCAGCGCCGTGAGATAGTCGGAGACGGCCGACACATAATCTTTGCGTATGCGCGCCACGTCTCCTTTCACCTCGGCGATTCTGGCGCCCGCCAGCTTGTCCGGCATCGCCCCATTCTGGAGCGGGGCTGTCATTCCGTACGGCGCCGCGCAAAACAGCAGGCCCGTTGCCATGAGCATCATCACCAGTTTTTTCATGGGTCATCTCCTCTGCGAATGGGCATTCGATGCAAGACGGCGACTGCATCTGCCGTCTCCAGCGACCTGCTCTCTGCATCGACCCCAGTAGAGGCCTAGCCTGGGCAGCGCACAACGCTAACCCTGCTACCTGCCTGTTTCGGCGGGGTTAAACCCGGTGCGTCGCAGGCGAACTCACGGCGCTGTGGTTACTTACGACCATTGTGAAATCGGCCCGGAGGAACACACAGGTGGGATGTTGAGGAGGTGCCCTGCCGTTACATCCCTCTTCCCACCCTCCGGTTTCACCGTTAACACACCCGCAACAGGCCGGAGAGCGCTAACATTACAATCATTTTGGAATGGCAAGGATGGCGATGGAAAGCCAAGGACCGCTCGATCTCGATGCCCGGCGTGCGGAAGTGGAGGCGGTGCTTCAGTCGAAGTACTTTACGCGCGCGCCCATCCTCGCTCATCTGCTGTCTTACCTATGCGAGAAGCTCTTCGATGGGGAAGCCAACCAGATCAAGGAATATTCCATCGGGGTGGACGTATTCCATCGCGGAGCTTCCTTCGATCAGAACTCCGATTCCATTGTGCGGGTGGAGGCCAACCGCTTACGCAAGCGTCTGGCTGAGTACTATGCCAACGAAGGCTCGTCGCACCGGCTCCATATCACTATTCCCGTGGGGCAATATGTTCCTGAATTCAAATCGGGAGCTTCACCGCAGAGGGAGAGCGCGTTCCCTGCGGAGGTCCCGTCCGATGCAGGCCAGCCCGGAACCGGGAGCGCCGGCCATCGCCAGGCGGAACACGGGTTTCGTCGTCCCGGTCGCCGGACCTTGTGGCTTGCCGCCGCAGTTGCGCTTCTGCTGCTGGGCCTGAGCTGTGCCCTGTTTTTTCTCCGGCACGAGAAGCGGCCATACTCTGCTGCGCTATTGAATCAGCCTTCGGCACAGCCCACGGAACCGCAGATTGGCCCGCCCATCGGGGAAGAGGTCCGCATCCTGTCCGGTTCAAGCCGCAGCTTTGTCGATCATGCAGGTAAATTATGGAACGCCGATATCTGGTTCGTAGGCGGCACCGCGGTGAAAAGCTCCGTCGAGCACATCTGGCGCACGCAGGACCCAGGTTTTTACCGCACCAGCCGACAAGGACAATTTCGCTACAAGATTCCTCTGAAAAAGGGCATCTACGAACTGCGCCTGCATTTTGCCGAGACGGTCTATGGCCCGGAGTCCACAGAGACGAGCGGAGAAGGCAGCCGTATCCTGAGCGTGCGCGCCAACGGCAAGACGCTGCTGAGCCGCTTCGATGTTGTGGCCGATGCCGGAGGCAGCCGTACCGCCGATGTCAAGGTCTTCCCGGACATAGAACCGGCTGCGGATGGGCTGCTCGATCTCGAATTATCCGGGGAGGATGGGATGCAGGCCATCCTATCGGCCATCGAGATCCTGCCTGGAGTCCGGGGACACATCCGGCCTATACGCCTTCTGGCCAGGCAGACTCCCTATTATTCCAACGATAGCCACTGGTGGAGCCCGGACAACTATTTCGAGGGCGGCCAGATGGCTTCCTACACTTCTCCAGTCAGCGGGACCGACGACCCGGAACTATACGAAACCGAGCGCTGGGGCAACTTCTC
>PLOT01000161.1:5669-6081 GCA_003142215.1 Granulicella sp. | reverse complement strand
GCTTTGTTGGAGCAAAATATGCCGTTACTCAGTGATGAAGCCGTAACACAGAGAGCCAACTACCGAGTGAAGACTGCCGGTACAAAGCTCAACCGTGATGAGTTGGCCGCGCTTGCAAAGCACTGTGCCGAGCGCGGAACTACGCCAGGCGAACTAATCCGGCGGCTCATCCTCAGCGAGCTTAAGCCCCACGTTGTTGAACCGACCGCCAGCCCTGAGTTGAGCGAGATCGTGGGGATTCGGTTGATGCTGACCAACCTCTTGAAGCCGCTTGCAACCGGCTTCAAAATCACGCCAGAGGTGTTCGACGGAATCATGGTCGAGGTTAAGAAACGGAAGACGGCGCTTGCCGTTGAAACGAAGCAAGACCTGGAGCGTGCATGATGGCAAGTCAACAGTGGGGCCGCAAAGA
>PLOT01000161.1:2107-5634 GCA_003142215.1 Granulicella sp. | reverse complement strand
ATCTACGCGCGGACGGCGGCAGGTGCTGCCCTCAACAAGAAGGACAAGTATCAGTTGCTTTACGTTGGCGACGGCATTAGGGCGGGCCTGCTAGCCGCCGAAGCCGACGTGCAAACAGGCACGACTCCCGCGCCCGGTGGCAAGCAAATTCCACTGGCGCTTTCGAGGGCGGCGGAGGCGCGTGGGCTTCGCGCCCTCTATCGCGGGCCGGAGCAAACTTACCTTGACGCGCCCCTGCATGAGTACCTGAAGAGCGCCGTCTTCGCAGGCGACCAACTGCGCGACATCTACAAACTGCCGTTCCTGTTTGGCTTCCTATCGCTGCTGGCGCAGCTCCCGTTCTCTGTTCGGAAAGACATCGCCCGCCGCAAGCAGATGAAGTACGGACGGCTGCTCAAAGGCCCGGTGATGCTCACGCCCAGGGAGTTCAACAAGACGGTGCAGGGCGACGGTATCGGCTTCAAAACCACCGAAGCCAAAGAGATGATGCGGATACCGCTTCAGGCCGAGGCGCAGCACATAGAACTCATGGGCGACACCGGCGCGGGCAAGACCAGCCTCATCATGCAAATCCTCCGGCAGATTCAGGGTCGGGGGCATTCGGCCATCGTCTACGACCCGGCCTGCGAGTTCATCCAGAGGTTTTACGACGCCAAGCGCGGGGACATCGTTCTGAATCCTTTGGACGCCCGTTGCCCCTACTGGGGACCGTCTGAGGAACTGAGGCGGAAGGCGGAAGCCAAGGCGATTGCGGCCTCACTTTATCAGCCGACAAGCGACAAGAAGGGTGAGTTTTTCACTGAGACTCCGCAGAAAATCTTCGCTCACCTTCTCACCTTTGGGCCGACGCCGACGCAGTTGGTTGCATGGCTCTCCAACCCGGCGGAGATCGACCAGCGGGTGCGCGGAACTGAGATGGAGGCCATGATTGCGAAGGGCGCGCAGCAGCAGCGCAACGGAGTCCTCGCTTCACTCGGACTGGTTGCGGACAGCTTGCGGATGCTGCCAACCAGAGTGCAGACAGGCAACAGAACGTGGAGTGCTACCGAGTGGTCCGAGACCCGCAAGGGATGGATATTTATCACGTCGAGTGCGACCGAGCGCGAGGCTCTGCGCCCCTTGCACAGCCTATGGATTGACCTGCTGGTTCTACGGCTCTTGACCGCTCCGCAGAATAACCAGACGCCCGTCTGGTTCGTACTCGACGAGCTGGCGAGCTTGCAACGTCTCCCGCAACTACACACCGCCATCACGGAGAACCGGAAGAGCAGAAACCCGCTCGTCCTGGGCTTCCAAGGGAAGGCCCAGCTTGAAGTGATCTACGGCCACTTGGCCGAGGTGATGCTGTCGCAGCCCGCCACCAAAATCTTCCTCAAGACGACCGAGCCAAAGGCGGCAGAGTGGGTGTCGAATGCCATCGGCAAGGTCGAGATCGAGCGCATGAAGGAGACGCACTTCGACGGCTCCCGAACCGGCAGAAACTTCAGTTTGGATCGGCAGGTCGAGCCGCTCGTAATGGACTCCGAGATCTCCGGGCTGGAGAATCGGCACGCCTTTCTCAAGCTGGGAAACAACGTAGCCCGCTTTCACTTCGAGTACATGGACGTGCCGCAAACGACTCCCGGTTTTGTCCCGCGCAAAGTCGAAGAGGACGAGCTTCCCTTCGACCCGAAGACGCTCGCTCCGAAGAATCGCGCGGTGGAAGCACTGGAGATTGACCTTGAGGCCGAGCCGCCGAGCGCGGCGGCGATTGCTCATCCTCAAGACGAAGAGGATGAGCAATCGGAGTCTGACGAGCCGACAGAAGAGGAGATTGCAGAAGCCGGTTCCGATCCCGATAGCCCCTTGGATTCCGCCGAGGTTGATAGCGATCAAGAACTCCAGCCGGCCTTCAATTTTGAGGAGTAAGGAGGCCGTATGCTCACTATCTCGAAGCCCCTTAGCTCCGGCCAGGCCCAGACGTACCACGTCAAAGAGTTCACCTCCGCCGAGCAGAACTACTGGAAACAGGGAGACGCCATTCTTGGAGAATGGCAGGGCCAGTTAGCCGAGAAGTACGGCCTTGCCGGAGCCATCAACGCGCAGCATTTCGCCCGCCTGAGTGAAGGTCAGAATCCCCATACCAGCGAGCAACTTGTACGCCATCGCACCGGGCAGGCGTACACGACGGCAGACGGAAACACCGTCAAGCCGGTGGAGCATCGGGCCGGTTGGGACGCTACATTCTCAGCTCCGAAATCCGTATCTCTGACCGCTCTGGTCGGAGGCGATAACCGTGTCCGCGAGGCCCACCGGCAGGCCGTGACCATCGCCCTTACGGAGTTGGAGCGGTACACCCAAGCGCGTCTCGGCGGCAACAACCCCGCCGAGACCACCGGCAAGTTCATCGCCGCGAAGTTTGAACATGACACCGCCCGCCCGGTGGACGGCTACGCCGCGCCCCAGCTCCATACTCACGCCGTGATCTTCAATATGACGGAGCGGGCAGACGGCTCTACACGCGCGATTCAACCGCAGAGCTACTTCGATAGCCAGCAGTTTGCAACCGCCGTCTACCAGTCGGAGTTGACGTTCCGGCTTCGCAATCTCGGCTACGAGATCGAGGCAGGGAAGAGCGGCGCTCCCGATGTGAAAGGCTACACCGTCGAGTATCTTGAGGCGTCCAGCCCGCGCCGCCAGCAGATTGAGGAAGCCATCGCGCGCAGCGGATTCAGTGGGCCGGAGGCCGCGCAGATCGCCGCCCACAATACACGCGACAGGAAAGAGATTCATACGCCTTCCGAGGTTCTTGCCGCACACCGTCAGATTGCGGTCGAGTTTGGAAACCAGGCCGAGCGAGTGGTTGCAGAGGCGAAAGAGCGAGAAGCAACACTGACGCAGAACCGCGTGCCCGACGCGCCCCAGCGGGCGCAGGAAGCTGTCTCCTTTGCCAAGGATCGTAGCTTCGAGCGCGAGGCCGTTACCGACGAACGTGACATCATGCGCGACGCCTTGCGGCGCGGCATGGGCGACATCACCTACGCTCAGGCACACGGGAACTTCGAGCAGCGGCACGGTAGCGGCGAGTTCCAAATCGTTGAGGGCCAGAAGCATGAAACCGGGCGGCAATTCACCACCCGAGAGACCATCGCCGCGGAACTGGCGACGATAGGCCACATGCAGCGCGGGCAGAATACCGTCGAGCCGATTATGCCGAAGGAGCAGACAGCGGCTCACGCAGACACCCGCGAATTCCTCAATCCAGCACAGCGCAGGGCCATTGAGGAGGTGCTGACTACCCGCGACCGCGTACACGGCTTGCAAGGACTCGCCGGGACTGGCAAGACCACGACTCTTGAGGCCATTCGGGAGGGAGCAGAGCGCAACGGCTACGCGGTTGAGGGCTTTGCCCCAACCAGTCGCGCCGCAGCCCAGCTTCGGCACGCTGGCATCTCCGCAGAGACGCTGCAGGGCTTTCTCGCACGCGGCGGCGAGGACCAGATGAAGGGCGATCCCGACAGACGTCACCTTTATATGGTCGATGAATC
>PLOT01000161.1:0-2014 GCA_003142215.1 Granulicella sp. | reverse complement strand
GAGCATTTCGCCAAGAACGAAACCGCGACCGGAGTGAGCTTATTGCAGCAGCAAGGCCGCGTCACCGAGATACCGGACAACGCGCAGCGCATCGAGGCTATCGCCAAGGATTACGCCGCCAAGCCCGAAAACACGCTTGTCGTCTCGCCCGATAACGCCAGTCGCCGCGAGATCAACGATGCCATCCGCACGGAGCTGAAAGGCTCCGGCGTCGTCTCCAAAGACGATCACCGCATGGATGTTTTGACACAACGATCAGAGCTTACCAGTGTTGATCGGAGTTGGGCGGCGAACTATCAGCCGGACGACGTTCTCTACTACACGCGGGGCAGTAAGGAGCAGGGCATCGAGCCGCGCAGCTACGCAACGGTGCTCTTCACTGACCCCACAGCCAACCGGATTACAGTCGGCACCGAAGACGGGAAGCAAGTCACCTACGACCCGGAACGCTTGCACGGCATCACGGCGTACCGCGAGATAACCCGCGACTTTGCCGAAGGCGACCGCATCCAGTTCACGGCCACAAACCGCGAGTTGGGCGTCTCCAATCGTGACCTCGGAGCCATCGAGCGCATCGACGGTACGCAGATCGACGTGAAGATGGATGGCGAGAAAGAGCGCACTGTCAGCTTCGACGCCGCGCAGATGCGGCACTTCGATCATGGCTACACCGTGACCTCGCACAGTTCTCAGGGGCTCACCGCAGACCGGGTATTGGTGAACATGGACACGAACGTCCACCCGGAACTCATCAATACCCGCTTCGCCTATGTCTCCGTCTCCCGCGCTTCCGAGGACGCGCGAATCTACACCAACGACGCCGGAACTCTTGGCGAACGCCTCAGTACCGACGTGACAAAAACCTCAGCCGTAGACCTTCAACAGGTCCACGACCAACCGACCAAGAACCAGCCAACGCAAACCCAGGAGCCACCGATGACTAACAGTAGAGAGCATCCGCAAGATGACTTGCGCCGCCATCCCCCCACAGAGACGATGGTTTCTATACCCGAAATTGTCCGAGTCGAAGCCGATATCGAAAACCGGCATTACGCGCCCATTGAAGCGGCTCTGCCAAATGAAGCGTCAGGCTACGATTGGAAGCGAGAGACTGGCGACATCGAGAGCTACCAGCACAATCAGACTGGAGGATGGCTGCACATCGACCAGCAGAGCCAGTTCTACGATAGGCAGGTTCAGCCCATCACACGAGAGAATGCCTTTGAGCACGCGGGACATATCCCTGCTCACTCAGTGGACGACAACGCACAAATGCAATCTCACAACAGCAGCAACATTAACGACCAGGGCATAAGCCTCTAGTCCTGAGCCAAGTATGCGACATTGCTTTGTTTGACATAGTCGCTATCCTTGAAATAGTGTCGCACAAACATGAGATAGTATGGCATAATTGCTTGGTTATGATTCGGCGTCTTGTCCAGCCCAAAGTCGCTAAACTCCTGGAGCAGTTTCCCGCCGTGGCACTTCTCGGCCCTCGACAGGTGGGCAAGACGACTCTCGCCCTGTCACTGGCGGAGACCCTAGGTGAAAATGCTCTCTATCTCGACTTGGAACTGCCCTCGGATCGTGCCAAGCTCTCCGACCCGGAGTTGTATCTCAACCAGCACGAGGATCGGCTCGTCATTCTGGACGAGATTCATCGCGTCCCCGGTATCTTTGAGACGCTACGCAACCTCATCGACCGACGACGGCGCAAGGGAAATCGAAGCCGCCACTTCCTTCTACTTGGATCAGCTTCCATCGACCTGTTGCACCAGTCAGCTGAGACCTTAGCGGGGCGCATCGCCTACGAGGAGCTAACGCCTTTCTCCGTGGCAGAGGTCGCCGACTCGGAACCGAACACCGCCAACCGCCTCTGGGTACGCGGCGGCTTTCCTGACAGCTTCCTTGCCGCAAGCGACGAGAACAGCCTCCGTTGGCGCACTGCTTTCATCCAGACCTATCTTGAGCGCGACGTGCCTGTGCTTGGCCCGCGTATCCCAGCGGAGACGCT
>PLOT01000243.1 GCA_003142215.1 Granulicella sp. | reverse complement strand
CTTGTCAAGACCCTCGAAGCCCCGAATTCCCCCTAACCAATTCCAACCAAACAACATAAATATTTTTAAAAGTTGGCATAGTAGTTTCCCTCCACGACGTATAATTAAATCAGTAAGCAAAACCAAACAGACCCGGACAACCGCGCCGGCCTTCGCTTTTAACTGTTCCTTATTTCTTGCCGGGGCTTCGCTTTTTATACGTCTCTCGCGCTTAGCGCGTGCTTAACTTACATTTTTTGAATACTTTACGCTATTCACCCCTGGGGGGGTCTACAATGACGAACGCAACCGAAACCGCACCTGCCAACCCGGCTCCAACCTCAGAACCCGCGCCCAGACGCTTCCAGTGCCGCCACATCCACACCTCGGGCAGCCGCTGCCGCTCGGCCTCGCTGCGCGGCGAGCAGTTCTGCTGCTTCCGCAACACACGCAACTTAGATCCACTTCTTCCACAGCAACCAGACCTTCACGGTCTGCGTAAGGCCCGCGTAGGCAAGCAGCGTCAGCAGCAGAATCGGCCAGTAGAGCCCCGGCAGGTGCACCAGGCCCAGCGATGAGGCCAGCGGAGAGAAGGGGAGCCACGCCCCGAAGGCCATGATGCCCGCCGTCGTCAGCATCAGCGACCAGCTTGCGCGACTCTGTAGAAACGGAATCTTGTTGGTGCGGATGATGTGGATGATGAGCGTCTGCGTCATCAGCGACTCGACGAACCAGCCCGTCTGAAACAGCGGAGCGTTGGATGGGTGCCAGCACTTGAAGAGTTGCAGCATCACGAAGAACGTCGTGTAGTCGAAGATCGAGCTGATCGGCCCGACGCAAAGAATAAACCGCCGGATCTCTGCGATGTTCCAGGGCCGCGGCTTCGCCACCAGCTCGTCGTCCACCGCGTCGGTGGGAATCGGTATCTGCGAGATGTCGTAAAGCATGTTGTTGGTCAGAATCTGTATGGGGAGCATCGGGATGAATGGCAGAAAGGCGCTCGCTCCCAGCACGCTGAACATATTTCCGAAGTTGGAGCTGGCGCCCATGCGAATGTACTTGAGAATGTTGGCGAAGACTTTTCTCCCCTCGATCACGCCGCCATCGAGCACATTGAGGTCTTTCTCCAGCAGGATCAGGTCCGCCGACTCTTTGGCGATGTCCACCGCCGTATCCACCGAGATGCCGATGTCCGCGGCGTGCAGCGCGGGCGCGTCGTTGATGCCGTCTCCCATGAATCCGACGACGTGTCCATTGCCCTGCAGCGCGTGAACGATTCGTTGCTTGTGTGCCGGCGAGAGACGCGCGAAGAGCGTTGTCTTCTCCGCCGCCTCCGCCAGCTCGGCGTCCGTCATCTTCTCCACCGCGTCGCCCAGCAGCATGGGATCGGGCACGATTCCCACGTCGCCGCAGACCTTGCGGCTGATGAGGTCGTTGTCGCCGGTGAGAATCTTTACGTCCACGCCATGGCTGTGCAGCGAGCTGATTGCCGTCGCCGCACTCGGCTTGGGAGGGTCGAGAAATGCAACGTATCCTTTCAGGACCAGATCGCGCTCGTCCTCCTTGGAGCAGGACTTCTTTCCATCGAGGTCCTTCTTCGCCACGGCCAGAACCCGGAATCCGTCGCCGCTCAGGCTTGCGTACTCCGCCTTCAATCCCTGAATCAACGCAGGTTCCATCGGCGACAGCTTGCCGTCCAGCTCGAACTGAGAGCACTGCTGGAAGATCTCCTCCGGCGCGCCTTTGGTGAGCAGGATTGCATGGCCGTCCGGATCTTCAACCATCACCGACATCATGCGCCGAGTGAAGTCGAAGGGTATCTCATCCAGCTTCTTGAACTTCTCGATCAGTTCCTGCTGATGAAAGTCCGAGCTATTCAGGATCGCCGTGTCCAGCAGGTTCTTCAGGCCAGTCTGAAAGTGGCTGATCAGGTAGCCGTCGAGCAGCACCTCATCGGTCTCGCGTCCTGCTACGTTGCAGTGCCGCTGCAGCACCACGCGATCTTCGGTGAGTGTGCCAGTCTTATCGGTGCACAGCACGTCCATGCCACCAAAGTTTTGAATCGCATTCAGCCGCTTCACAATCACCTTCTTGCGGCTCATCGCGATCGCGCCCTTGGCAAGGCACACCGAGACGATCATCGGCAGCATCTCCGGCGTCAGCCCAACGGCCACCGCCATCGCAAAGAAGAAGGCGCTCTTCCAATCGTGCTTGGTAAACCCGTTGATGAGAAATACCAGCGGCACCATCACCGCCATCAGCTGGATCATCAGCCAGGTGAAGCGGCTCAGCCCGCGGTCGAAGCTGGTCGGCGGCTCTTCCTCAGTGATGGAGCCGGCCATGCTGCCGAGGTATGTGTTGACTCCGGTCACAACCACCACCGCGGTCGCCGTGCCGCTCTGCACGCTGGTCCCCAGGAAGCAGATATTCTTCAGCTCGGACGGCGAGTTCGAAACCTGCGGCTCGGGGTCGTGAAACTTCTCGACCGGCATCGACTCGCCGGTCAGCGTCCCCTGGCTGACGAACAGGTCCTTCGTTGTAAGCAGCCGCACATCGCCGGGAATCATATCGCCGGCCGAGAGCTTGACCACATCTCCCGGCACAAGATCCCGCAGCGGAATCTCCCGCGCGCTGCCATCGCGAAGCACCGTCGCGGTCACATGGATCATGGCCTTCAGCTTCGCCGCCGCCGCGCTCGCCCGCGCCTCCTGCACAAATCGCAGCGTCACGCTCAGCACCACCATGCACGCCATCACGGTTCCGGCGCGCATGTCGCCAGTGGCGTAGGAGATGGATGAGAGGACCGCCAGCAGGATCACCAGCGGATTGCGCAGGATGATCAGAAGGCGGATGAACCAGCCGCGCGAACGCTCCTGCGCCACCTCGTTTGGGCCTACGCTGCTCGCTCTCCCCTCGGCCTCCGACTGCGTGAGGCCCTCAGAAGCCGTGTGCAGGGAACGCAGCAGTTCGTCGCCGTCCTTCGCCGCCGCATCGAGCACCGCGGGCGAGACACGGATGTTGTGTTCCTTCGCCTTGGCAAAAATCTTTGCAGGAATTACAGACTTGCCCGTCGGAGGCTTTGTCCCCGCAGAGCTAACACCCGCTGGACCGCCCTTTCCGGTCGGACCCTCTACCGCACGATTCGTTTCCGGTGCCGTCATCGCTCTTTTCGCCGCTATCGAAATGACTTGTTTCGTTTCGCTCAAGATTAGCATGGAGTCTTGACGCGTCTGAGGCCGTGCGCTTGCAACAGAAACCCGCAGCACTTCCCACGGATGGCCCGCGGATGAAATACTTGTTCCATGCCTAATGTCACACGCAAACCATTGATCGCAGCCAATTGGAAGATGTTCAAGACGCCCATCGAGGCAGTTAACTTCGTTCGCGCCTTCATCCCCCTCGTCGCCACCTATAGCCATGCAGAGATCGTTCTCTGTCCCTCACCCGCGCTGCTGCCTGCTGTTGTCGATGCGGCGCGCAATACACCTGTCCGCATCGCCGGGCAGAACATGCACTGGCTGGATCAGGGCGCATACACCGGTGAGACATCGCCGTTGCAGCTCAAGGCGCTGGGCGTCACCCATGTGCTGATCGGCCACAGCGAACGCCGGCAGTACTTCAACGAGACCGACGAGACGGTGAACCTGAAGCTGAAGTCCGCGCTGGCGCATGGGCTGATCCCAATCGTCTGCGTCGGCGAACTGCTGGCCGAACGCGAGGCGGGCGAGACCGCCGCGGTGCTGGAGCGGCAGACCGCAGGCGCGCTGGCCGGAATCGATCCTGCGACGGCCAAGACGCTGATCTTCGCGTACGAGCCGGTTTGGGCCATCGGAACAGGAAAAACGGCGACGCCGGAGATTGCCGACGAGGCTCATAAGATCATCCGCGCACAGATTGCCAAATCGCTCTCGGCTGAGCTTGCTGCAAGCACGCGCATTTTGTACGGCGGATCGGTGAAGCCGGACAACACGGCCGTCCTCTGCGCTCTGGAAGACATCGACGGAGCGCTGGTGGGTGGAGCGAGCCTTGAAGCGGCTTCGTTCTCGCAGATTGTGGCCAACTCGGCTGCAAAATAGCCGATATTCAAACCATTTAATGGGCGCGCCTTACAAAGGCGCGCCCATTTCATTCAATCTTCGCTGTAGCCCGGGTCGTCATTCTGGCGCAGCCCCACACGTCGTCATTCTGGCGCAGCCCCCATGAGAGTCGTCATTCTGGCGCAGCCAGAATCTCCGTATTGGCCCTTGCCCTTGCCTGTTCTCGCCC
>PLOT01000146.1 GCA_003142215.1 Granulicella sp. | reverse complement strand
AGTTTGGCGATGTCGCGGCCGATAACCTTGAGATCCGCCCGGTGGTTGGCGAGGACCGTCACGACGATGTGGATGAGGAATGCCTCGGCAAGGTCCATGTCGCCTTCGAGGTCCATGAAGGCGACCTCGGGCTCGATCATCCAGAACTCGGTGAGGTGGCGGCGCGTCTTGGATTTCTCCGCGCGAAATGTGGGGCCGAAGCTGTAGACCTTGCCGAGGGCCAGCGCGGTGGCCTCGATGTAGAGCTGGCCGGACTGGGTGAGGAATGCGGGGTCGCCGAAGTAGTCCAGCTCGAAGAGGGTGCTGGTGCCCTCGCAGGCGGCGGGCGTGAGGATGGGCGGGTCGGTGCGGACGAAGCCGTTGCTGTCGAAGTATTCCTGTGCGGCGCGCATGATGGTGGCGCGGATGCGCAGGATGGCGGACTGGCGCGGCGTGCGCATCCAGAGGTGGCGATGCTCCATNNTCCATGAGGAAGTCGGTGCCGTGTTCCTTGTGCGAGATGGGGAAGGGGTCGGAGGCGGGGACGAGGTGGACGATCTCGACGTCGGCGACATCCAGCTCGAAGCCGGAGGGGGCGCGGGAGTCGGCGCGGACGCTACCGGTGACGATGATGGACGACTCCTGGGTGAGGCTCTTGACGCGCTCGAAGACATCTTCGGAAACGGCGGCCCTAGGCACGATGCCCTGAATGGTCCCGGTGCCGTCGCGGAAGATGGGGAAGAGCAGCTTGCCGCTCTGGCGCATGTTATAGAGCCATCCGCGGAGGGTGACGGTGTCGCCGACGTGGGCGGCGAGGGAGGAGATGGTGGCGATGGGAGGATTTGTAACTGATTTTGTTTCCAATTTACTCATAAGGCGCTCATTAAGATCATTTTCGGTTACATACTCTGCGAAGTGCGCGTGGATTGCGGGTTTGTGAGTGCGCGGAAGGCGGATTCGGCCTTGCGCGTGACGGATTCGGCGCGCTCGTCGCGGTCGCCTGCGATCTCCAGGATGCCCGGCGTGGCGGCGGGCAGTGTGGCAAGCGCGGAGGAGACAGACGGCCAGTCGATGCTGCCGAGGCCGGGCCAGAGGTGCTCGTCCTTGCTGTCGGTGACGTGCGCGAAGGCGCCGTGGTTGTCGTGCAGATGCACCTGGGCGATGCGTGAGCCGAGGAGTTCGACGGCTGAACCCACCCATGGCGATCCCACCCCAGCGAGCAACGACCGCTCGCTGGGGACCCCGGATGAAGCCGCCATGGATGGGGCACCCGAGTCTGAGGCGGTCGAGAAGTCCTGGGCGAGATGCAGATGGCCGACGTCGAGGCAGACGCCGACCGTGTCGAAGTGGCCGGTCTTGAGAATGGTGAGCAGGTGTTCCGGCGTGGCGACCTCGTTCTGCAAATTCTGCAGCAGCAGGCGCACGCCGAGCGGGGCGGCGAAGGCCTTGAGGTGCTCGATGGCGGTGAGCGAATGCTCAAGGGCGGGCTCGTCCCAGGCGGCGTCCTTGAGGCCGAGGTGGAGGACGGCGGCGGTGAAGGGGACCTGCTCGGCGGACTCGATGGCGCGCTTGACCTCGTCCATGGCAGCGATGCGGTGGGACTTCTCGGCGGCGATCAGGTCGAGATTGGGCGCGACGTGGCGCGACCACTGGGACGCGTCCGCGCTGCTGAAATCGCGCCCACCCTCCGAGATATAGATGGGCTGATGCAGCACGGCGCGCACATCGTTGGAGCGGAACCATGCGGCGAGCTCGCGCACGGCGGGCGCGTCGGTGTAGTCGAAGTGGTGGCGCGCGGCGAAGACTTCGATTGTCATGGAACCGCCGGTCTGCGCGCCGGCAGCGGCGAGGGCGTCCAGCAGGCCGGGGTGCAGGCGGTGCTGGATGAAGACGTAGGTGGAGATTCCGGGTTGCATTGCTGTTAAAGGTACAGCAGCGGCGCGNNTCGCCCCAGACGCCGGGGTTCTTCTCGTCGGCTTCGTTGGCGCGGCTGACCGCGTAGCCCGTGGATGTGAGCGCATCGAGGACGGGCTGTGGGAAGGACTTTTCAACTTGCAGCACGTCGGGCAGATATTGGTGGTGGAAGCGCGGGGCGTCGGCGGCCTGCTGGACGTTGAGGCCGTTGTCGAGGATGGAGATGATGTCGTTGGCGACGGTGGTGATGATGGTGGAACCGCCGGGCGAGCCGAGCACGAGCAGGAGTTTGCCGTCCTTGAGCACGATGGTCGGCGTCATGTTGGAGAGCGGGCGCTTGCCGGGGGCGATGGCATTGGCCGGGCCCTGGATGAGGCCGACCATGTTGGGCGCGCCGGGTGCGGAGGTGAAGTCGTCCATCTCGTCGTTGAGCAGGAATCCGAGTGGGCCGGCGGTGACGCCGGAGCCGAAGAGGCCGTTGAGGGTATAGGTGCTGGAGACGGCGTTGCCCTCGGCATCGACGACGGAGAAGTGGGTGGTCTCGGTGGATTCGTGCGCCATAGAACGCGGCGAAACAGGCGGCGGAGGCAGGAAGCCGGCGGGGCGCGTGAGTGTGGCCGAGGGCGACGGTGCGATGGGGTCGATGGTGCTGCGCCAGGCGGCGGCATAGGCGGGCGAGGCTAGCTGGGCGATGGGCAGAGCGAAGAAGTCGGGATCGCCCAGGTAGTCGGCGCGGTCCTTGTAGGCGCGGCGGAAGGTCTCGGTGATGAGGTGGACCTGTTGCGGGGACCGGTCGCCCATCTTGGCGAGGTCGTAGCCGGAGAGGATATTGAGAATTTCGAGGAGAACGATGCCGCCGGCGGAGGGCGGTGGCGCGGTGACGATCTGATAGCCGCGATAGCTTCCGGTGAGCGGCACGCGGTCCTTCACCTGGTAGGCGGCGAGGTCGGCGGTGGTGATGAGGCCGCCGCCTTTTTGGATCGAGGCGGCAAGTTCTGCGGCCATCGGGCCTTTGTAGAAGCTCGCGGGATCGGCGGCGATGCGCCTCAGAGTTGCGGCAAGCTGCGGTTGAGTGAAGCGGTCGCCCGGCTTGAGAAAATTGCCATCGCGCTGGAAGATGCGGCGCGATTCGGGAAACTGCGCGAGGTTCTTTGCGGCGGCAAGGTTGCGCGCCTCTTCGTCGGAGAGGATGTAGCCCGCACTTGCGAGGCGGATGGCCGGGGCCATCACCTGTGCGAGGGTGAGGCGTCCATAGGTCTTTTCTGCGTAGATGAGGCCTGCGACCGTGCCGGGGACACCGATGGCCTTGT
Organism: Granulicella sp.; assembly: GCA_003142215.1. Taxonomy (GTDB): domain Bacteria; phylum Acidobacteriota; class Terriglobia; order Terriglobales; family Acidobacteriaceae; genus Edaphobacter. The sequence continues at coordinate 2,389 of PLOT01000146.1, read as the reverse complement.
AGCCTGTGGTCGAGAGGCCAGCGACGACGTTGCCCTGCGCGTCGAGATACATTCCGGTGCTGGCTGCGGCGGGTGCCCTCTCGCGGTAGTCGAGGAAGTGCGCCTCGCCCGTCTTCATGCGGACAAGCATGAAGCCGCCGCCGCCGAGGTTGCCCGCCTGCGGAAAGACGACGGCGAGGGCAAATCCAACGGCGACGGCTGCGTCCACCGCATTGCCGCCGGCTTTGAGCACTTCGACGCCTGCGTCGGAGGCGTCGTGGTGGATGCTGACCACCATCGCGTGCCGGGCCAACGTGGGCGGCGGGCTGACGATGGTGTAAGGGTTGGGTGCGGCGGTCGGAGCGATTGTCTGGATGCCTGTTTGGGCCGCAACGGTCGCGCCGGAGAGGGCCAGAGCGATGCAGCAGGCGGAAAGACGGGCACAGTGACACATTGAGGCAACTCCAGAGAACGCGATGGAAGGCTGCTGACAGAATAGCTTGATCGCCATTTACTGGGGCAGAAAGCTGAATGAACCGCTGACCGGGTAGCCTCTATATGGATTGTCTTAGAATGATTCGATGGCTACGCGTGTCTGTTCTTACTCGAAGATCAACCTGGGATTGGCGATTGGGCCGGTGCGGCCGGATGGCTTTCATGAGCTGGCGACGCTCTATCAGACGCTGGCACTGCACGATCTGGTGACGGTTACGGCTAAACCCACATCTCAGAGGTGCACGCCGGTCGATCCCATGTCTCAAAATCGAGACATGGGGCACCCGGTTTTAGGGCAGTCCAGAATCACGCTGACGACGAACCACCCGCAGGTTCCGACCGATGCGAGCAATACGGCGTGGAAGATGGTGGAGCTGGCGCTCAAGCGGGCGGGTGTGGCCGCCGAGGTTACCATCCACATCGAGAAGAACCTGCCGGTGCAGGGCGGGCTGGGCGCGGGGTCTGCGAACGCGGCGGCGGCGCTGATTGGCCTGGAGCGCGAGCTGCGGCTTGCTCTGTCTGGAACAGCCCGGATGGAGCTGGCCGCGGAGGTCGGCTCGGACGTGCCGCTGTTCCTGCTGGGCGGCGCGGTGCTGGGAACGGGGCGCGGCGAGTGCGTCGAGGCGATGCCGGACCTTCCGGCGACGTGGTGCGTGGTGGCGGTGCCGGAGGTGGGAGTTTCGACGCCGGGGGCATTCGAGGATTGGGATGCACTGTGCGCGGCAAATTCGGCAATGACGGTCGTCGATCCCACATCTCAGAATCGAGATGTGGGGCACCCGGGTTTGACTTCCCCTGCGCAACCCGATAGGCTAAAGGAGTTGAGTCACGTTTACGCAACTGTTCTTCGGGATGAACCTGTGGATTTTGGGTTTATTCCTGAGACAGAGCAAACGCCTGACACATCCGGTATCGTTCGTGGCCGCAGCCCTGAGAGAAATCAGGCTGGTTCTGGAGACGGGGTTCCTGAGTGCGCAGATCGGCACGGGGAGCAGGCTTCAGAGCAAGGCAGCACATGGAACGGTCTGGCCGAGAACACCCTTCTCGCGCTTGTCCGCACCGGGATCGAAAACGACTTTGAATCGGTCGTTTTTCCTCAGTATCCCCTCCTGCGTGAAATCAAGCGTTTATTGATGGGAACTCCGGCTGGCGTGTCTTCGGGCACACCGGGCGATTCGAGCGGCAACGCGTTTTACGCGGCGCTCTCGGGTTCAGGCTCCGCTCTGTTTGGACTTTACCGGTCCGAGGCAGACGCAAGGGCGGCTCAACAACGCGTTCAGGCTACCGGCTGCAAGGCCATCCTTACGGAGACCTTGCCCCGACCAGAGTACTGGCGCAGAATGTTCGCAGAGTGATGATTGCCGGGTGGGAACACCGGCAACCGTACTGGGCGATCGACTAACGGTAGGTCAAGTGCCTTTGACGCACTCAGTCCAGGTTCGAATCCTGGTCGCCCAGCCAATCAGTCGACGCACGGGACGAGGAGAGCGGACGAAGTCGGCGCGGGTCAACGGCAAGCGCAGACAATCGGCTGAGTTGGCCGGCAACTGGCGCAAGTCGGCGGCTAGCGCAGGCGAGCAACTTAGGGTTCTTTGGCGGCAGCAACATGCCGCGGAAGTTGGACGGTTTTTGAGAATTTGCACAGCGCGCCGCAATGGGCGCGAATGTAGAGATTCAGAAGCAGAAGTTTGAAGGGCCGTGTCTCAGGTTTCGCAGTTTGCAGCCTGATATTTCGCAGGGCGAAGTAGCGACGCAAAACAAGGCGCCGTAAGACGTAAAGCAGCAGGAGCNNGCACCAAAGCCATCCCCGGAACTGTCAAAACCGGATGGGTCGAAGATGGACGCTCAAAAGCCCGATGCGGCAAAGGCCGCCGCGGATGGAGCAAAGACGGCACCGGAGCGGAAGCGCTCTCCC
>PLOT01000323.1 GCA_003142215.1 Granulicella sp. | reverse complement strand
ACACCGGTCACAACGCAGTCCGCGTCCGCGGTCTCCAAGGTCGCCGGCGTCTACACCCTCACTCCGACCGTCAAAACGGACACCCTCGGCGGCCAGATCTCCTTCACCGTCGGCAGCGGCTCCGAGATCGACGTCACCGTCGCCCCAGGAACCACAACCTCCGCGTTGAAGACGCAGTTGATGGCAGACAGCGCATTTACGGGAGCAGGCCTCAGCGCCAGCGTCACCGCCAGCACGGGAGCGCTCGTCATCACCGGCCCAACCTCCGGCGCAACCACGGCGTCCAACACCGTCGCCTTCACCAACACCGCCCTCACCGACTCAGCCGCAAACACATCGATTACCGGCGCAGTCGGCACAGCAGCCAATGTCGGCACCGCCTCCAAGGGGCAGTTGACCATTGCCAGCGCAGCCAGCGCCGACACCTTCGCCGGGACCATCATCCTGACCCAGGGCTCGAATAACCTGACCATCACCATCGGTGCCGGATCTCTGCTCGGCTCGGCCTCCGATCCCACGACCGTCCAGGGACAGATCGCCGCGGCGATCGCAGCCCAGTCTTCGCCTGTCTTCGCGGTAGCGGCGGCTGGTGGCACGGCTGACAACCCCATCCTGAAGTTCACCGGTGCGAACAACACCACAGCCATCACCGTCACGGGCACCCTGGCAGACACCACTGCCAGCACCAGCGGCACCGTCACCGATAACGCTGGCACCGCCGGCACTGCCCCAACCGCCGGCACGTACGTCACCACGGCGATGGGCTCGGCGACCGATACCTTCGCTACCGGCACAACCCTCACCATCGCAGGCGAGCCTGTCACTCTCGACGGACTGACCGGCGACCTGGCAGCGGCAGCGATCAATGCCGACACCGTGTTGAGTGGATTGGGCGTCTCCGCCACGTTCAGCGACAGCACCAAAAAACTCACCATCACCGGCGAAGCCGACGGATCGGCTCTCGTCGTCTCCGGAACCCCACTGACGGACGTTAGCAGCGCAACGCCGGCAAACGTCACCACCCTCACCACCACCACGGCTGCCTCCGGCTCTTCGGCGATCCCTGCCGGAACCACTGTCTTCTCGCTGCTCAACGCCGGCGACACGCTCTCCGGCACCCTCAACGTCCAGGTCGGAAGCGGCGGCACAGCCAAGACCGCGACGATGGCCGTCAAGGCCGGCACAACCGGGTCGCAACTGGCCACGCAGATCGGTCAGAACGCGTCCTTCTCGGCGGCGGGCATCACCGCGGTCTACAGCGCCGGCGCCAACACCGTCACCCTCACCGGTCCAACCGGCACAACCTCCTCGCTCGATGCTCTTGCGGTCACCGGAACGGTCACCGATTCCACCGTCAGCACCCCAGGCGCTGGCGCCAACTTCACCACCGGAGGCGTCTCCCAACTCACTGCAGCCAACGCGGCCAACATCCTCACCACGGTAACTGCCGCAGTCGCGGACGTCGCCTACCAACGCGGTACGGTTGGCGCGGACATCAACGAACTCACCTCCGCCTCCAACGTAGCCAGCTCGGAAGAGGTCAACCTCACCTCCGCGCAGGACTCCATCACAGCAACCGACTACGGCCAGGCCGCTTCCAACCTGTCCAAGTACCAGATCCTCTCCCAGACCGGTATCAGCGCTCTGGCCCAGGCCAACAGCGTCCAGCAGGAAGTCCTCAAGCTCCTCCAGTAACTTCAGGAGGTTCACAGGCGCCTCCGTAAACCCCGGAGGCGCTTGGCCCGGGCGGCCCGCAACAGGGCCGCCCGGCTTTCTTAACCCATCGGTGAACGCGCTCTAATCTCAGCCCGCATCGCATGGCCACGCATTTGCTTCAACCACAACACAGGCCGGAGAAGTTCCCTTTGTCCGCCAGCAGGGAAAAATTATGGGAGCGGTAGGAATCAACTTCGGCGCGGCCGCCAGCGGCGCTGGATTCGATGTCACCACCACGGTCGCAAGCATCGTCGCCAACCTGCAACAGGTTGAGACGCCCTGGAACACCCAGCTCACCGCGCTCAAGGCAGACGACACCGCGCTCACCACCATCGGCACAGACCTCTCCAGCCTCAGTACCAGCCTCAGCGCCCTCACGGACTTTGAAGGCGTCATGACGGAAAAAGAAGGCTCCAGCTCAGACACCAACGTCCTCACCCTCACCAGCGCCGGCTCGACCGCCTCCGCCGGAACCCATACCGTCGTCGTCAGTCAGCTCGCCCAGACCGCCTCCGGCTACTCCGACCCCATCGCCGCCAACGACATCATCAGCGGCGCGCTCACCCTCCGGGTCGGCTCCGGCCCCGCAACCACCATCCCCGCTGTCAGCGGCTCCAGCGACACCCTCGCCACCTACGCCGCCGCCATCAACTACGCCGATGTTGGCGTCACCGCCAGCGTCATCTCCGACGCCAATGGCTCTCGTCTCTCTCTGGTCAGCAAAACCAGCGGAGCCAGCGGAGCGCTCACAGTCACGGAGGGAGGCACCACCACTACCACCACCGCGGCCACAACCACCGCCGCGGATGTTGCTCCCACCGCAACCGTCGCCGCAAGCAACACCTTCGCCTTTCCCTCCGCCTCCAGCCAGCTCTCCGGAACCTTCAGCTACGCAGTCGGCTCTGCCAGCCCCGCCACCGTCAATCTCGGCTCCACTCCGCTCTCCCTCACCGCCGCTGCATCCGCCCTCAACGCAGACAGCGGATTCTCCTCTGCCGGACTCAACGCCACCGTCAGCGGCAACAAGCTCATCATCACCGGCTCCTCCGACTCCACCGGCGCGGCCACCATCAACACCTCCGCCAGCTCCCTCACCACCACCACCCCGGCCGCCACCTACACCGGCCTCACGGACGTCACCACCCCCGCCAGCACTCTCAACATCAACACCGGCCTCACCGCGCAGGATGCCCTGCTCACCGTCGATGGCATCTCCGTCGACAGCAGTTCCAACACAGTCAGCACCGCCATCCCCGGAGTCACCTTCCAGCTCCTCGCCAAATCCTCAACCCCGGTCCAGGTCGAGATCGTCAACGACAATACGGACGTCGAGACAGCCTTCTCCACCTTCGTCTCCGCCTACAACAAAGTCCTTGGCGACCTCACCACGCAGGAGGGCAACGACTCCTCCGGCAACCCCGAGCCCCTCTACGGCAACCCCATCATCGCCCAGCTCCAGAGCGCCCTCTCCATGGCCCTCACCACGGGAACCGCCAGCGGCTCCGTCAGCAATCTCGCGCAACTCGGCATCTCCGTCAGCAACACCGGCACGCTCTCCCTGGACAACTCCACCCTCGACTCCATCCTCAACTCCAACTACTCCGACGTCGTTGGCTTTCTGCAAAACTCCAACAGCTTCGGGCAGTCCCTCGCCACCACCCTCAACGGCCTCGGCAGCTCGGGCCCCGACGGGGCCATCACTCTGGCCCTCGCCGCAGACTCCACGCAGGAGACCACCCTCAACGACGACGTCACCGCGCAGAACGCCCTCATCGCCACGCAGAAGGCCAATATCACCTCCGAACTCAACACCGCCAACGAAGTTCTCCAGGCCATCCCGCAGCAACTCGACGAGATGAACGAACTCTACAGCGCCATGACCGGCTATAACGAAAATCCCAGTTAGTTAGGATCACCATGGAAACCGCATACCAGCAACAGGCCCTCCTCAGCGCCAACGGCGTCGAACTCGTCATCGCCCTCTACGACGGTGCCATCCGCTTCCTCTACCGCGCCATCCAGTGCGTCGATGAGGGCGACGAACTCGGCCGCCGCATCGCCGTCAAGCGCGCCCTCGACATCGTCATGTACCTCCAGGCGCGTCTGCGCACAGACATCGGCGGCAAGCCCGCCGCGGCACTCGCCGACTTTTACGCCGCCATGTTCACCATGACGCTGGAAGCATCCCGCCTCGCCTCGCGCCAGCAGTTCACCGAGGTCATCGGTTGCCTGCGCAACGTCCGCGAGGCTTGGCTGGTCGTCGCCCGCGATCCCGAGGCCCAGCAACTCCTCCCCCGCGAACTCCGCTCCCAGGCCGAACGCTACGCCAAACACCCCTCCGCCTCAGCCCCGGCACACCCTTGCGACGACGGCGAAGCCCTCCCCACTCGCTGGTCCGCCTAGATCCGCTTCAAACCGCTCCGCATAAATCCACGTCCAAATCGCGGCTATTGGATCATGTCGAAGAGGCTCTGCTTCTCCACCGTCGCGATCACGCTCATCAGAGCCTGGTTCTGCGTCTCCGCCGAACTCAGTTGTGTCGCCACCGTCGCCGGGTCCGCCGAAACCAGTGCGCTCACGGTGGCCGTCCGGTTGACCGCATCGGTCTGCGCATAACTGCTCGCAGTCTGTATCCGGCTCAGCGAGCTGTCCAGCGAGAGCCGTTGTTGCGATACGTTGCTCAGCGCCGTCTGCAGCACGCCAATGTCCGTGCTCGCCGTCCCGCTCACCGTGCCGCCGGCAAAGTCCGCAACCAGATTGTTCAGCGCCGCCATCACGTCCGCGCCCGGCGCCAGGAAGACCGCCGAGCCTGCCAGCCCGGTCTGGATCTGCTGCCCATTCTCGGTCGTCACCGCGCCCACCTGTGTATCGCCGGAGTAGGTCGTCGTCGCCGGAGTGGTGCTCGTGTCCACCGCAAACGGCTGCACGTTGCCATCGCTTCCGGCAAAGATGTACGTCCCCTGGTAGCTGGTATTCGCCAGCGCGACCACCTGGTCCCGGATGCTGCCCAACTGCTGCGACAGCCCCGTCAGGTCAGACCCGCTTTCCGTCCCACTGTTGCCCTCCACCGCCAGCGACAGCGCCGAGGTCAGTTGCGACACCACACTTCCCAGCGCGCTGTCGGCCACCTGCATCAGGCTCTCGACGCTCGCCGCCGTCTGCACGAACGTGTCGTCCTGGCTGATCGCGGAATTCAACATCGAGGCCTGCCCCGCAGCCACCGGGTTGTCCGAGAGCGAAGAAACCGCCAGCCCCGACGAAAGCTCGCTCGTCAACTTCTGCTCGGCCAGCGTCGAACTGTTCAAGGAGGCAACCAGTCCGCTTACGTAATGTGGATCGACTCGCATCGTTTGCTTTTCCTCTTTCGTCCAGCCGCCGCTTGCCTTTCGCCAACTCCGCCGCTTACGTCACTGTGGTCTCTTCGCCCAGGTTCAGAGCCGAGGCCATCAGTTGATCCACAATCGTGAACACCTTCGACGCCGCTTCATACGACCGCTCATACAGCGTCAGGTTTGCCGCCTCCTGGTCCAGCGATACGCTCGACAGCGAACTCTGCTGCGTCGTCAGTTGTGTCAGCGACGCCTTCTGGGTCGTGTTCTCGTTCGATACGCCCGACACCATATCGCCCAGTTGAGTCAGCATCAATGCGTAGAACTGGGAGGCCGTCTGTCCGTTCATCAGCGGATCGTTCGCTATTGCGCCGAGCGCCGTAGCGTTCGTGCTGCCGCTCGATCCCTCGCCCCAGGACGCCGCGGCAATCGCGCTCGGCTCCGAAGCCGCCACCGAGATCGTCGATGCCGCGCCCGTCGAACTCGCAGGCAGGTTGAAGATCGCACCGCCCGCATTTCCGTTCGCATCCAGCCCCTGCTCGTTGACCGCGTTCACCGCGCCGCCAATCGCATGCGCAAGCGAGTCCAGCGCCGTCGAAACCGTCGGCAGGTCCTGGTCCCGCGCCATCAGAATGCCGCCCAGCGAGCCGCCCGTAATGCCGCTGACCGTGCCGTTCAAAACCGGCGTAATGTCCTCTCCCAACGCCGCCATCACATCCACCTTGCCGTTCACAATGGACGTGCTCAGCGCGTATGGCTGGCCGTCGCTCACCAGCGGCGTGCCGTTGGCCGTCGTCAGCGTCAGCCCGTTGCTCTCGGTCCTGGTCTCGCTGAACCCGATGTACTGCGACAGTTGCGTCAGGTCCTGCTGCCTCTGGTCCTCCAGAGTTCCAGCGTCCGCGTTCGGGCTGCTGGCCTCGATCTGTAGGTTCAGCGCGGCAATCGACGACGTCAGTGAATTCACTTCGCTCACCGCGCCAGTCACCTGCTGGTTCAACGCGCTCGTCTGCTGCGCAATCTGGCTCGACGCGGTGTTGAAGTCCGTCGCCAGAGTCGTGGCCGAGCTCAACACATTCTGCCGCACCGAGCTGTCCGAAGGACTCGCCTCCAGCGCACTCAGCGAGCTGAAGAACGCATTCATGTCCGTGCCCAGCGTCGTCGATGCGGCCGTTGTGGAAGTCGCGGTAATGCCGAAGATCGACTGCAGATCGCTCAGTGCTGTGCTCTCGGACGCACTCGAGGCCTCCAGTTGCGTCTGGTTATTTACCTGCTGGTTCAACACCGGGTCTCGCTGCGACACCGCGAAAACACTGGCTCCCTCGCCCACTCTGGAATTGGCGCTCAGTTGCACCGAGTCGTTCTCCTGCCACGTCGCAACCTCGTCCGTGTACCCAGGCGTGTTGGCGTTCGCCACGTTGTTCGACGTAATGTCGAGCGCGGCCTGGTTCGCCTCCAGCGAGTTATGCGACAGGTTCAACAGTGCCGTCAGAGTACCCATCGTTCGTTCACCTCGCCCGCGCGCTCCCGCCCGTGGAGCCGCCCCTCGAGCCGCCGCAACACCTGCAGGTTCTTGTCCGTGGCTCTCAGCAGGTCGCCCAGCAAACGATGTTCTCTCGCCACCTTCGCCCGCTCCGCTCCGCGAAGCACCGTTCCCTGCCGCCGCCGCGACTCCAACCCGGCGGCCGCATCGAACATCCTCTCGGCGCGTGCGGACAACTCCTCCAGATCTTCAACGAGCAACGTCGAAAGCGCCTGCCGAGTCTCCTCCAGCAAGCCGCTCCATGTGTCCGTCCCTACCGTCTCAGCTACACCTTCAGACATTGACCGCTCCGCCTGCCGCGCTACTGCAGCAGGGCGCTGATCACCTTGTCAGCCACATCCGGCGAAGAGACGTTGTACGTCCCCGCGGCGATCGACTGTTGCAAGGCCGCAACCCTGTCGGTCCGTACGTCGCTTCCCGACAACGCCTGTGCCATCAATACGGCGTTCGCGCTCAAACTCGCCCGGTCGAACGCACTCGCGCTGCTCAAAATATCCTGTGCCGCTGCCGGCTCCGGTGCCGCACTCTTCACCGTCTTCGCCGCGCTGCCCGTGTTGGCCAATGCAGCAGCTTCGGTCGCATTAAACGCCTGCTGTGGACTCCCAATCCCGTTCAAGTAGCTCAATCCAACCTCCCTAAGACTTTATTTTTTTAATCGACCAAACCCAATTAACCCTTTAGTGCCGTACAAAATTTATTTTGGACTCTGTCGCACATTCGATTCGCCTGCAACAACTCCTGCGTCACGCGCTGCCTTTTCGCCCTCCACCTGTTCCACCACGCGCTTCGCAATTCCCAACCCGCCGCCCTTCGCTATCGCCGTCGCCACGGCCTCGGTGCCGAAGCTGCTCAGGGTATCGCCAAAGCCGCTGCCCTCCTCCTTGTTATCGTTGTCCTCATCGCCCTCTTCCTGGCAGAACCCATGCTCCCTCATCGGTTTCAACATCTCCTGCAACAGCATGCCCTCAAACTGCTGCGCCGCATCCGTCAGCTTGCGATGGTCCGCGGCGCTGGCTGTTGCAGGCTGCGTCGCACTCGCCAGAGGCACTGTTCCCGCTGCTGAAATCGCAAAGTTCATAGCACCTCAAGCTCCGCCTCCAGCGCGCCTGCCGCCTTCATCGCCTGTAGGATCGAGATCACGTCCCGCGCCGATGCCCCAATCGTCTGCAGGCTGCGCACCAGGTCATCCACCGTCGCTCCCTGCTTCAGTTCGATCCGGTTCACCGGCTTGTCCTTTGCATCCACCCGCGTCTGCTGCACCACCTGCGTCGTTCCCGAAGACATCGGGCCCGGCTGCGACACCTGAAACTCATTCACTATGTTCACCGCCAGCCCGCCGTGCAGGATCGACACCGGCTGCAGCACCACCGACCCGCCAATCACCACCGTCCCCGTCCGCTCGTTCACCACCACCTTCGCCCGCGGATAGAACGGGACCTCGATCGCCTCCACGCGTGCCAGCAGTTCAGGCACATCCTGGCCCGCAGCCACGCGAATCTGCACCGTCCGGCTGTCCACCACACGCGCCGAGCTTGTTCCAAGCTCCTTGTCGATCCCCGACGCCACCGCCTCCGCGCTCTTGAAGTCGTCCTCGTTCAATAGCAGCGATACGCTCGCCAATCCCTCCAGTGGAATCGCAACCCCGCGTTCCACCATCGCGCCCTCGGGAATCCGCGCCGTCGTCGGATGGTTGAACTGCTTGGTGTTGCCGTTCACGCTCACCGAGTAGCCGCCCACCACCAACGGCCCCTGCGCCTGCGCGTAGATCTTCCCGTCCGCGCCATACAGCGGAGTCATCAGCAGCATCCCGCCCTCCAGGCTGGTCGCGTCCCCGGCGGACGAGATCGTACTGTCGATCTGCGCCCCAGGCCGTGCAAACGGCGGCAGCGTCGCCGACACAAACACCGCGGCCAGGTTCTGCACGCGAATCCCCGTCGCCGGCACGCTCACTCCCATGCGCAGCAACATCGAAGCCAGCGTCTGCACGGAAAACCCCGTCTGCTGGCTGTCGCCCGTGCCATGCAGTCCAACCACGATCCCGTAGCCCACCAACTGGTTGTTGCGGATCCCCTCCACCGTCGCAATGTCCTTGATGCGCGCCTCGCGCTGCGGAGGCGCACCTTCCTCCGCCCACCCCCTCGCGCTCATCAGCAACATCATCAGGACCATCGCGCTTCGCCGCATCGCTATCCCTCTCCCACCAACCAGCAACCAACAACCTGCAACCGTCTTTAAAACACCAGCGCCCACTGCAAAAAGCGCACCAGCGCATTCTGCCGGTGCGTGTAGTCGTTGATGATTCCCTTGCCCCGGACCTGCACTTCCAGGCTCGAAATCGCCGTCGACAGCACCTGGTTCTGCTGCGATATGTCTTCCGGCCTCACCAGTCCGCGCAGCACGATCGTCTGCACCTGCTGCGCGAACTCCACCTGCCGGGCCGCCTCGATCACCAGCATCCC
>PLOT01000231.1 GCA_003142215.1 Granulicella sp. | reverse complement strand
ACGGTCTTGAGGCGGTCGTAGAAATCGAGGACGATCTCGTTGAGCGGAAGTTCGTAGGTGATCATGACGCGGGTGGAGGTGACGTACTCGAGGTTCTTTTGGCGGCCACGCTTCTCTTCGACGAGTTTAAGAATTCCGCCGACGTACTCTTCGTTGGTGAGGATGCGGGCGGTGATGACGGGCTCGGCGATGGAGACGATCTCGGTGGTCTCTGGCCAGCGCGAGGGATTGTCCACCTCGACGACCTTGCCGTCGGTGAGGGTGATCTGGTAGCGGACGCCGGGGGCGGTGATGATGAGGTCGAGATCGTACTCGCGCTCCAGGCGCTCCTGAATGATCTCGAGGTGCAGCAGACCGAGGAATCCGCAGCGGAAGCCGAAGCCGAGAGCGACGGAGGATTCAGGCTCGAAGGAGAAGCTGGCATCGTTGAGGCGAAGCTTTTCGAGAGCGTCGCGCAGCATTCCGTGCTCGTGCGTATCGACGGTGTAGAGGCCGGCGAAGACCATGCTCTTGATGTCTTCGAATCCGGGGAGGGCGTTGGCGCAGGGACGCGCGACCTCGGTGATGGTGTCGCCGACTTTGGTGTCGGCTACGTTCTTGATGGTGGCGACGAAGAAGCCGACCTCGCCGGCGGAGAGCTCGGCGAGCGGGACGGGCTTGGGGGTCATGACGCCCATGCTCTCGACGTCGAACTGCTTGCCGTTGGACATGATCTTGATCTTCATGCCCTGACGCAGGCGTCCGTTGATGATGCGGGCGAGCACGATGACGCCGCGGTAGGGATCGAACCAGGAGTCGAAGATGAGGGCCTGCAATGGAGCTTCGGCGTCTCCGCGAGGCGGCGGGAGGCGATGCACGACGGCCTCGAGAATGTCGGCTACGCCTTCTCCGGTTTTGGCGGAGACGGCGAGCGCATCGTCGGCGGGAAGGCCGACGGCTTTTTCGATCATCTCCTTGGTGCGGTCGATGTCGGCGCTGGGGAGATCGATTTTATTGATGATGGGGATGATTTCGAGGCCGTGGTTGATGGCGAGATAGGCATTGGCGAGGGTCTGCGCCTCGACTCCCTGCGATGCGTCGACGACGAGGAGCGCGCCCTCACACGACGCGAGCGAGCGGGAGACCTCGTAACTGAAGTCGACGTGGCCTGGTGTGTCGATGAGGTTGAGCTGATAGGTCTCGCCGTTGTGCGCCTGGTAGATCATGCGAACGGTGTGGGCCTTGATGGTGATGCCGCGCTCGCGTTCGAGGTCCATTGCGTCAAGCACCTGGGCCTGCATCTCGCGCGCGGTCAAGCTGCCGGTGAGTTCGAGCAGCCGGTCGGAGAGCGTGGACTTTCCGTGGTCGATGTGCGCGATGATGGCGAAGTTGCGGATGTGGTTCGGGTCCATGCGGGGTGCGAAGCGCCTCAACCTTCGATGCTATCACTGCGCAGCGGGCGTGCAGGACATCGCGCAACTCATGCGAAGCGTGCGGCGATTGCGAATGGATGAGATGCGCAGCCGTGAATCGATACGATGTGGTCTGTGTACCGAAGCGATCCGCAAACGTCATACAATGAGCACTGCGTTTGCAATGGGGATGCGTTTGCGATCGACCCTGTGGTTGCGGGCGAAGGAGTGGGACAAGATTCTCGATCGATACAACGAGCGGGCGCGGATGGTAAGCGGGATGCGGCGGTGGGCAGTGGCGAGTGCGTGCGTGTCACTGATACTGCTGGCGGGCTGTCCGCAACGGCAGGCAGGCCAGCCGGCCGGGATTGCCGCGAATGCTACAGCGCCGGCGATCGCTGCTCCGGTGCCAGTGGCCGCGGCTGTTCCGGCGATGACGCAGCAGCAGGCCAACGACCTGGCTGCAAAGACGCAGAAGGCGCAGCAGCTTCTGCAACAGGTTGAAGGGGCGTATAGCAGCGGCGTTGCGAACTACCGCGGCGGGAGGCTGGAGGCCGCGCGGGCCGACTTCGACATGGCGGTCGATCTGATGTTGACCAGTGGAATGGATGTGAAGAACGATCCGCAACTTTCGGACGAGTTCGACCATCTGCTGAATGCGATCAATGCGCTTGAGATGTCCGCGCTGAAGCAGGGCACGGGCTTCAGCGCGCCGATCGAGGCAGCGCCGCTGGATGCCGCCGACGAGGTGACGTTCCCGGCCAATGCGGCACTGACGGCGAAGGTGGAGGAGGAGTTGAAGACGACGCAATCGGACTTTCCTCTGGTGGTGAACGACTATGTGGCTGGGTTCATCAACTACTTCTCGAACTCGAAGGCCGGCCACGCCAGTCTTCTGCGTTCGCTGGAACGCGCGGGCAAATACAAGGAGATGATTTCGAAGGACCTGCGCGATGAGGGTGTTCCGCAGGACCTGATCTATCTGGCGGTTGCGGAGTCTGGCTTTCAACCGCGGGTAGTGAATGCGCAGTCCGGCGCCGGTGGCATGTGGCAGTTCATGCCGTTTCAAGGGGTGTACGGTTTGACGCGCAATGGCTACTACGATGAGCGGTTCGATCCGGAGAAATCGTCGATTGCGTATGCGAAGTACATGAAGATGCTCTACAACCAGTTTGGCGACTGGTACCTGGCGATGGCTGCGTACAACTGGGGCCCGGGGAACGTGCAACGCGCAGTGATGCGGACAGGCTATGCGGATTTCTGGGAGCTGTACCGGCGCAACGCGCTGCCGCAGGCAACGAAGAACTATGTACCCGGCATCATCGCGGCGATCATCGTGGCGAAGAACCCGCAGCAATACGGGCTGGAGGACATGGTGCCGGATGCGCCGGTTGTCTCGGACACGGTGACGGTGGACTACGCGGTCGATCTGCGGCTTGTGGCGGACGTAACCGGCGCCTCGTTGCCGGAGATTGTTGCGCTGAACCCAAGTCTTCTGCGCATGAGCACGCCGGGCGAGATGGGATTCGACCTGCATCTTCCCGTGGGAATGCTGGAGGTCTATCGGAAGCGCATCGAAAAGATTCCCGAGGACAAGCGCGGCAGTTGGCGCTTTCACGTTGTGCGCGCCGGAGAGTCGCTGGACAGCATCGCGAGCAGCCTTCATGGCCGGCCGTCTGAGATTGCCGCTGCGAATGGCCTGGATGCAAACGCGCCGATCGACGCGGGAGAAGAACTGGTTGTTCCGGTGGTGAATATTGTGGCGACGCAACATCCGCTGCACTCCACATACACGACTCGCGCGGGCGATACTCTGGTCACGGTGGCGGACCGGTTCAACGTGTCGGTGGAAGACCTGCGGCGCTGGAACCATCTTTCGTCGAGCAGGATCAAGCCGCATCGCACACTTGCTGTCGCTGAGCCGGTGCGCCTGGCACCGACAACCCATGTGCGGGCGAAGGGGGCACACGGCAAAACCAGAAGCCATGCGGAAGCCAGTACAAAGACTGGATCCAGCGCACATGGAGAAGCCGGTGCAAAGGGAAAAGTCGGCGCAAAGGGCAAAGCGAGCGCAGACGCGAAGAGTGCAGTGAGCGCTGCGAAGTCCACCGCGAAGAGATCTTCGCAGAGCACAGAAAAGAAAAAAACTGTTGCGGCGAAGAAGCACGGCGCATCCAAATAAAAACAGAAGGCTGCTGTATTCGCTACCTCGATGAAAAGATTGCTTGCAATTGCTGGCGCACAGACGCATTCTGTTGCTAGAATCCGAGGCATGGCGCAATTGCATTTTTTGTTGCAGCGGCATTGCGGTTGAAGATGCAGTTCGGGGATGCGTTGCGAGTTCGGTAAACGGGATATTGATTTCAGCGCGAGGGTGCGACGATGAAGTTCAATGAGCATGGTGGATTCGACGGACCGGATGAGAAGATCAGGATCTATGCGGCTGCGGACTATGGGGACGACGAAGCCGGCGGGGATGAATACGAAGGCAACGGCCTCTTCGACGATGACGAGGAAGAGGAAGAGATCGTGGTGACGCTGCCCATGGATGACGCCGAAGCTCTCGTTCTGTTGGAGGAGATAGCTGACGAACTGCTGGAATCTGAGCCTCATGCCGAAGAGGCAGTCATCGAAGCGGCACCGCCATCTCCGGTCGACGGCTATACACCTGCGACCACGATTTCGAAGGTCCCGGTGAAGAGTGAGGCAGGCGCTGTGGCCAGCGTTGTCAAGAAGGCTGCGAAGAAGTCAGCGCCCGCGAAGAAGGCTGTGGTGAAGAAGGCGCCGGCGAAGAAGAAGGCGGTTGCGAAGAAGAAGGCTGCCGTGAGGAAGGCCCCCGCCAAGAAGGTTGTGGCGAAGAAGCAGGCCTCCAAGAAGGGCGCAAAGAAGACGACATTGAAATCTGCCGCGAAGAAAGTGAGTGCTCCGCGCGGCGGTAAGGCCGCTTTGAAAAAAGTGGCCGGCAACAAGGGCACTTCAAGAAACAAAAAACCAACAACGAGAGGTACTACCTTGGCAACTAAGAAAGCAGCGAAGAAGGTTGTAAAGAAGGCTGTAAAGAAGCCAGTCGCGAAGAAAGCCGTCAAGAAGGCCGCAAAGAAGGTTGCAAAAAAGAAGTAGTTAACCAGCAGGTCCAACCAGGCAAGCAAAAGGGCCCGGACTCCTCTCGAGAGGTCCGGGCCTTTTTGCGTCTGGTTACAGCACCATCATCTTGGTTCTACCTTCTCATCTCCATTCAGGCCGGCGATGGCGGCGAGGACATCGTCGCTGTGGGTGTTGGGGTTGACACCGGACCAGAACTTGACGATCTTGCCCGCGGGCGAGATGAGGTAAGTGTCGCGGTGGGCGAATTTGATGGGCCCCACGCCGGAGAGGGGCACGCCGTATGCGTCGATGACCTTGTGTTCGGGGTCGGCGAGGAGTTTGAAGGTGAGGGAGTCTTTGGAGCAGAAGGTCTTGTGGCTCTCGACGGTGTCCAGCGAGACGCCGAGGACTACGGCGTTGAGGGCGTCGTACTTGGGCAGGTCGCGCTGGAAGTTGTGGGCCTCGATGGTGCAGCCCGAGGTCATGTCCTTGGGATAGAAGTAGAGGACGACCCACTTGCCCTTGAACTGCGAGAGCGTGATCTGCGCGTCCTCCTGCGAGGGAAGGCTGAAGTTGGGAGCGTTGTCCCCGGGCTTCAGCGGGTCGGCGGCCCGGGCCTTCAGGGTGAAGCTGCATACGGCGACGATTGCGATGAGAACTGCGAGCCAGACACTGGTGCGAAGCATTGTCTTCTCCTTGGGGTCGATTGAGATGTTACGCGAGGTCCACGCGCGCTTTGCTTACGGAGATTGGATGCGGCGGAGATGGAGTGCGATGAGGTTTCTTACTCTGCGACGATTGCGATGCTGGCGCGATCGGCGGCGGCGACGATTGCAGCGGCATCGAAGAGCAGGGTGCGACCGGCCTCGACGGCGAGGCAGGTGGCTCCGGCGCGTGTCATGGTTTGGATGGTGGCGAGGCCGATGACGGGGACGTCGAAGCGCATGTCCTGCTCGGGCTTGGCGACCTTGACGACGGTGAGGGAGCGGCTGAGGATGGACTCCGAGCTGCCGAGAGCGCGGAAGAGGGAGCCAGCGCGCTCGATGGTGGCGTCTGTGCCCTCCATGGCTTCGACGGCGACGCAGGCCTGGGCTGCGATGACGACGGTTTGTCCAAGGTCGCAGGCGGCGAGGCCGCGAGCGACGGTGCGTCCGTAAGCGATGTCCTTGCGCTCGTCTTCGCTGGGAGCGCGCTGGGTGAGGACGCCGGGTTTGGCAAGCAGCGGTTCGAGGTACTGGGTGGAGGAGACGAGCTCGATGCCCTCGTCGGCGAGGACCTTGGCGACCGCGCCCAGCAGCATGTCGGTGGAGCGCGTGCGCAGGTTGAGCAGGAGCTTGGCGAGCCGCCAGTCGGGACGGATGCTGGAGAAGATCTGCGTGTGCCTGACCTGGCCGGCCATGACGGCGCGGGTGACGCCTGCGGCGCGGAAGGTGTCGATGAGGCGGGAGAGTTCTCCGAGCGAGAGCCAGTGGACGCGGATGGCGGGGTCGGCGGCGGCACGCGCGTCGATCTCGGGGTCGGTCTCCTCCTTAATGGCAGCGACGACGACAGAGAGACCTGCGGCACGCGCGGCATCGAGCAGCACGAACGGGAAGCGGCCGTTACCGGCGATCAGTCCGAGCTTGGTTGGCGTCTCGCTCAATTCGGTGGTACCCCCTCCCCCCCCCATGCGATAAAGTATCTGGAACCACATAGTTCCAGACATTTGTCTGCAAAGTACCCCGTCTAAACGAGTTAGATGCTAAATATAAGAAAACAAAGTCCGGTTTTGGTGTCCGGAGTTCTGCCTTCTCTTTAGCTCTATGTTAAGGATAGCAGATTGGGCATAACTACTATGCCAACT
>PLOT01000098.1 GCA_003142215.1 Granulicella sp. | reverse complement strand
TGGTGGGCGATAGCCCGGCGATGCGCGAGATGGCGCGGCTGGTACACCTGGTGGCGCCGCGCTCCACCATGGTGTTGATCGAAGGCGAGACGGGGACCGGCAAAGAGGTGGTTGCGCGCGCCCTGCATCGGCTCAGCACGCGTTCGGGAAAGCCCTTCGGAGTGCTCAACTGCGCGGCCATTCCGGAGTCGTTGCTGGAAGCTGAGTTATTTGGCCACACCCGCGGCGCCTTCACCGGTGCGGTGCAGTCGCGCATGGGGCGGATCGAGGCGGCCGATGGAGGAACGCTGCTGCTCGACGAGATTGGCGAGATGCCTGTGGGAATGCAGGCCAAGATGCTGCGCTTTCTGGAGTCGGGCGAGCTACAGCGGGTAGGCGGAAATGAGATGACACGGGTCGACGTGCGCCTGATCGCGGCCACCCATCAGCCGCTGGAGCAACAAACAGCGGAGGGTACGTTTCGCCTGGATCTGTATCACCGGCTGGCGGTCTTCCCCATCCAGGTGCCTGCGCTGCGAGAGCGAATGGAGGACATCCATGATCTGTCGGAATTTTTTCTGGACCAGTTGGGACAGCAGAGTCCGCGCAAGCGGCTCGCGCCCGGCGCGGCGGAAAAGTTGCTGGAGCACTCCTGGCCAGGCAATGTGCGCGAGCTGATGCATGTGCTCGAACGCGCAGTGATCCTGGCCGGCGCAAACCCGGAGATTTCAGCCGAGGACATCCGCTACCGGAGCCATGCGCAACTGAAGAATAACCAGTTCCCGCGAATCTCTTAATCATTAAATAATTCAAAGAATACATGCCTGGCAGGTTGCACAAGAACCTATTTTTTTAAGCTGTGCGACTTTTTTTTCGCTATACACGGCCTCTTTCAACCAGGCTCTAACCGCCCAGGAAATCTGTGTGCCAATAAGTGACCCTTCCGCTGCGCGTTACGCCGCGCACGGTGCCAACGCAGTGGAGCACTGACCCATTTTGGGAATATCTGAGAAAAGGTTAATGCAATGTGGCTACGCGGTGGCCATTGTCGTGCATCTATCCAATGCTAATTGAGATTGATGTTGCAACATATGGGAGTCAGGCATCGGAATTCGAAGTTGGCGCATTGGAGAAGAGGCAAGTATGAGGGACCA
This sequence comes from Granulicella sp., assembly GCA_003142215.1. Classification (GTDB taxonomy): domain Bacteria; phylum Acidobacteriota; class Terriglobia; order Terriglobales; family Acidobacteriaceae; genus Edaphobacter. The sequence continues at coordinate 28,294 of PLOT01000098.1, read as the reverse complement.
CACATTATTGATGCAGGAACGACAGAACAACGCAGGGTCTGGGCTTGCCGAGTTGCCGGAGGCAGGCAACGGCCCGTTTCTCTCCGCGACTGGCGCACTGTTCGCAAGCGAGGTGGAGAGTGAGTCTGTTCCGGAGCGCGACCAGCTTCTGCTGGAACATCTTCCCACTGTGCGTTACCTGGCACGGCGTATTCACGAGCGGCTTCCACAGCATGTCGAGTTGGATGATCTGATCTCGGCCGGCATAGTGGGCCTGATCGATGCGTTCTCCAAGTTCGACCATAGCAAGAAGGTACAGTTCAAGAGCTATGCGCAGTTCCGCATTCGCGGTGCGATTCTGGACTCATTGCGCACGCTGGACTGGAGTCCGCGCGAGCTGCGTCGCAAGGGACGCGCTGTCGAGGAGGCGATTCGCTCGGTGACCCACAAGCTGGGACGTGTGCCGGCGGAGCCGGAGATCGCCCGCGAGATGGATATGGATCTGAGCGCGTACCAGCAGTTGCTGGGAGAGTTGAAAGGCCTCGAGATCGGCAGCCTGCACATGCAGCGATCCGAGGACTCGGGCGACGAAGAACTAACCTATATTCCAGGACCGCCGGACGAGAACCCGCTCTTTCGCTGCCTGCAGGGCGAGATGAAGCAGCGCCTGACGGACGCCATCGAGGAACTGCCGGAGAAGGAGCGGATGGTGCTGACGCTCTACTACTACGAAGAGTTGACGATGAAGGAGATTGGGCTGACGCTGGGCGTGGTGGAATCGCGCGTCTCGCAGATCCACTCATCGGCGGTGGTTCGACTTCGGGCTGCGCTGGCAGGGCTGCGCTCTGACAACTCGGCGAATAGCAAGGGTATGACGGCCAGAAAGAAGCACGATGAGGAGGAGAAGGTGGCCTAGTTCAAGGTCTTGCTCACAAGATTAGTTCACAGGTTCACAGAAGAGCGCTTGGCGGGGACCGGCAAAAAATGCCTGTTCCCGCCGTTTTTTTAATCCAGGTTGCAAGCAAAATCAGCTCTGTGTCTCAAACTCCGACACTCTGTCTAAAATATTAGCAATGGCAGATTGCAGGGAAGAGAATCTATTACCGCGAGAATGCATTGGGCTGGCTGGAGGTAGAGAGCGTGGCCTGGTCGGCGAGGGAGTTGCCCGATGCGGTGCTGGATCCGAGGCCGAGTTTGATGATGGCGCGCGAGTCTGGCACCAGCTTTGTCTGCCAGCCGTTGTCGCCCTGTAGCTTCTCCATTGCGGCCTGGGTCTCCGCGTCCCAGTGGCCGCTGGGCTCGCCAGAGAGGTACCCGGAACGGATGAGGGCGCTCTGGATCTGGGTGGCGCGCTCATCGTCAATGGTTCGCTGGCTCTGTGGCTTGGTCTTGGAAGTGCGTTTGCCGATTCTCGGCGAGGTGGGTCCGCGGCGCGAGTGTGTGAGAGCGACTGCGGGGCAGGTCGAGCCGAGGATAAGGGTTGACAACAGAATGATTTGACCCAAACGCATAATAAGGATAGACCTCATGGAGCAATTTGACACAGAACCCATGCAAACCTCTAACTGACGTGGTCAGACTATACCCAGATTTCACGATTTGGCAACACGAATCGTGGATTCTGCATCTTAGCGGGTTCCTTACTCGATACTTAGCAGGAGCGCTCGCCGGATGGCGTACGCTCCTGCCTGGCTCGCACCACGGGTTAGGGCAGCGTGCCTCCAAAGAGGGGGGTTCCGACGGGCGCATTCGCTCCCTGCACTTTCACCTTGAAGACCACGTCCTGGCCCGACTTCAGGCCGTTGACGATGGCCCGGTATGCGGCCTCGTCGGCGATGGGCTTCCTGTTGATCTCCACGATAATGAAGCCCTTTTCCAGGTGTATATCGTCGGCAAACGATCCGGGCCGGACAGTGTTGACGATCACGCCGCCCTGAATGCCGAGCTTGCTGGCGAACTGGGGCGGAACGGCGGTGACAGTGATGCCGAGCTTGCTCTCGCCTGCGTCGGACTCGGCGGGTGTGGCGTTGTTGTCGCCATTCTTGCTGGCGTCGGATTCGAGCTGGCTGCGATCGCCAATACTGACGCTGGCGGTGTGCAGTTTGCCGTCGCGGAGATAGCCTAGCTGCACGGTTGAGCCCACCTTGCGCGAGGAGATGTCGGACACCAGTGCATCGCCGTCCTTGATTGGCTTGCCGTCGACCGAGACAATAACATCGTCCGCTTTGATCCCGGCTTTGTCTGCGCCCTTTCCGGGCGTGACATCCTCGACAAGGACGCCTCCGTTGGCGAAGCCGTATTCGCGGGTGACGGCTGCGGGGACGGCGGAGGCGAAGCCGATGCCGATGGAGCCGCGCGTAACCTTATGCTCGGGGCCGATCAGCATGTTGTAGACGCTGGCGATGGTGTTGGAGGGCATGGCGAAGCCGACGCCCTCGGAGCCCGAAGACTGGGTGTAAATGGCGGTGTTCATGCCGATCACCTCGCCGGCCATATCCACCAGCGGGCCGCCGGAGTTGCCGGGGTTGATGGCGGCGTCGGTCTGGATGAAGCGCTGGAACTGGTTGGGCTTATCGGGATTGTCGTCGATGGCACGGTCCTTAGCCGAGACAATGCCCGCCGAGACCGTTTTGGAGAGGCCGAAGGGTTCGCCAATGGCGAGGACCCAGTCGCCAACCTGGGCACCGTCGGAGTTACCCAGCTTGACAGTAGGCAGCGGGTTGGGCGCGTCGATCTTGATGACGGCGATGTCGGTATCGGAGTCCACGCCGATCACATGCGCGGGACGGCCTTGATCGTTGTCGTTATCGGGGTCGGTGGAGAGTTTGACGTAGATCTTGTCGGCCTTGTCGACGACGTGGTTGTTGGTGATGATGTAGCCGCGCGAATCCACGATGAAGCCGGAGCCGAGCGCCTCGCGCTTGCCGCCGCCGCCCTGGTCTTCGCCGTCATCTCCGCCCTGCCCGCCGAAGAAGCGGTTGAAGAAGTCCTGCATGTTGCCCTGGTCGCTGCCGTTGCCCTGGTCGCTGCCGTTGCCCTGATTGCTGCCGTTGCCCTGATTGCCGCCGAAGGGGATGACCTGGCCGCGGCGACCGGTGCGGCGGTTGGCGGACTGCTTGGGGATCGAGACGGTGTTGATGTTGACCACCGCGGGGCCAACGTCCTTGGCGATCTTGGAGAAGGAGGTGGAGAGGTCGCGAGGATTGGGAATGTTGAGCGGACGCGCGTCGGAGGAGTCGATTGCCTGGCCCTTGGCGCTGACCGAGCGGGTGAAGATGGAGCCAACGAGAATGCCAAAGGAGAGGACCGCCAGCAGCGCGAAGGTCGCGCTCAGACGGCGGTTGCGAAGGCGAGCGAAGAGATCGGCTGTAGCTTGCTTCTGTGTGTCCATCGGTAGTTAGGTCCTCATGCGAATTTGGCTGTGCGTGGCTGCGGGCGTTGCACGGTGGTGTTGCCGAGTTAAGTATATCCGCCTGCAATGCAACGCAGTGCGATGCGAGATGTCCAGACGATTAGACGTTGCGCGCACGAATGCGTTTCATCGACAGAAATCCCACGCTGGAAGGGCGAACCTGTTGTCTCGAATGCTTCGCAGATTTTCAAGCGGAGAATCGCAGGAACTGATTGCTGTTTATTCTCCATTTGGTCGCTGTTTGTTCTCCCCNNTGTAATGAATCGTTTACGATGTGCTGACGGCGCGGATAGGGCAGGCTCGCGGGGTTCGATGAATTCGATCCATATGTTAATTGTATCAAGCGGAGCATAACTACTATGCCAACTATTTTTCGGAGAGAAGTGGTTTGGTTGGTGTTGGTTAGGTGGATTTTGGGATGTCGAGGGGCTTGACAAGGGGAATTGCTGGGGTTTTTGCGGGTGGGCAACGGCGATTTTTTTGTTTCGGCTATGAGCTATGGGCTTTGGGCTATGAGCGGGAGTAATGTGGGAGAACGGCGCGGGCGGATTGGATGAAGAGGGCCAGGAGCGCGGGATCCTTGCGGCCGGGCGAGGATTCGATGCCGCTGGAGACGTCCACGCCCCAGGGGTTGAGCCGGGCGATTGCGCGGGCGACATTTTGCGGGTTGAGGCCGCCGGCGACGATGAGATGCAGGCCGCTCGGCGCGGAGGAGAAGAGGGCGCGCGAGGCTGTCCAATCGAAAGCGACGCCGGTGCCTCCCGTGGCCGCGCCGACCTTCGAGTCGATCAGGATGCGGCCGGCGAATCCAAGCCGGGCGATGCGCTCGATCTGGCTGGCAAGCCGCGCGGCGGGCGATTCCGTTGCGGGGGCGACCGTCCAGTGCAGGGTCTGGATGATACGCACGCTGCCTGTGAACTCTTCCGCGAGCCGCTGGGCCAGCGGCAGGTCGAGCGTGCCGTGGAGCTGGACCGCGGTCAGGCCGGCTTCGTGAACAATAGCTGCGATCTGCTGCGCGTCGCTGGAGTGGAAGACTCCGATGCGCTCGATGTGGGACGGAAGGTGCGGCGTAATTGCCGCGACCTGTGCCGCCGTCACCTGGCGCGGACTGGGCGCAAAGACGAAGCCGACGGCGTCCGCGCCGAGCTGGGCGGCAAGAGAGGCGTCTTCGAGGTTTGTGTTGCCGCAGATCTTTATCCACATGGCATCGGCCTCATCCCGCTTGCTGGAGCAGAGTGGTGAGCGCGGCGGCGGGGTTGGGCTGGCGCATCAGCGACTCGCCGATCAGAAACGCGTGGTAGCCGGATTTGCGCATCTGAGATATGTCGGCGGCGGTGCGAATGCCGCTCTCGGCGACGTGTACGGCGTCGCCGGGAATCCACTCGCCCAGTTCGAGCTGGGTCTGCGGCTGAACTTGCATGGTGTGCAGGTTGCGGCTGTTGACGCCGATGATGGTGAAGCCGAGGGCGACGGCGCGGTCCAGTTCGGCGCGGTCGTGCACCTCGCAGAGGACGTCGAGCGCCATGCGGCGCGCTTCGTCTTGCAGGATTTTGAGTTTGGCGTCGGAGAGCGCGGCGACGATCAGCAGAATGGCGTCGGCCGAGGCGGCGCGGGCTTCGAGGATCTGGAAGGGGTCGAGGATGAAGTCCTTGCGCAGGCAGGGAATCGAGGTTGCGGCTGACGCCAGGGTGAGATTGGCGAGCGATCCCTGGAAGAATTTTTCGTCCGTGAGTACGGAGAGCGCGGCTGCTCCTGCGGCCTGGAGCGAGCGGGCCAGGGCTGCCGGATCGAAGTCCGGGCGGATGAGGCCACGCGAGGGCGAGGCCTTTTTCAACTCGGCGATGATGGCTGGATCAGCCCTGCGCAGGGCGGCCTCGAAGCCGCGTGGCGTGTGCGCGGCGGCCCTCCGCTCAAGAAGCGCGAGATCGGCCGCGACGCGCCGTTCCGTTACTTCGAGCTGAGTATGCGCGAGAATCTGCTCAAGCTGCGTGGACATTCAGTGTGTGTTAGAAAAAATTTGGTGCCGAAGGGGGGACTCGAACCCCCACACCCTTGCGAGTACATGGACCTGAACCATGCGCGTCTGCCAATTCCGCCACTACGGCACTGCCTGTATGTCTCGAACCCNNGCGGTTGGACACGGCAGTCGTGAGTCCCTAGTCTTTCAAACGCGGAGTCTGCTGTCAATTGCGCGCATCTTGTCATACACTGAAACGGCTTCAGAGAACACCATCCGTGGGAGGCATTTCACGCGATTATGAGCGAACCAACGCAGACAACGCCCCAGAGCGGCCCTCCGGAGATTCCCGAAGAGCTTGCGCTGGAGATTCGCAAACTGGCGCACAACCTGTCGAATGCGCTGGAGATCATCGTTCAGACCAACTATCTGCTGGGCACGGTGGAACTGAAGGAGCCGGCGAGGGAATGGCTGCACATGCTGGACAACGGCGTGAGCAAGGCGCTGGAGATCAACCTGGCGTTGCGCACCTATATCAAGGAGCACGCTCCGCGGTAGGGAGCATGGCGGTTATCGCCGGGCGGCTTTGGCAACTTGCTTTGCGGCGGATTTTTTTACGGCAGACTTGCCCGCGCTGCGCGGTCCGGCGGATTTTTTTGCGATTGGCTTGGCCAGTTTGGTTGATTTGGTTGAGGCAGGCTTTGCGGCTTTGCTTGCCGCTGCCGAGGTGGGCAGGGGGACGCTCCAGATGGTCAGCCTGGCCTCGTGGGAGGCGAGCAGCTTCTCGATCTGCTGCAGCAGGATTTGAGTGTGCATGGGCTTGACCAGCATCTTGTCTGCGCCCAGGGTCTGCCAGTCTTCGTCGGCGATGGGAAACGCAGTGAGCAGGGCGATGGCCGGGTGATAGCTGGCCGATTGGGCCGCGGAGATGACCTCGGCACCGGCGTCGTCGCTCTCCATGCGCATGTCGGTGATGACCATGTTGTACTGGTGGGCGCGCAGCTTGCTCCTGCCCTCGCGGCCCGAGGCAGCGGTGTCCACATCGAAACCGCTGATCTCCAGGACAGCTTTGAGGGTGAGCAGAACGGCCACTTCGTCGTCTACAAGCAGAATCCTGCGCTTCATTGGGGTACCTCATTTTGGGGGACGCTACTGGACCCTCCGGCTGCGTGGAATGGAACGGGAGGGATGCATGAAAAACTCCACGGAGTCGGAGTCGGAGTCAGGGTCGTGCTCGCCGTCCTCTTCTTCGTCGTCGTCCTCTTCTTCTTCGTCTTCGTCGCCGCCGTCCTCGATGACCTGGTCGTCGTCGTCGTCCTCGTCATCTTCTTCTTCGTCGTCGTCCACGTCTTCGTCTTCTTCCTGGTCGTCGAGGTGGTCTTCGGTGTCCTCAGGGTCGATTTCGTCTTCTTCTTCGTCCTCTTCGCTGGGGGCTGCGATGAGAAATGCGCCGGGCAGCGATGCGAGCGACGGGATGAGGCTCGACTGCTGCCCTGGTTCGGCGTGGGTGAGAGGCGTGAGGAAGGGGCGGTTGAGGATCAGGTTCTGTGGGGTCAGCATGGGGCTGTCTCCTGATAAAACCAAGTCTAACGGCAGATGGATGTGAGCCGATGGGTACATTGGTTCTAACACATTTGGGTACGAATTCAGTTAATTATTCAGGGATTGTGGGATTTTGCGTGCAGGCGAGAGAACGGGAAACGGCGGGAGTTTGTGGGAGAAAAGGGCATGCGGTTGTGGCGGGTCGGGATGCATCGGGGTCCTTCGCGCTCGNNCAGGATGACAGCAAGAACAGGCATCTGCGAAGAGCCGATTCCCTACGGGAATGACAAACCAGAGGGACGGTGGCTCAGGCGGGGCGGAGGGCGGCTTCGATGCCGGAATTGACCTCGGCCTGAGCGAACTCGGCGGCGACACGGATTCCGTTCATAATGGCGCGCTCGTTGGATGCGCCGTGGCCGATGATACAGACACCGCGGACTCCGAGCAGGGGCGCGCCGCCGTACTCGGAGTAGTCGACGCGCTTCTTGAAGTCCTGGAAAGCACGGCGGGAGAGGAGTGCCCCGACCTGCGAGGTGACGGTGGACTTGAGGGACTCTCGCAGCAGGACGCTGACCAGGCGGGCGGTTCCCTCGCATGTCTTGATGGCGACGTTGCCGACGAATCCATCGCAGACGATGACGTCGGCGTGACCGTTGAAGAGGTCGCGGCCCTCGACGTTGCCGATGAAGTTCATCTCGGGGCGGGCCTGGAGCAGGGGGAAGGTGTCGTGGGTGAGGGAGTTGCCCTTGCTGTCCTCCTCGCCGATGGAGAGCAGGCCGACGCGGGGATGGGCGATGTGCAGGACGTTGCGGGCATACATGTGGCCCATGACGGCGAACTGGACGAGGTTGTCTGGGTCGCAATCGACGTTGGCTCCAACGTCGAGCAGGATGGAGGGTATTCCGAGCGCCGTGGGCAGAATGGTGGAGAGGCCGGGGCGATGGACTCCGGCGAGCATTCCCAGGACCATCTTGGCGGTGGCCATGGCAGCGCCGGTGTTGCCGGCGGTGAAGAAACCGGCGGCGGTGCCTTCGCGCACCATGCGCAGACCGACTCGCATGGAGGAGTCGCGCTTGGCGCGGACGGCCTGGGCGGCCTTGTCTTCCATGCCGATCCACTCGGAGGAGTGGACGATCTCGATCTGCGGGCGCTTGCGTCCGTAGCGGACAGGGAAGCGGCTGCGCAGGGCGCGGTCGAGGGCGGGGCGAAGGATCTCTTGAGGGCCGACGAGATGGACGCGGACGCCAAGAGTGCGCGAGGCGAGGATGGCCCCGCGAATCTCGGATTCGGGAGACTTGTCGGAACCCATTGCATCAACTGCGATGTCGATTGGCATCTGGGAGTGTGGGAACAAGGACAGGGGTTAGCTTGCTTCCTTCACGGCGAGGACTTCGCGGCCCTTGTACTGTCCGCACTTCTGGCAGATACGGTGGGGCAGCTTTCGTTCGTGACAGTTGGGGCACTCCGAGGTGCTGACCGGAGTGAGGAAGTCGTGGCTGCGGCGTTTGGAGGTGCGTTGCTTGGAGTGGCGGCGTTTCGGATTCGGCATTTCTGTTCCCTTTCGATTGGCCCGCGCCGACTGCGATACGGCTTGCGGCGGCGATTGGAGGCCCGGTGGCTTTAAAATGTGCTAACCGGGTTTGATCGTGCCGGCCAGGCCCGCAAGCGCATTCCACCCCGAAGCANNTGCAATTACAGGTTGCGAGGTTCAGGTTCTGGCCACAGCGCGGACAAAGTCCCTTGCAGTCTTCTTTGCAGAGCGTGCGGGAGGGCAGGGAGAGAAGCACCTGTTCGCGCACGACATCCTCAAGCGAGAGACCACTTTCATCATAATAACCGATTTCGGTCTCGTCGGGTGTGATGGAGCGCTCTCCGGGCTCTGCGTCGGCGGCCTGGGGGCGAAAGATGAGGTCGAAGTCGCCGCGGACCGGAGTGGGAACAGGCTCGACGCATCGCGCGCAGAGCAGTTCAAAGTCTCCATGGTAGGCAGCACGGACGCGAATGTCGGCGACCTGTTGGCTGTGACCGCGGTTCTCGACGATGAGATCGGCACGGCCGAGGATGGGCAGCGGGCCAACCTGAGAGACGTCTGGGGCGTAGTCGAGCGCGCCGGAGGGGAGCGATTCGTCGAAGAGGAGCGGCTCTTTTTCGAGTTGGAGGGGAGTGATGAGCACGAAGTTAAGGGTAGGGCGTTGCGGGGCCGAGGTCAATGGGAGGATTCTGGGGGTATCTGTGCGGATTCCGATAGAAAGAAACGGATGGCGGCGACGCCCGCAGCCCCGGCGGCGAGCGTGGAGGCAGCGTTGGCGGGGGTGATGCCGCCGAGGGCGAGGACGGGGATGGGCGCGGCGGCGAGGCAGGCGGCGCGGAGGAGATCCAGACCGGTGCCCGCGGTGATTTTTTTGTCGGAGATGGGTCTTTCGCTGGCCTCCTCCACAGCATTTTCTCCTCCGGGGGAAGCCGTCGCACAACCAGAAAAATGCGGGGATTCTTCCCCTTCACTGTGTTCAGGGTCAGAATGACAATTCGTTATTGAGGGAGAGTTCATCGCGACGACTGTTTCCCGTACTACTTTTTCGAAGACGGGGCCGAAGAGGATGAGGGTGGGGCGTTCGTTGGGGACGGAGGACGCGGCGCGGGCGACCTCGGCGAGGGTATGGCAGGAGAGGCTGATGACGGGCTCAGGCAGGCTGGCTGCGGCGTAGAGCGTGCGAATCTGGGCGGGGGTGAGTTCATTGGGCGAAGAGGTCAGATGGATTCCGTCGGCGTGGGTGGCGATGGCGATGTCGGCGCGGGAGTTGATGAGGAGTTTGGGCGCGGGGCGCGTTCGGTCGGCGCGGAGGGTTGCGAGGAGGTTGCGGGCGAGCGAGGTGAGAGCTGCGGCGGAGAGGTCTTTCTCGCGGAGCTGGAGGAAGTCGATGCCGTCGGCGGCGAGGCGCGCGGCGTGGGCGAGGAGCGCGGCTTGGCAGTGAGGCTCGGCCTGCTGCCCGGATTCGGCGGAGAAGCGGGCGCGGTCGGTGATGGCGTAGCGGAGCATGGGAGTTAGTGTAGGCGCGGCGCGGGGAGTTCGGAGTTCGCCCAGCAGGAACAATGTCAGCTACTTTGAAAAGAGGTCGGAGTGCGAGCCGGTGCGGACAAGGTACAGGCTCTCTGAGTCAACCTTATAGATCAGAAGCCAATCGGGATCGACATGGCAATCGCGGTGACCGATCCAGTCTCCCGAGAGGGCGTGGTCACGATAGCGCACTGGAAGCGGCTCTCCAGAGAGCAGTAGAAGAATGACCTGACGCATCTTCTCCATGGGCTTGCCGCGCTTTTCGCAACGCTTGAGGTCGCGCCGGTATTGCGTCAAGAGTACGGAGGTCAGCATGTTCGCCATTTTTCGCTTGGTCTTCCTATGCGGTAGATTGTATCACATAGGACGCGGAGTCTGCTGTGTGTTTTCAGACACTTACTTGCCAACCATTGTATACTTAGTTATATCCCATATATAGCTTGACATACCTATACATTGTGATGGGGGGCAACTTTTCAAAAGAACCAGACGATGGCGTTTATATACCAAGTTCCTTGAAGAGTTCTTCGGGAGTGGCAAATCGCTGCCCCTCTCCGCGGTCGGCAGCGCGCATGGCGGCGATGGTCTCGGCGTTTGGAATGTGCATCGAGAAGGGCAGGCATTCGTCGTGAACCACCTGCGTGAGGAGCAGGCGGAGAGCATCATCGACACTCAAACCAATCTGAGCGAGGATTTGGGATGCCTCGCGGTCCAACTGTTCGTCCACGACAACGGTTCTTGACAGAGTCGACATTGGGCATGCTCCTGCATTGAGTATAACCGTTGGCCTTCGGAATTACCTCTGGCAATGGGGGCAGAAGTGGGTGCTGCGGCCGGCGAGGGTGATGCGGCGGATGGGAGTGGAGCAGGTGAGGCAGGGCAGGCCGGTGCGCCGGTAGACTCGGTGCTGGAGCTGGAAGAAGCCGCGGGCGCCTTCGGCATCGACATAGTCGGAGACAGACGAGCCGCCGAGCCGGATGGCGTGGCGGAGGACTTTGACCAGCGAGGCGCGCAGGCGGGCGAGCTCGGCGCGGGTGAGGCGGGCGGACTGGCGAGTGGGACGGATGGCGGCGCGGAAGAGCGACTCGTCGGCGTAGATGTTGCCGATTCCGTGAAGCAGCGACTGGTTGAGCAGCGCGGCCTTGATCGGCGTGCGGCGCGGATGGAAGAGCGCGATGAAACCGGCGAGGGAGATGGTGAGGGGTTCGCTGCCGGGGCCGGTGTAAGAAGTTGTAAGTTGTAAGTTGTGAGTTGTAAGTGTTGGTGGGATGTGGATGGAGAGGCGGCCGAAGCGTCGGGGATCGACGAAACGGATTTCGCGGCGGTCGTCCAGAGTGAGGATGGCGTGGGTGTGGGGCGCGAGAGGGATTTCGGGCGCGGAGACGAGTAGACGGCCGGTCATGCCGAGGTGGATGAGGAGTTCGGTCGAACCGGCGGCCGAACCCATCCATCGCGATGAGGCCGCGATGGATGGGGCACCCACATCCTTTCTGTCCGGAGTTTTTCCTCGGTGAACGGTCATTACGATGGTCTTGCCGACGCGGCGGACGCTGTCGATGCGGGCTCCGGTGAGGGCGGCGGCGATCTCGGGCTCGGGGGACTTGAAGGTCTGCGGTTTGCCGCTGGTCCAGACGCGGGTGATGCGCTGTCCGTGGACGCGGGCGTGGACGCCTGCGGCGATGGTCTCGACTTCGGGAAGCTCAGGCATAGGACTAGAGGGGTGCCGCAAGTCCGGTTCGATAGTGATTGAAGTTCAGGGCATTTCCGCCCAGGGCTTCGATCTTTCCGGCGAGGCGATAGTCGACCGTAAGGACGACGGATTCGGCACTCAGTTGCGCGATGGCGGTATCGGTGAGGCCGAGCGTGTTGAACTCGTCCCGCTCGATGAGTTCGTCTGCGGGGCGGTAGACCTCGACTCCGCTGCGGATGAAGTCTTTCAGTCTGTTCACCAAGGCTATTCGTTGCCAGGATGGAGCTTGATCGAGAAAGTTGCTCGTCTCGGACAGGATGTGAGGCGTGGTCACGAACTTCCGGTAGGGCTGGAGGAGTTCTCCAAGCAACTCGATGTCCTGATTGGTGAACTGTTGAACCCGTTTGAACTGGTGCAAGAGTGTTGCATCTGTCCGCGCAACGAGCCAGAGCAGAAGGAGATTTGTATCGAGGATGACCTTAGTGAGATGCGGCTTCACATCAGACCCGAACTGGAGATACCATTTCGCGCTCCGAAAAGTTCGCCATCCTCGGCGCGCAGCTTCACGGTCTTGTACTCGCGCCCGATGCGCCCGAGCAGGCCGCCGGGCTCGGCGTAAGAGAATGTGACCGTCCAGTACCTTGAGTCGTCGCTCAGCTCAACTCCTTCCAGCCGTAGATCCTGACCTTCTGCCGATTGAAAGACATCGGGAAGATAGCTTTGCGCTTTCTGAACTGCTTCTCTGACCTGAACCACGTTGCCCTCCTCGTATCGGTCGTTCTTCTATCCAGTATAAGATGAATTATGGGCGCGGAGAGATCTTCGCGGACCTACCCCTTCCGGAGCAAATCTTTCGTGAGTCAGCGTAAATCAGCAGTGGTTCTCGGCGCGCAGTGGGGCGATGAGGGCAAGGGCAAGATCGTCGATGTGCTGAGCGAGAGGTTCAGTGTGGTGGCGCGCTATGCGGGCGGGCACAACGCGGGGCACACCGTCATCATTGCAGGGAAGAAGTTTGTGCTGCAGTTGATTCCGTGCGGCGTTCTGCGGCCGGAGTGCCGGGGGGTGATCGGCAACGGGGTGGTTCTGGACCCGATGGCGTTTCTGAGCGAGGTGAAGCGGCTGAGGGACGCGGGGCTCCCTGTGGCTGGCGGGCCGGATGGGCAACTGTTTGTGTCGAACCGGGCGCAGGTGATTCTGCCCTACCACCGGATGATCGAGCTGGCGGCGGAGACGGCGCCGGGACGGACCAAGATCGGGACGACGCGGCGGGGGATTGGGCCGGCGTACGAGGACAAGATCCATCGCAATGGGCTGCGGGTTGTCGATCTGCTGAACCCGGCGCTGCTGCGCACGCACATCAAGAACGCGTGCGACGAGAAGAACACGATTGCGGCGGCGCTGTTTGGCACGGCACCGCTTGACCCGAAGACGATGTACGAGGAGTATGCGCGAGCGGCGGAGCAGATTGCGCCGTTTGTGACGGACACAGCGGTCCTGCTGAACGAGGCGATCCGGAATGGCGAGAAGGTGATGTTCGAGGGGGCGCAGGGAGCGCTGCTGGATATCGACCATGGAACGTACCCGTTTGTGACCAGCTCGAGCTCGACGGCGGGCGGCGCGGTGACCGGGACGGGCGTGGGGCCGACGTTGATCGGGACGGTGATCGCGGTGACCAAGGCGTATGTGACACGGGTGGGCGAGGGGCCGTTCCCGACGGAGATCGAGGACGACTCGGCGACGCTGCTGCGAGCGCGCGGGCAGGAGTACGGCGCGGTGACGGGAAGGCCGAGACGATGCGGATGGCTCGATCTGCCGCTGCTGCGCTACTCGAACATGATCAATGGGACCCAGTGGCTGGTGGTGACCAAGATGGATGTGCTGGACGAATGCGCTGAGATTCCGGTGTGTACGGGGTACAAGATCGATGGCAGGCTGACGGAGACGATTCCGGCGGACATGCGGGGGTTTGAGGCGATCCAGCCGGTGTATACCAGGCTGAAGGGCTGGAATTGCCCCACTGAAGGCATTACGGAGTTTGAGAAGCTGCCCAAGCTGGCGCAGGAGTATCTCAAGTTTGTGGAGCGCGAGTCTGGGGCGAAGATCGGGATGGTTTCTACCGGGCCGGAGCGCGACCAGACGATGACGCTGCCGGAGTTCGAGGCGGAGTTGAGGGCGTAGACGGAGGAGCGATGATCAGTTTTACGGTACGGATGAAGATTGCCGAGGCGGACCACGATGCGGTGGCCCAGATGCTGCGCAAGCTGACGCTGGCATCGCGCGAGGAGGCGGGATGCGTCACGTACGTTGCGCACTTCCTGGCGGGAGACCCGGCGACGGTGTTGATCTACGAGCAGTATGCGGACGAGGCTGCGCTGGCATTGCACCAGAACTCGGCCCACTTCCGCGAGTACGGGGCGGAGGGGTTCTTCCGGCTGATGCGCGCGCAGCAGATCAAGTATCTCGATGCGATCGTGTAAAACGCTGTGGGCGGGGGAAAAACGCGTTCACGCGACTTTCTTTTGACTCCATGGGTTAAAGCAGTCTAGTATCCGTCACGACGGACTGCGAGACGGATTGACCCATGGCGCAACTTAACTCCCAGCATCGAGTATTTCGGCGTGGCGCAGGTCTGGTGGCGCTGGCGTCACTGGCGGCGATTCTGTTTGTGGTGGATGCGCCGGCCAGGGGGCAGCATCCGCGGCGGAACGACCAGTTCAAGCACCAGGTGGAGCAGATGGAGCAGGCGTGGCGCAGCGCCGAGTTGGCTGGCGACGTGGAGGCCATGGGCAGGCTGCTGTCGGACGACTTCGTGGGCATCAACATGAGCGGCCAGGTGGTGACCAAGATGCAGCTGCTGGAACGGATGCGGAACCGGAGAACGGTCCTGACGCGGCTCGATCTGGACGACGTCCATGTGAAGCTGATTGGGCCGACCGCGATCGTCACCTCGCGGGCCGAGGTGGAGGGGACGAACGAAGGCGCGGCGATGCATGGAACCTATCGCTACATGCGTGTGTATTCGCGGCTGGCTTCGGGGACATGGCAGATCACGAACTACGAGGCGACGCGGGTTGGGTCGCCTCCTCCGCCGCCGCCGGGGACGAGTTCCGGCACGGCTGCTCCGGATGCACCGGGTGCGAAGCCGGAATAAGGCAGCGGGGCTGAACAAGCCCGAATTACGACCTCAGCGGCTAAAGCCCATAGACTATGCGGCTATTACGGCATGGGTAAACAGGCTGCGGGAAAAGGCTTGCTTGTCATTCATGGCAGAAGGCCCGGGGCTAAAGCCCCTTGAATTCATTGGCTATATTCAGGGGGCTGAAGCCCCCTGCTCCCTCCGGTAAGGCAAGATCTCCATTCATCGCAGAGATCGCGGAATGGATGCGGAGCCCAGCGAAAGAAGGCAAATACGGGGATTCTGGCTGCGCCAGAATGACGACGCAGGATTGGGGCGCCAGAATGAAGAGCAGGATTGGGGCGCGGAATGGATGGGGCACCAGAGGTGAGGCTGGTCAGGGCTGCCAGGCGTGGCGAATGCGGGACCATGTGGTGTCGAGTGCTTCGGGCAGGACGCGGGTGGCGGCGGTGACGGTCATGAAGTTGGTGTCCCCGATCCAGCGGGGCAGGGCGTGCATGTGGAGGTGGGAGGCGATTCCCGCGCCGCCGGCCTGTCCGATGTTGAGGCCGAAGTTGAGGCCGGAGGGGTTGTAGACGGCGCGCAGGACGGATTCCACGCGTTGAGCCAGCGAGATCATCTCCTGCGCGTCGGCGGGCGGAAGAGCGGCGAGCGAGTCGAGATGGCGGTAAGGGACGATGAGGATGTGTCCGGTGTTGTAAGGGAAGGCGTTGAGGCAGAGGAAGCAGGAGGGGCCGCGGGTGAGGAGGTGGGCGGATTTTTCGGCATCGTCGATGGGCGTGCCGTGGGCGATGGCGTAATCGACGGCGGCGATCATGTTGCAGAAGACACAGTCGCAGTCCTTCCTGCCGGAATCGGCGGGGAAGCCGGGCCAAGCGTCGAGCGCGGCGGGGACTCCGGGTCGGGAGGAGTCTTCGGTGCGGCTGACGTACTCATAGCGCCACGGGGTCCAGAGACGATCCATGGGTGGAAGTATACAAGGTGCGGAAGGGGCCGGCTGTGCGGGGACTGGAGTTGGCTCCTTCGGCGGAGAGAACGGACAGAACAGATACAGAGATTCTGGCTACGCCAGAATGATGAATTGAGCGGTGCGTAAATGGATTGACTCTGTCCATCCGAGCCTATATCCTTTAGTGGAGATGCTGTGTGTGGGATCCAAGTACAGCAACTCCTCTGCAAGATGGTTCATTTCCACCCTGCCGAATCTGTTTCGGTGTAGCGAGCAACGCGTCTTTTGAGACTGTTGCCTGATATACCGAAGCTGCTGCGCGGATGGAATGAATTTTGATGAAGTTTGGATCCCGGAGCAACGCAATCAATGACCGTAGACGTTCCCAATCCTGACCAAACCGAGAGTAAACCCCTGACTACCGAACTGGAAACCCTAGCGCCCGAAGCGACAGCGGAGCAAGCCGAGCTGTCCCCAACCATCCCCTCAACCACGCCTGAGCCGGTAGCAGAGGACGCAGACGCGCCTGTCAACATCTCAGCGTCCAGCGGAGAAACGACCCCGCCGGAAGCAACTGCTGAAGATTCCGGTTTGTCCGCCGAGCCGGACTACGACGCGGCGGACTTTGCCGCGGCATTGGCCAACTTCGACCGCGAACAGGCCGCCGAGACGGCAGCCGCCGCGAACCTGACCACGGAAGAGGTTGTGGTCACGGGCACCGTGGTCAAGATCACGGACAAGCATGTGGTGATCGACATCGGATTGAAGTCCGAGGGCCTGATCCCGCTGGAGCAGGTGCTGGACTACGAGGGCAAGCCGAAGTTCAACGTGGGCGATTCGGTTGAGGTAGTGGTGGAGCGCGAGGAGCCGGAAGGCGGCTACCTGGTGAGCTACGAGAAGGCGCTGCGGCACAAGATCTGGGACAAGCTGGAGAAGGCCGCGAACGACAAGACTCCGGTGAAGGGCATGGTGGTGAGCCGCGTGAAGGGCGGGCTGACCGTGGACATCGGGATCAAGGCGTTTCTGCCCGGCTCGCAGATCGAGGTGCGCCCGGTGCGCAACCTCGAAGGCTACATCGGCACGGAGATCGAGGTCCGCGTCATCAAGCTGAACAAGAAGCGTGGCAACGTGGTGATCAGCCGCAAGGAGATCCTGGAAGAGGAGCAGAACGAGAAGAAGACAGTCACGCTCGCCACCCTGGAAGAGGGAAGCGTGCTGACCGGGACGGTGAAGAACCTGACCGACTACGGCGCGTTTGTCGATCTGGGCGGACTGGACGGTCTGCTGCACATCACCGACATGAGCTGGGGACGGCTGACGCACCCGCGCGATCTGGTGAATGTGGGCGATGAGATTCAGGTCAAGGTGCTCAAGTTCGACAAAGAGAAGCAGCGGGTCTCGCTGGGCTTCAAGCAGTTGACGCCCGATCCGTGGCTGGATGCGTCGGAGCGCTACCCGATTGGCGCGCAGGTGCGCGGGCGGGTTCTGTCGGTGACCGACTACGGCGCGTTTGTGGAGCTGGAACAGGGAATCGAGGGGCTGGTACACGTCTCCGAGATGACCTGGTCGAAGCGGATGAAGCATCCGTCGAAGATGGTGAAGCCGGGCGACGAGGTGGAGACGATCATTCTGAGCGTGAATCCCACCGACCGGCGCATCTCGCTGGGCATGAAACAGCTTCAGGATAATCCCTGGGAGCAGCTTGAAGAGAAGTACCCGATCGGCGCGATTATCGAGGGCCGGGTGCGCAACCTGACCGACTTCGGCGCATTTATCGAGATCGAGGACGGCATCGACGGACTGGTGCATGTGTCGAACCTGAGCTGGACCAAGCGCATCAAGCACCCGTCGGAGGTGCTGAAGAAGGGCGAGAAGGTGCGGGCGATCGTTCTTGGCGTGGAGCCGGAGAACCGGCGGCTTTCGCTGGGCGTGAAGCAGTTGCAGCCGGACGTTTGGGACACCTTCTTCGCGCAGCACCGGATCGGCGATGTCATCAAGGGCAAGGTTCTGCGGACCGCGCAGTTCGGCGCGTTCGTGGAGATTGCCGAGGGAGTCGAGGGTCTGTGCCACGTCTCCGAGGCTGTCGATCAGAACAATGTTGCGGTGAAGCTGGATGTGGACACNNAGAGCTACAAGGAGCGCGGCGGCAGCGAGAAGGGTCACAAGGAGCAAAAGTCCTCGTCTTCTTCATCGAGCAGCAGCACGACTCTGGGCGATCTGATCAACTGGAAGCGCTCCGAACGCGAAGGCGAGTAACCTCCGGCAATCCTTGCTGAGAACAAGTAAAGCAGAAAGGCCGTTCCTTCGGGGACGGCCTTTTTTGCGTTGAGGAGCCAAAGGCTAACGACGACCGTTGATGAACGCGGATCTTCGCGAAGAGAGTGTTCCGGAGGCTTTGAGAATCGGAGAAACGGAACTGACCGTGAGAGCAGGTCAGTCTGGCCAAATCGCTCCTCCAAATGCTCCTGGATCGGTCGCAGTGTGAATCCAATAAGATGCCATCCAACGGTCACCCGATTTTGGCCCATGAATCTCAACATTGCGACCGAGCGTTCGCGCTTGCGCGGGGATTGTGTGCCAACCGTCCGGGCCCGAAACATAGATCAACTCAGTACCGTCCGGTTGCGGTAGTTGTGTGTCGGCGGGAACAGGAGGATTCAAAACAATAATCTGAAAAGCCTTCTTCCCTGTGCCGGATTGATTGACTTCGGCTACGCGGTATGGGCCGGGAAGTCCCGCTTTGCGCAGCGCTTCCAAGGCGTGGGCTGCCGCTGCATCTGCTTCCGCCTTGCTAAGCCAATGGGATCCGGTGGCGACGCTATAAGCACGCAGCGGTTTCGCCGGACTTGCTCCAGGACTGGCTGGAATCACAATGGCGACAGTGAGCTCCTGATTGTGCCTTACATAGTTGAAAATCGGAGATGGCAGCACCACCGCCAGCAGGCAGAGCACCGCGATGGCGACCAGAACTGATCGCGTTCTGCGTGTCAATGTCACCAGCATGGCTAACGCGCCTGTAGCGATCCAGCACGATGCGATTTGAAATTCGAAGACAGGCGTGACCTCCCAAAACGTATAGCGCCACAACCGCGGAATGTTCTGAATGCCGGTTGTTGCTGCATGATGACTCAACCACGCTATCCGTTCCTGGAGTACGTAGTAGCACAGGCACCCCACTGCCGCACCAACCACCGCCACGATTAAAGCGTTGTGACGGCCGGAGAGCCATCGACGCGGATAGGTGGCGGCGGCGATACCAACGATAGGAGCGAACTGCACGAGTTGCCCAAGGTATTCCGGGAAGAAGAAGTCATTGGCACCCCCCACCAACATGCCCGTTGCACGCATGACAACAAGAATGATGCCGCCGAGTACGAGAGTGGTGATGCTCGCCAATACAAATCGCAGGAAGCGACTCACAGGTCTCACTTCGGTCTGAGTTGAACGATTCTCTTCCATTTCGAATTCCGTTGACCGACATTATAGGCTGATCCAGACGAGCCAAAGAATCTATCGAAACGCCAGTTGATCTTCTGCGCCTTCAAAACGGTGAGGGGCGGAGGCGCGGAGCGAGGCCTCCTGCGCCGGGCTTTATGGGAGGGGGGAAAGGACTGTTGCGTTTGTGATAGGATGCCCCTTCCGCGGCGTGTGGGTGGTTGTGTGCTCTGAACGCGAGTGGAAAGCCGTTTGATAGATTGAATGATTGATCCGGGTCACAGGGGAAAGAGGAGCGGGGAATGAAGAACTATCTGGGGCGGGACGTNNATGGCCAATGCGGTCGCGTACGTGGAGTGGGGCGGGGTGAAGATCAACCTGGTCGATACGCCGGGATTCCACATGTTCCTGTACGAGACGCGGGCGGCGATGCTGCCGGTGGAGGCGGCATTGGTGGTGGTGAACGCGCAGATTGGAGTGGAGGCGGTGACCGACCGGGTGTGGAAGTACGCGGGCGAGGTGAACCTGCCGCGCGTGGTGGTCATCACTCAGGTGGACCATCCCAAGGCCGATAGCCGTCAGGGACGGCATCAGATGATCGAGCAGATGCAGGAGAGGTGGGGCCGCCAGGTGGTNNTTTGTGTATGAGCCGGACGGCAATGGGCGCGGAGAGGAGATCAAGATTCCGGAGGCGGTGCAGGCCGACGCGAAGGCCGCGCACGAGGCGCTGGTGGAGCTGGTGGCCGAGGGCAAGGACGAGTTGATGGAGGAGTACTTCAACTCGGGAACGCTCATCGAGGAGCACATGGTGGCTGCGCTGCACGAGGCGATTCGCGAGGACAACATCTTTCCGCTGTTGTACGCCAGCGGACTGAGAAACGTGGGGACCGACCATCTGCTGGAGTTTTTGAAAGCGTATGCACCGGCCCCGACCGAGCGCGATGCAGTGGCGGCCAGAGGCAAGATCCAGACGACGGCAGGCAATGGAGGCGGCGTCCATGGCGTTGCCGCCGAGGGGGAGGACGAGATTGTGATGCGCTCGGTGGACGACAAGGCGCCGCTTGCGCTCTACGTCTACAAGACGATGACCGACCCGTTCACCGGGAGGGTCACGTTCTTCAAGGTCGTCAGCGGCAAGATCACGGCGGGCGCGACGGTGCAGAACTACTCGCGGCAGGAGTCGGAGAGCCTGGGACATCTGTACATCATGCAGGGACGCAAGCCGGTGGAGGTCTCCGAGCTGCACGCGGGCGATCTGGGCGCGGCTGTGAAGCTGCGCACGACGTTGACTGGAGACACGCTGGGCGACAAGGCGCACGAGATGTTTATCGAGCCGGTGGCGATGCCCGAGCCGGCGATGACCTACGCCATCGAGCCGAAGACGCGCGGCGACGAGGACAAGCTGGCCCCGGCGCTGCACAAGCTGGTGGAAGACGATCCGATGGTGAAGTTCTATCGCGATCCGCAGACCAACGACTTTCTGGTGTCGGGCGCGGGACAGCCGCACATCGAGGCCCTGGTGTCGAAGCTGAAGCGGCGCTACCACACCAACGTGATTCTGCATGAGCCGAAGGTGCCATACCGCGAGACGGTGCGCGCCAAAGCCGAGGCGCAGGGACGGCACAAGAAGCAGTCCGGAGGCCACGGTCAGTACGGCGACTGCAAGCTGAGAATCGAGCCGCAGCCGCGGGGCACGGGCGTGGTGTTCGGCAACGAGATCTTCGGCGGAGCCATTCCGCGGCAGTACGTGCCGGCGGTGGAGA
Organism: Granulicella sp.; assembly: GCA_003142215.1. Lineage (GTDB taxonomy): Bacteria > Acidobacteriota > Terriglobia > Terriglobales > Acidobacteriaceae > Edaphobacter. Next base: position 7,376 of record PLOT01000098.1, on the reverse strand, counting down.
AGGGCGTGAGGGAATCGGCTGCGCGCGGGTACCTGGCGGGCTATCCGGTGGTGGACATCAAGGTGACGGTCTTCGACGGCAGCTACCACGACGTGGACTCGAGCGAGATGGCCTTCAAGATTGCGGCGCGCACCGGCTTCCGCAAGTGCATGGAGCTGGCCAAGCCATCGCTGCTGGAGCCGATCATGAAGATCGAGATCGAGGCACCGGACGACTTTGCCGGAGCGCTGATGGGCGACCTGACCAGCCGGCGGGGACGCGTGCAGGGGATGGAGAGCAGTGGCGCGGGAACCATTATTCGCGCCGAGGTTCCGATGTCCGAGATCCTGACCTACGGGACGACGCTGACCGCGATCACGCAGGGACGGGGAAGCTTCCGCATCGAGATGAGCCACTACGACCTGGTGCCGCAGGCGATCGCGGAGAAGATTCTGGCCGCCGCCAAGCAGCCGGTCCACGACGACGAGGAGGAGTAGCTGAGAAGCGCTAAGGCGATACGATTCGAGGGCCGATAGCCAACATCGCTATCGGACGTGGAAGACGATGCCGGCGGAGAAGGTTTGCAGCGTGTGGTTGACGTTGCTGATTCCGGTGAGTTGGCCGGCACCGTATTCGATGCGCGCGGCTACCTGCCGGTTTGCGAATGGGAAGTCGGCACCGAACTGGGCCTGATAGGCGAAGGAACTCGTGCGAGTGGTGCTGGTTCCGTTGTTGGTGCCGACTCCTCCTATTTCGAACTGGAAGTAGGGAACGATGGGGAGCTGGGCGTCCGAGCCGTCGATGCGGAAGCCGAACAGGCCGCCGAAGATCTTGTTGCCGTACGTCGTGGAATTGGCGCTGTTTTCGACGATGAGGCGGGCGTCGATGCCAATATGGACGGGACCGGGCGAGGGGTAGATTATGTAGCCGCCGAAGGTGCCGCCGAGGGCCGTCATGCCTCCGCTTTCGGTGGCGGCGGTACCGTTGCCAACGCCCAGGCCCGAGTAATGTCCGGCACTGAACATGAGGTAGGGCGAGAAATAGGCTGGATGGTTGTCATAGCGAGGGTATACCTGCGGAGAGCTTGGTTGCGGCGGATAGTCTGGCCGCTGTGGGTACTGGGGTGGCGGGGAGGATGGCGGCGGATAGTTCGGTCGCTGTGGGTACTGGGGTGGAGGGGAGGATGGCGGCGGATATGGTGGCGGCGGTGGGGGGTAGTATTGCGCGGCGGCGGTCATGGTGACGGCCAGGAAAGCCAGAGAGAGGCAAAAGGCGAAGGTGAGCCGACGACCGGTGGGTTGATTCATTGTTTCAAGACCTCAGTGGCAGGTGTACAAGCCCTGCTGCATATGAGATGCCTGCTCGCTCGCAGATGACACCTTCGAATATCCATATGTACAAGAAGCTGATTTCACGTCCAAGGGACTCCAAGCCGGCTTATGAAACTCGATTGCTCGCGGATAACGGGCGAGGCGGAACCGGGTTCTCGTTGGCTTAGCGGTTATGCGGGAATGGTGCAAGCTCCCGTACACTGGCTGGAGGAGAATGCGGAAGCTACGATGAGCGATTTATTTGGCATGGCGCTGGCGGCGGTCAGTGCGATTCGCGAGCGGGTACGGGTCGAGTTGCGGGTGCCGATTGCGCCTCGCGTGGGGATTATTCTTGGGTCGGGGCTGGGCGGGTTTGCGGCGCAGGTGGTGGATGCGGTTACGATTGCGTACGCGGAGATTCCGCACTTTCCGCAATCGACCGTGGTGGGTCACTCGGGCAAGTTGGTGCTGGGGACGATTGGCGGGGTTCCGGTGGCCGTGATGCAGGGGCGCGTCCACGCCTACGAAGGCTACGCGATGGAGCAGGTGACCTTCCCGACGCGCGTGCTGGGACTGCTGGGATGTCATACGCTGATTGTGACAAATGCGGCGGGAGGGATTCGCGCCGACATTGCGCAGGGATCGCTGGTGGCGATCAGCGACCACATCAACCTGACCGGAACGAACGCGGCGCTGGGGCCGAACGAGCCGAGGTTCGCGTGCGCGCCGGACGCAGGGCAACGGTTCTTCGACATGAGTGCGGCTTACTCGCCCAAGCTGCGCGGGTTGGCGCGGGACGAGGCGGCGCGGCAGGGGATTGCGCTGAGCGAGGGCGTGTACATCGCCGTGCTGGGGCCGAGCTACGAGACGCCGGCGGAGATTCGCGCGTTCCGCACGTTGGGCGCGGACCTGGTGGGAATGTCCACGGTGCATGAGGTGATCGTCGCGCGGCACATGGGGATCGAGGTGCTGGGGATCTCGCTGGTGACGAATGCAGCGGCCGGAGTGCTGAATGAACCGATCCACCACGAAGAGGTGATGGAGATTGGGCGGCGCGTGGAGCGGCAGTTCACCGGGCTGCTGACGGCGCTGGTGCCGCAGATCGCTCTGGACTGAAATATGTAGCGGGGGTGTCTTTCAGACAAAGACAAATACAGAGATTCTGGCTTCGCCAGAATGACGGCGCGTGGATGTGGATGACGGCGTGATGATGTGGAAGCATCCACCCTGCTCTTGCACTAAACTCAACGAAGGACATGGATTCTTTTGAACAGCTATCGCTGCCGCGGCAACCGCTTGTGATCGGGATTGGCGGGTGCTCCGGGTCGGGCAAGACGACGCTGGCGCGCGAGCTGGCGACACAACTGGATGCGACGCTGTTTCCGCTGGACCTCTACTATCGCGATCTATCGCAGTTCCCGCTGGACTCGCGAGCGAAGCTCAACTTCGACCATCCCGACTCGCTGGAGAGCGAGCTGATTGTGGAGCACGTTCGCGCGCTGGCCAAGGGCGAAGCGATCAAGCGGCCGGTCTACGACTTCAAGACGCACACGCGCGTGGCGGGCGTCTGTGAGACGGTTGTGCCGACGGGCGTTGTGATTGTGGAAGGGATACTGGCGCTGCACTACGCGGAGCTGTTGCCATGCTACGGGTTTTCCATCTATGTGAACGCGCCGCATGAGGTGTGCCTGGTGCGGCGCATCCATCGCGACATGAGCGAGCGGGGGCGCACGGAGGAGTCGGTGCGCGCGCAGTTTGCCGCGACCGCGCGGCCCATGGCGGACCTGTATGTGGTACCGTCGGCGGCGCGCGCGTCGATTATCGTGGAAGGCACAGATGCGCTGGACTGGTCGGTGGAGCAGGTATTGAAGCGGCTGCATCAGGATAGGTTGATTGTGCCGTTCCTGCCGCTCCGCGAACGAAATTCCTAGTACTACAGTGGACTTGCATCCTGTTGTAGAAGAGGGCAAAGGCCCGGGCCTGAAGGCCATCCAAATAGACACTCTTTCCGGGGGCTGAAGCCCGCGGCTCCCTCCGGAATGCAAAACGGGATTTTTTCCGCAGCCTGTGAAGCCCCCGGCTCCCTCTGGAATCTGCGATCTGCAACTGTAGTATTAGGCGCTGACCGACTTCGCCTCGGCCTCGCTGCGGAGTTGCAGTACCGCGGCTCGTGCCTCTTGCGCGGCAATTTTGCGATCGGCGGCGTTCACTGAAAAGTCGATGGGCGCATCGGCGAAGCACAGCTCCACCTCGATGCCGCGCAGCGCGAGCATGCGGAAGATGTGTATCGCGAGTAGCGTGTCGTCCCAGAAGCAGACATCGGCCAGCGAAAGATTCGGGCCGTTGTACTGGGTGAGGCGATAGCGGATGTGCACCGCAGTGACCGGTTGCCCAGCCTCCATTGCCTGCGACAGCAGGCCGCTGTGGAAGGGCAGAACCGTGTCTCCGAGACTGGTGGTTCCCTCGGGAAAGAAGACCAGTGGCAGTCCCGCGTTCGAGACTTCCTGCATCCCGTCTTTGGCGCGCTCGGACGAGCCGCCGCGTCCGCGCTTTACGTACAGCGTACCCGACATGGTCGTCATCCAGCCAAACAGGGGCCAGTGGCGAATTTCCGATTTGCCGACGAAGACGCAGCGATGCACGGCAGCTAAAGCGATGACATCCAGATAGCCGAGATGGTTTGCGATGACGACGCCGCTCTCGGGGAACGGCCCCTGCTGGCGTACCGCGATGCCCATCCAGCGGAGGGCGCGCAGGCAAAAATGATGCAGCCATTCGGCCCGCTGCTGGCGCGTGGAAGGATGTTTTGCGATAAGCTCCAGCGTGGCGTATAAAAAGATCGCCGACAGCTTCAGAGCTCTGCCCACAGACCGTCCAAAGTACACCAGGCCCACCTCTTTCAGAACCGGACTTTCATGCGAAGTCCTTAGGCACAGTTTATCCTGTTAAGGTGCCTGACTCCGTCCCGCCTGCCCACCACAACTGGATGTATCGCCGAGGCATACTGCCCATTCTGGCGCTGCTGCGCACGGGAACGACGCCGCGCAGCCTGGCATGGAGCATCGCCGCCGGAGTGACGATCGGAATCAATCCTGTAATTGGCAGCACGACGCTGCTCTGTCTTGCGGTGTCGTTTCGCTTCCGGCTCAACGTCATAGCATCGCAGATTGCCAACCAAGCTATGTTCCCGCTGGAACTGGCGCTGATGGTCCCGTTCATCCGGCTGGGTTCGCGCGTCTTCCACACCGCGGAGATGCCGCTTGCGCCACGCGTGTTGCTGCTGGAGGCGCGGAGCGCACCCCTCACGCTGACTCGGCAGATCTGGATGTGGGAGTGGCACGCGTTTGTGCTGTGGGCGGCGATTGCATTGGTAGCCGCGCCGCTGATCGCGCTGGCGCTTACTCCTCTGTTGCAACGGGTGCATGAGCGGGTGCAGCGGCGCCAGTACCCCATTGTGCCCACACATTTATAGCTGTCAACTCATAACTGCGTTTCAATTGCCCTGGTATGCGGGGACGGGCACGGCGGATTTAATCCATGCGGTGTAGATCATGTTGCGCAGTTCGATGGCACCGGCGGCAAGCTGCCGATCGACGAAGATCTTGCCCGCCGGAGTCCCCGCGCCGGTGAAGGCGCTCTCTTTGTCCAGTTGATAGGTCTGCTCGACCAGCGTGTTGGAGTGGCGCAGATAGGCGAGGTAGTCCGCGAAGACATCGTTCAAGACAGCCGGTTTGGTAGCGGCAACGAGTGGAGCAACATCTACGGGCTTCACGTTGGCGTGGACGTAGGCGGTCTCGAACTGCGAGTGGATGCGGTGCTCGGTGGTGTATCCGTGCGGGTTGGGGCCGATCCATCCGTTGTACTGGATGGTGGTGTGCAGCGGCTGCGAGCCGTCGGCGACGTAATGGCCGAGCCATCCGGCGAGGAAGACGATCTCCGCCTCGGAGGGCTTGGTGTCCTGCTTGGCGGCGACGAGGGCGCGATAGTCGCGGAAGGCGCTCTGCAGGCGTTCGTAGACCTCGGTGGTGACATAAGGTTGCAGGCCGACCTTCTCCGGCGTGAGGGGAATGTCGGGATGCGCGGCCTGCGCGGCGGCAAGGGCGCGGATGTAGTCGTAGCGGCGGCGGGGCAGCGGGCCGATGAGGTCGGCGTACTCGATATCGATGAAGTGCTCGGGGGCCTGCGCTGCGTTCAGTTCGGGCTCGGCGGGCGAGCGCCAGCGGTCCGGCTCCGGGCCGTAGTACTCCAGCGCATCGAGCGCAGCGGGCGTGCGGAGGAAGGCTGGGATGTCCGCGGGCAGCGAGGCACCGGCGAGGCGGTTGATGAGCATGTGGCCGTCCGCGCCCCAGCCGAATGCGGGCTGGACGGAGAGCAGCGGAAGCAGAAGAAGTGCGGCGGAGAGGCGAGCGGCGTGGGCGAGTTTGCGCATGAAGAAAGTATAACGATCCACGACGACGGTGAAGTATCTTGCCGCCTTCAAGATTAGCTAGAGCCGTTTCCCAAAGGTGTATTGCGAGGTTGAAAAACCAATACGGAGATTCTGGCTTCGCCAGAATGACGACGTGTCCATTGAGACTCTATAAAAAAGTCAGATGCCACAACAACTATCAATTAGACGAGTACGTCGGTTGCGTCTGTTGCGGGGGAGTTGAAGACGCGGCGGTAGCGGGCGATCTCGGCGGCGGGGCCGGTGGATTTGCGGGGATTGTCGCTGAGCTTGACGGCGGGGCGGCCTTCGACGGTCATCAGCTTGCAGACCAGGCTGATGGGGTCGAAGTCCGGCTCGCCGCGGGGATGGCAGCCGCGGAAGTCGTTGGTGAGCAGCGTGCCCCATCCGGCGCTGAAGCGGATGCGGCCGTGGAAGTATTCGTGCAGCTTGAGAATCTCTTCGACATCGAGGCCGTCGGAGGCGATGAGGCGCTTGCGGCGGGGGTCGCGTCCACGCGCTTCGAGCCAGCGGATGTACTCGTCGCCGGCGACGATGGGGTCCTTGGAGTCGACACGCTGGCCGGTCCAGTCGGCGACCCAGTCGGGCGCTCCTTCGAGAAACTGCGTGGTGCCGAAGGTATCTGGCAGAAGGATGAGCAGCTCGCCGCCGTAACTCTTCTGCCACAGCTCCAGCACGCGGTACTGCGCGGAGTGCAGAGCTGTGTCGTCGTCGGCGAGCGCGGCCATCGCCATGGGTAGCTCGTGCGCGTTGGTTCCCATGGCTTCGAGGTCGTGCTTGTAGGCGAGGAAGGTGTTGGAGGACCCTGCGAGGCTTGGCCCGAGGGTGGCGCGCAGGGATTCAATGACGTACTCCTGCCAGAGGAAGCTGTGGCGGCGGCGCGTGCCGAACTCGGAGATGCTGACCTCGGGGACGGTGCGCAGGCGCTCGATCTTCTCCCAGAGTCGCGTCTTGGCGCGGGCGTAGAGGACGTCGAGTTCCATCTCGTTGAGGCGTGCGAGCGCGGCGCGGGTGCGCATCTCGCTGACTAGGGCGAGGGCGTAGACCTCCCATAGGGTGACCTCGGTCCAGAGGCCGGAGAAGCGCAGGGTGAGCTGGCCGTCCTGCTCGGCGATGGTGTAGTCGGAGAGGCGGAAGTCCGTCTCCAGCCAGGCCAGGAAGGCGGGTTCGAAGATCTGGCGCGTGCCGTAGAAGGTGTTGCCGGCGAGCCAGATCAGTTCGGAGCGGCGGAAGCGCAGGCCGCGCAGATGCTCCATCTGCGCGATGAGGGCGGGCGCATCGACCTCGTCGGCGAGGCGGACGCGCGCGGTGCGGTTGACGATCTCGCTGGTGACGGGTACGGCGGGGAAGTTCTTCCATATGAACTGCAGCATAAGCAGCTTGTAGAAGTCGGTGTCGAGCAGCGAGCGGACGATGGGGTCGAGCTTCCAGTTGTGGTTGTGCGCGCGCTCGGCGAAGTTTACGTTCATGCTGTTTATTGTCGTCGCTATTCCGCTGGCGAACAACTGCGGGCAATTATCTCCGATTGTCGAAACCATAAGGTCATTTGCGCACTCTAAGGAATGGGTGCGAATTGCGGTTGTCGGTAAACCAGAAGCAGATTCCTCCGCTACGCTACGGAATGACAAACAATTATGTTG
>PLOT01000206.1 GCA_003142215.1 Granulicella sp. | reverse complement strand
GGAGTCTCCCCGGCGATGAAAAACTTGCACCACGGGCTGTTAGGGTCACGCGACTTTGGCCTTGGTCCGAGGGGTGCGCCCGTCACCGGCGGTCCGCTTCAGCTTTTCATCGAGAGGCGCAGCATCGGCGGGGCAGATGGACTTGATAGCCTCCGCCCTACGGAAGCTCATCGCAAGACCCGCGAGGGCCGTCCCGCAGTCTGTCATCAGCGCCCGCGCCGTGAACTCGACCTGAGCCATTCGTCCACCGCCATAGGCCGGACGTCGGCGATCCGCACGGAACCCCACTTGGGCTCAATATGCACCTTCATCATGGAGCCATCCGTATTCCGCGTGCTCTTCGCCAATGCGGGCAGGTACTCGTCCCGGTAGCGCTTGATTACGGTGCCCATGTCGACCGCGACCGGGACCGGCTCGACCGCCCCTTCGTTCAGGAGACGAACCGAAATATCCAAGTGTTTCCATAAGGCCTTCTCGGTCGGGTAGTCGGCGATCTTGAACTTCTGTTGCTTCATCTTCCCGTGGATGCGGTAGCGCCACTCCCATACGTCATCCCCACGCAATCTGTGGATCTTCCTGATTGATCCTCTCTGATATGATTGCCCCATGCGTATCGCTTGCCTCTCGTCGTATGCATTCCCCACAAGATCAGCCGCAATTCAAGCCGGTTCTAGCACTATGTGGGGATTGTGGGGATCGGATGATATGCATGTTATTGATTTATAATGTGCGCCCGTAGCTCAGCTGGATAGAGCGGCAGCCTCCGAAGCTGTAGGCCAGAAGTTCGAATCTTCTCGGGCGCACCATCCATATTCCCGCCACGCCCATCTCTATCTTCCGCCACGCAATTTTCCGTCTTCCCGCCAACTCTTTGCGCAGAGGAACGCCCCCAACCGGCCAGGAGGCGATCGACTAGCGAGTACACAACGCCCATCATGATATGGGAGATGGCGGAAGAGGAGGGATTCGAACCCCCGATACCCTTTCAGGTACGCCAGTTTTCAAGACTGGAGCCATCAACCACTCGGCCACTCTTCCTATTGCCAAGTCTAGTATGCAGCAGCATGTTGCGTAAAACAGAGAGGCTCTAAAACGCGTCTGGGGCGAGCTGCCGCTTGCGGTATTCGTCCAGGTAGATCGTCATGGGCTGGGGCCTTCGAAGGCGTCAATGGGAGCGCCGAGCGCAAAGAACATCTGCACGAACGCGGGCAGGGTCGCGAAGAGGAGCAGGAGGATCGGCACCCGCATACGTTATGAGAGGCGGAGGAGGCTGGCGATGGAGATGTCTTCGTCGATCTCTGGCCAGTGGATGCCCTGGCCGGTTCCGATGAAGCGCCAGTTTGCGCGCTGCTCGGGTGTGGCGTTGCGCAGGCGGGGCGACCACTCAATGGGGATGGCCAGCTCGCGACCGTCGGCCAACGTGACGCGCAGCATGGAGGCGTCAACTGTTACATCGATGGCCTTGGCATCGAATTCAATCACCGAAGTGGACATGCCATGCCTCCTGAAAGATCTGCTCGTGTTCGGCGACGATTGCGCGAAGGGAGGTCAACTCGTAAGAGCGGAATCCATGACTCGACGCAAGGCGAATAGGCGCTAACCAGTATTTTGCCACCTTTTCGGCTGCTTCAACATGAATATGTGGCGGCTCGTCGTTTTCCAGCGAATAGAAGAAGAACCTATATGGGCCGACGCGGAGGATGGTTGGCATGGATAACGCCTACTTGATGATGCCGCGGGGGCTGTTGGCTATGAAGTCGACGAGGTAGGTGACGGGTTCGGTGTCGGGTGAGGCGGGGGATGCGGCGAGCGTGGCGCGGATGGCGGCCAGCGCGTCGGTGGTGTTCAGCTTGGAGGCTTGCAGCAGGCGATAGGCCGCGCGAAGTTGCTTGATCTGCGCGGGCGTGAAGCCGCGACGCTCCAGGCCGACCTTGTTCAGGCCGTAGGCGTGGTTGTTGCGCTCGATCGAGGTGAGCGAGTAGGGGAGGACGTTCTGCGTGATGGTGGTTCCGCCGCCGATGAAGGAGTAGCGGCCGATGCGGCAGAACTGATGNNCATGATGAGGCAGCCGGAGCCGAGGGTGGTGACTCCTCCGCCACCGACAGTTCCGCGGGATATGGTGACCGACTCGCGGATGGTATTGTTGTCGCCGATGACACAGCGCGTGGGTTCGCCCGCGTACTTGAGGTCCTGCGGCGCGACGCCGATGCAGGCGAAGGGGAAGATGCGGTTGCCGCGGCCGACTGTGAGATGGCCGTCGAGCACGACGTGGGAGACAAGCACGCACTCTTCGCCGAGCACAACGTTGGGGCCGATGGTGCAGAACGGGCCGATGCTGCAGGAGGCGGGAATCTGCGCGCCGGGTGCGACGATCGCGGTGGGATGAATGCTCACTGGTCTATGCTCCGGCGGGCGCTGCGGCTCCGGCTGAGGGTTCGACGGGCTTGCGGTTGGTCATGGCGCACATGACGGTGGCCTCGCAGGCGACCTTGCCGTCGACCGTCGCAATGCCGCGCATCTTGACCGCGTTGGAGCGCCAGTTGAGTACGGTGACCTCGATGCGGAGCTGATCGCCGGGAACCACCGGGCGGCGGAACCTGGCTCTGTCGATGCTGGTGAAGACCATGAGCTTGGAGGCGCGGTCGGCTGCGGAGTACTCGGTGAGCAGAAGCGCGGCACCGGCCTGCGCGATGGCCTCGATGATGAGGACTCCGGGCATGATGGGAAAGTCGGGAAAGTGGCCGGCGAAGTGCGGCTCGTTGACGGTGACGTTCTTCAGCGCGACGACGCGCTTCTTGCGCTCGATCTCGATCAGCCGATCGATGAGCAGGAAGGGATAACGGTGGGGAAGGATGGACATGATCTGGTTGATGTCCATGGTTTGGGTGTCTGCGGAGGGCTGGTTTGTCTGTTCACTCATGGCAGGCTTGAGTATAAATGCGCGGGTCGCGTGGGAGCAGAGGCAAAAGACAAATACAGAGATTCTGGCTTCGCCAGAATGACGATTCATGGGGCTGCGCTCAGAATGACAATTCTGCTCTTTGCAGTCACTTTTTCTTGAGCGGGACGGCGGGGTCGAAGAGCGATGGAGCGAGGGGCAGGTTATAGGCGACACGGGTGAGGAAGCGCTGGTTGGACATCTCGCCGTTGTGGTAGCGGGTGATGGTGAGCGGCGTGGGCAGGCCCTGGATGGTGTGGTAGTCGTCGTAGGTCTCGGACTCCTCGTCGTAGTCGTTGAACTGGGGGTTGCGCCAGCGGAAGGTGCGGCGCAGAGGAAGATGCGTGGTGGCATCCAGGTCGAGGGTGACGGCGTCGTTGGTGGCTGCGAGCACGGTGATGCGGTCGGCGAGGCGGCGCACGACCATGACGGTCCCCTCGGAGACGACCATCACGCCGGGCGCTTTGAGCCAGGTGTGCACGACCTCCTCGATGGAGTGGGCACGGCGGCGATAGTAGTCCTCCACCTGCTCCTTGGGCAGGGTGGTCTGGCCCTTGTAGGTGACCTCGTAGCCGTTGTCTGCGATCCAGATCTGCACGACGTCGATCTTCTTTCCGGGCTCGATCATGCCGCGATCGGTGAGGAAGCCGACGCGGTCGGCCTCGGATTGGCCGGGCGCGGGCAGGCGGCGCTGCTCGTGGTACTCCGTGATGTAGGGGTTGGGCACGCCATGGAAGAAGGAGGAGGTGCGGCCATCGAGCTGGATGGTTGCGCGGTTGAGCCATGCCTCGCCGCCCAGGGCCGCGACCATCTGGTCGATCAGCTGGCGTCCGCGCTCGGTGTCGGTCTGGCCGGTGGAAGCGGAGGCGGGCGCGGCGCTGGGAATGTCGGAGGCCTGGGCGCGGAGACGCATCGGCGCGAGGAGGAGGGTTGCGGCGAGGAGGAGGAACGTGGCTGGCAGGGCGAGGCAATTCATGCAGATCTTCTTTTTTCGGTCGCGCAGACCGCTCTCCGATTGGACGCCCGTGGAGGGCTGAGGACTGTGCGCGAGATGCGGTTCATTGACCTGCTTCATGCTGCCCCCTGTCCTAGTGTAACGGGCGCACAAGGTTTTTTGGACTGCTTGCGGGGAGGATTGAGGGTCGCGGCTGAAGCGAGACGCTGGGAATGCCGATAGACAGGATGTCAGATCAATCGAACGGCGTCCTGGAGTAGGGATGATGAGGCGGTTTGCGGCGGTTGTGTTAATTGCGTGGCTAGGGCTTCCGATGGTTGGATGCGGCTGCGCCTTGTCTCTTCCACAAGCCGACGGGGGCAGCATCGGGCTGATTCTGGCGGACTCGGGGACTGAGACGCACTACAGCCTGAGCGTGGCAGATGGCGCGCTGATGCTGACGGAGACTAACAGTGAGGGGACGGCGGCGGCCAATCTGGGACTGATCGACAGCGTGACCGGCGCGCACTATTCGGTGACGGTGACTGACGGCGCGCTGACGCTGGTTCCGGGTTCGAGCACCACGCCGGGGGCTTTGCAAATAGGGCTTGCTGACGCTGTGACAGCGAGGAACTACACGCTGGCAGTGAACAGTGGCACGCTGATTTTGATTCCAAGCTAGACAGGAGATGACATGATTCGACGCCTTGCACTCTCGGTGACGCTGATGCTGCCCCTTGCACTGGTCCATGCCCTGCCTGCGAGTGCGCAGACGAGGACCTTTGTGGCGTATGCGGGGAGCTACTCTGCCGGAACTGTGTACACCTTGAACGACATGGTGTCATTGGGGAACGACTTTTATATCTCGCTGGTGACCGGCAATGTGGACAACTCGCCGGCGACGAACGCTTCGCGGTGGGCGCTGGTGGGTTCTGGCAGCGGAGGCGCGGGAGGGACCGGAGCGACCGGAGCAACCGGAGCGACCGGAGCAACCGGAGCGACCGGAGCAACCGGAGCGACCGGAGCAACCGGGCCGATGGGGCCGCAGGGACCGTTAGGGCCAGCGGGCACGACAGGACCGGTGGGACCGATGGGGTTGATGGGACCAATGGGGCCAGCGGGAGCGACAGGCGCACAGGGCCCCGCAGGCGCGTCTGGGACGGCAGGTGCGGCGGGAGAGGTCAGCGAGACGCGCACGCTGATGGTGGTTGCTCTCAAGTCGCCGGCAATCGTGAACAACAAAGTGACCTTGCTCTCCGCCACCGGAGCTGGCAATGTCGAGCGCATCCAGTTCGCCATGGCCTATAACGACGGCTCTCCGACAGCGGCGAACCTCGGGGGGCAGACGATCATCACCATTGTCGTGGACGGCAAAACCTATAGCTGCACCCTCGGCATGTTCCTGCTGTGGAATGGGTATGCAACTTCAGATGGCGTCGCGGCGACCAGCGACCTGTTCCTGACCAAGTACCTCGGCATAACAACCGCTACCAGCCTGTCGAATGAGTCCATCGGCGGTTACCGGCGTATCTACATCAAGTACAACTCCAGCATCGACATCTCGGTCACGGTACCTTCCGCGTTCAATGGCCCTGTTTACTCGCAGGTCGAGTACTACCCTGGCGTCGCCCCGGCCGGGCGCTTCCCCGCAACACGGAACGTCTTTCATATGGTTGTCAACGACTGGGCCAGTTCCACCATTGCCAGCAGCCAGGTCCTCACCGTCATTCCCACGGTCAGTGGTCCGGGAGAGCTGGAGAGCATTTACTTTGTATCGTCCGCGCCGGGCCAGGTGGAACCAGGCTGGCTTGAGATGAGCCCAACGATCACGGTGGACGGGACGGTCTTCCTCTATGGCGGGACGGAGGACTTCTTTGGCAACCAGTTCTATGGCGACCAGTTCCGCGGGCGGACGGATGAGTACGGGATCGCGCGATACTACAAATCCAACGCGCCGGACAATACGACTTACTGGACTGCCTATCGCTACTTCCGGGAGTCTCCGATGGTCTTCAACAACAGCCTGGGGATGATCTGGACGAACGCGTATACGGGAAACGGGCCGGCAACGCAGGTGGGTACGCTGGCGGTGTATTACACGACGAACTAGCCTCGCCGTCGCAGCACTCTGCGCGAGCAATCGAACCCGGCGCGTCAGGATTTTTTGGCTTGCTTGCGGCGTGCCTCGGCGATGAGACGGCGCTGCTGGGCAGCGGGCAGCGCCAGCGTGGCGCGGACCTTCTTCGGGAGCTTGGCCAGGGTGATCTCATACGCGGCGCGCAGCTCGCGCTGCCACGCGGCGTCGCTGAAGACGTCCCAGCGCTCGGCGGCAACCCAGTGGATGCGAGCCATGTAGGGCGCGGGGACCAGTCCGTCGATCTCCAGCAGCTCAGCGTAGCGCTCGGGCCCGGCGGAGTAGGACAAGAGCAGTTGCTGGTTCTCAGTTGCCGGTTGTTGGTTGGCGGCGCGGCTCGGCGGGGCGGGCTCGTCGAGGTCGATGAGGGCGAACATCTTGCCGCCGATGGCCTTGTCGCCGGCCCAGAAGACGAGGTTCGCGCCCCACTGCATCGTCTCAACGACGTGCGACAGGTCAAGCAGATACGCGCGCAGGCGTTCGACATCCATGGGAAAAGTATAGGCGGGTCGGCTGAAAATCGGCACGGATCGGATCGCGGTTCCAGCACTAGGTTTATAATGGTTAGTGCGGAGGTGTTCTATGGACAGATTGAATGGCCGTTCCATGGCAATGGATCATGTGTGCAATGTCGTCGCTCAAAATGCTCAAAATGATGATGTAGCCAAGAGTTTGAACACTCTCCGAACGGTTCCGGGTGCCCCTAATCCTTTTGCTGCATTGCAGAGGGAGAGAATCGCAACAGTAGCAAACACTAGACCAGCGGCACCTCAGGCAGAGCGATCTTCTTCCAGATAAGAGAGTGTGATCGTTGAAGATCGATATTTCAACCGTTCTTCTTGTCATTCTCTGTATCATCCCTGGTCTCTTCGCTCAGAGGAGCCGAAATCTACTATGTCCTCGTTCGTTCGACCCCCAAGGCGCTAGCGCTGAGCTTGGGGAGTTGGTTGCACTGGGTATCTCTACCCATGGTGTGCTGGTCTGCATCGGTGCGTTGTTTCTTTTCCTTTTGGGCGTATGCCTTCATCTTGAACCGGGCTACTTTTTCCACAGGCTTGACTCGTGGCAAGTCTCGCAGTGGTCTGCTTCTCGACCGACAGAAACCATCCTGCTTGCGACGATATATGTCTTTACATCCTTTGCCGCCAGCCATGCGCTTGGGCTAGTTTATGGCTATTGGCGGCGACAGCGTAGCCCAATAACGACCGCTCTCTTACGCCGATCAACTTGGCTTAATCGCTGGCTTAAACGTCGAGGTATTGCTGGATTATTGGGAGAGCAGCCAATTATCTACGAGGTCTTAAATCCGAAGACCGATGCGGACGGCACGTCCTACCTTGTCTTCGTCGAGTTGGAGATGAAGGACAATGCGGGATTCTACTCGGGCCAACTCAGTCAGTTTGCAATCGTCAAAGACGAGGAACCTCACAAGCCTATCTATCTCATCAATGCCTTGTTCACCAAGAATCTCTCCGATGCCTATCAAGAAGTAGCAGCGGACGGAGTTGTCCTTGATTTGGCTGACGTTGTCCAACTTCAGGTCAAGCAAGTTGCGCCATAAACTTGGCGAATGATTTGAGATAGGGTTTGATTGATTCTGACAAGAAGAGTGGGTCTTTATACTTGAGGGATATGGCTACGTTTGCGGCGGTTGCGGAGCAGTTGGATCTGATTACCAAGGGGGCGGTGGAGATTATTCCGCTGGAGGCGCTGCGCGAGCGCATCGCGCAGTCGCGTGCGTCGGGCGTGCCCATGCGCATCAAGGCCGGGTTCGATCCGACCGCGCCGGACCTGCATCTGGGCCACACCGTGCTGATCCGCAAGCTGCGCCACTTCCAGCAGCTCGGGCATACCGTCATTTTTTTGATCGGCGACTCGACCGCGCTGATCGGCGATCCCACCGGCCGAAACGTCACGCGCAAGCCGCTCTCGCAGGAGGAGATCGACCGCAACGCCGAGACATACAAGGCGCAGGTCTTCAGGATTCTGGACCCGGAGAAGACCGAGGTGCGCTACAACTCGGAGTGGCTGGACAAGCTGGGATACGCAGGCGTGATCGGGCTGGCGGCGAAGTTTACGTTGAGCCAGATGCTGGAGCGGGATGAGTTTCATCAGCGGTTCAAGGAGGAGCAGCCGATTGGTGTACACGAGCTGCTGTACCCGCTGGCGCAGGGCTACGACTCGGTGATGCTGCGCTGCGATGTGGAGCTGGGCGGGACGGATCAGAAGTTCAACCTGCTGATGGGGCGCGAGCTGCAACGCAAGGACGGGCAGCCGCCGCAGATCGTGCTGATGACGCCGATCCTGGAAGGGCTGGACGGCGTGCAGAAGATGTCCAAGTCGCTGGGCAATGCGATTGGCATCGACGAGGCGCCGGGCGAGATGTACGGCAAAGTGATGTCCGTCTCCGACGAGCTGATGTGGAAGTACTGGACGCTGCTGACCGACCTGCGCTCGAGCGAAATCGCCGCGATGCAGGCCGAGGTGGCTGCGGGCAGGCTGCATCCCATGCAGGCGAAGAAGAATCTGGCGTGGGGGATTGTGCGCGACTTCCACTCGGCGGAAGCCGCCGACTCGGCAGCGGAGAACTGGGCGAAGCAGTTCCAGCAGCGCACCGTGGCCGAAGACGCGCCGGTGGTGGAGATCTCGCTCTCGGCGGAGGGGTTGGTTGTCGAGCTGGGGCTGAAGGAGGGTTCGGTGGTGCGCGTGCCGAAGCTGCTGCAGCTTGCGGGACTGGCGAGTTCGACCGGCGAAGCAACGCGCAAGCTGGGCGAGAATGCGGTCAGCGTAGACGGAGAAAAGTTCAGCGAAAAATTGTTGAAGGGCGTGAACGCAGGCAGCTCGGTTGCGTTGCGCCTGGGCAAGAAGAGCGTGCGCGTGGAGTGGGTCAAGTAACGACAAAGCAGAAGCAGATTCCTCCCCCTTCGACTTCGCTCAGGGTGCGGAATGACAAACAAAATATGTTGCAGCGGTAGCAGCAGCCATTGGGAAGGATTTGCGTCTAAGGAGATAGATGAAGCCGAGCACAAAACTCTGGATGGGTGCGCTGTGTGCGGGGCTCTGCGCTTCGGCGCAGGGCGTGCAGGCGCAGGCGCAGGACGCGAAGCAGATTGTGCAGCAGGCGGTGAACGCCGAGTTGGAGGCGAATCGCACCGACCAGTCGCACTGGCGCTATCGGCGAAGCGAGGCGGGCGCGACTTCCTTCATCATCGTCGAGACCGAGCATGGGGCAATCGGCCGCCATGTGGAGGAGAAGGGCAGGCCGGCTTCAGCGGCGGTGCTGGCGGTCGACGACGCGCATAACCAAAAGTTCATCCACGATCCCGAGATGCAGAAGAAGCAGCGGGCCAACGGGGCGCAGGACGACAAGAGCGCGGTGGAGCTGATGAACCTGATGACACGGGCGTTTGTGTGGAAGGTCGATAGCGTGACACCGGAGACGACAACGCTCAGCTTCCGGCCCGATGCGAACTTTCATCCGCCGGACATGGAGGCGCGGGTGATGGGCGCGATGAGCGGGACGCTGGTAGTCGACCGCGCACAGCATCGCATTCGCACAATGAAGGGCCGGCTGGAGAGCGATGTGACGATCGGCTTCGGGCTGCTGGCGCGCATCAAGCAGGGCAGCGTCTTCGACGTGGAGCGCAGGCAGGTGGCACCGGGCTATTGGGAGATCACCGAGACACACGTCCACATCAGCGGACACGCGCTGTTCATCAAGACCATCGGGGACCAGGAGGACGAGGTGAAGACGCAGTTCACGCTGGTGCCGCTGGGCACGACCCTGGAGCAGGCGGTGGGGCTGCTGAAGGGCGCGGCGAATTAGTCTTGCTGCTGTGGGATGCACACGCGAATGGGCGGCGCGGTATTCAGCGCCAGCCGCGCTGTATTCTAAGCCTGATGGCGAAGACTCCTTATCCGCAGACGGACCGCGAGCTGATCCGGCGCATTGAGCGCTCGGCGGCCCGTCGCGCGGGATACAAGCAACTGGTCCGCGAGCTGGGGCTGGGCGGAGGACGCGAGCGGCGTCTGCTGCTGGAACAGTTGGCGCGAATCACCGCGCGCGGCGAGCTGGTGAAGACCGAGTTCGAGCAGTGGGCGCTGCCGGAGGCGACCTTCGAGAAGACAGCGCGAGTGCCACGCAGCGAGACGTTGCCGCAGGAGATGCGCGCGACGCGGGACAGGCTTGTTGCAGGTAAGCTCGATCTGCACCGCGATGGCTATGGCTTTGTGCGGCCCACCGGGAGCACCAACCGCGACGACGATCTATTCATTCCGCCGAACGAACTGAACGGCGCAATGCAGGGCGATGAGGTTCTGGTGGACGAAGCCCCGCCGGGGCGCGACGGCAGGCGCTCGGGCCGCATCGCGCGCGTGCTGACGCGGCGAAATCCTACGGTGGTGGGCATCTTTCACTATGCGCGGGGGCGGCGCAGCAGAGGTGCTTGGGACGATGTGCCGCTGGCGAATGAAAACTATGTAACGCCGCTGGATGAGAGGATGACGGGTGCGCCGGGCGGTGGCTCGATCCTGATTCCCGAGGGCGCGGAGGTGCCTGCCACGCCGAAGGAGACGCCGCATCGCGTGCTGGGCGAAGAGGCGCAGCACCAACAGCGCAAGTGGTGCGATGCCGAAGAAGCGGCGAGCCACACTCCACTGGAGGGGTTGGCGGTGGATGTGGAGATTACGGACTTCCCTGCTCCCGGCCGGCCGGCGCGCGGACGCGTGATCGAAGTGCTGGGCCCGCCGGATGCCTTTGGCGTGGATGTGGAGATTGTGATTCGCAAGCATCATCTGCCGCATGTGTTTCCGGCGAATGTGCTGGCGGAGGCGAGCGCGTCGGCGGCTCAAACGGTCGATACGCTTGCCGCGAACGAACTTGCGCAACGGCGCGATTTCCGCGGACTTCCGATTGTCACCATCGACGGCGAGACAGCGCGCGACTTCGATGACGCGGTGCTAGTGAAGACGCTGCCGAATGGCAACTGGCAGCTTCAGGTACACATCGCGGACGTGAGCCATTACGTGCGGCCGGGGACATCGCTTGACCTGGAGGCGCGGCTGCGCGGCACCAGCGTTTACTTCCCCGACCGCGCAGTGCCCATGCTTCCGCCGCAACTTTCCAGCGGTATGTGCAGCCTGCGCCCGGATGAGGACCGCCTGGTGCTGAGCTGTCTGATGGAGATCGACGCGCGCGGCGAGGTTCTGGGTTATGAGGTTTGCGAGGGCATCATCCGCAGCGCAAAACGCATGACGTATACCCAGGTGCAGGCTATTCTGGACAGCTCAACGGATGCAGCGACCGGCGCAGATCGGGCCGTGCGCGCGGGCATGGCCGTGCGCGAGAACTTTGCGGAACTTGTAACCAATTTTGAACAGATGTATGAGCTAGCGCTGAAACTGAATGCGAAGCGGCATCGGCGCGGCTCGATCGACTTCGATCTGCCGGAACCTGTGATCGAGTTCGACCCCGATGGCAACATGCAGTCGATTGTGCGCTCCGAGCGCGGCTGGGCGCACCGGCTGATCGAGGAGTTCATGCTCAGCGCCAACGAGTGCGTGGCGGCGTGGATCGAATCGAATGCGATTCCCGGCATCTATCGCATCCACGAGACGCCCGACCCGAAGCGCATTCTCGACTTCGAGGAGACGGCGAGCGGGTTCGGCTACTCGCTGGGATTTGCCAGCCTGCCGGTGAAGCAGATGACGATGAAGTCCGACCGGCGCGATGCGCGGCGCGGCGGCGGAGGCGGACGGCCTGCGAAGACGCACGAAGTTGCCGAGTCGATCCCCGTGACGCCGCAGATGTATCAGCGGCTGACGGCAATGATCGAGGGCAAGCCGGAGGAGCGGATTCTGAGCTACCTGATGCTGCGTTCGTTGAAGCAGGCGCGCTACAGCGAGAAGAACGAGGGCCACTTCGCGCTGGCCAGTCCGTGCTACACGCACTTCACCTCGCCCATCCGGCGCTACCCCGACCTGATCGTGCATCGCCTGGTTCGCGAGTTGATCCGAGCGGGTGCCAACACGCGCGGCGGTGCGATTCTGAGCAGCGATCCGCAGCCGTGGAAACAAGATGCTAAATCGGTTACAAATAGGAACCGTCGTCCCGAGGCGTACGCGTCCGAGCCGATTCCCGAGCCGGAGCTTGCGGCGATTGCGGCCGAATCCAGCCAGGCCGAGCGCCGCGCCGACGACGCCGAGCGCGAGCTGATGGAGTGGAAGAAGATGCGCTTCATGGAAGACCGCGTCGGCGAAGACTTCGGCGGCATCATCCTCTCGTGTACGAAGTACGGCTTCTTCGTCGAGCTGGACGATCTCTTCATCGAGGGTCTGGTGCCGATCACCTCGCTCAGTTACTGGGGCTCGGACGAGCGCTTCGTCTTCCGCGACACTGACAAACAGATCGTCAGCACGCGCTCTGCTCGTGCGTACAGGATGGGGCAGCACGTTCACGTCCTGCTCGACCGCATCGACCGCCAGCAGCGGCGGTTGCAGTTCGCGCTGGTGCCTGCGAGCGAAGAGGCGGAGACGAAGTCGTTACGAAAGGGGAAGGCCGCGAAGGTTGTGACGAGTGAGCACACAAGCCCGAATCGCTCCGGCAAGCCACGCAAATCGAAGTCGAGCAAGACCAAATCCAAGGCGCGCGCACGCGATAAGAAGTCCAAAGGCAAGCGCAAATAATCTCCGCCACAACAAACGCAATGAATCTCGATACAATCGGAAGAGACTCAGGAGAGAACACACATGGCTCACATGGTTTTTTGCTCGAAGTACAAGGCTGAGATGGAAGGGCTGGACGAGCCGCCGTTCGACTCCGACTTCGGCCAGAAGATATACAAGAACGTCTCCAAGCAGGCCTGGGGCGAGTGGGTGGAGCGGCAGAAGATGCTGCTGAACGAGTATCGCCTGCAGCCGTGGACGCGCGAGGCGCAGGATTTTCTGGTGGAGCAGATGAACGGCTTCTTCTTCAGCGAGGGTGAGGGCGGATCGCTGCCCAAGGAGTATGTGGCGCCCACACAGTAGAATCGGTCTCCTCGGCCATCTGCATCGGCACGCGGAGTTCATGAGGGCGATTGCAGGCGGTCGGGGCCGCGTCCAAAATCCGGTGCGGCTCGTGTACACTTAGAGCTGTTGATACCCCTGCCGTTGCCCACCTGGGCGACGCGCGAAACAAAGTCGGGACGTGGCGCAGCCTGGTAGCGCGCATCCTTGGGGTGGATGAGGTCGCTGGTTCGAATCCAGTCGTCCCGACCATTTTCTCCAATTGACCAATCCGGCGCGGCGGTGGTGGTGGTGTCTGATACTCTGCTCCCGCAAATGGCGCGGTGTCAAGAGTGGTGTCCATCTTTGCTGTGTAAATGGTGTCCACTGGTCACTCATGGACACCACGCCACGGCTTCACTTTCTGACCCCTCGGAGCTGCGAGGCTACTTTCTGGCCGCGCGGAGCGCGGCGGTGGTCTTGGCTGTTGTCTGTTTTGGTTGCGGTTCTTTGGGGTTTTCGTCGCCGCGCCGCAGAATCTCAGGCCAGACCGCGCCGGGTGTCGCCGGAGGAGGACGTTGGGTCGCAGCCAGCCGCGCCGCCGTTCTGTCGTTGTCTTGCCTTCCCCCCCTCACCCCGGAATCATTGAGGGGCACCACGCGCGTCAAGGATGGAGGGTTTGGCTGTGCGGCGTGCGCCTCTGTTCTTCGCACGCGCACGCCAAACCCGGCACGGTGCAACCGCGAGAATCGTCCTTGACGCGCGTGCTACCCTGCCCACCATTCGGTGTGAGGGGGAAGGCAAGACAACGATTGGCGGTAACTGCGGTGGTGCAACCCCGGACGGGGCGGCGATGCCCGGCGCGGGCTGGACGACCTGGCCGCGGCTTTAGTTTCTGCGCGGCCAGCATGGATTCTCTGCAACCCGGATTGCTGGCCGCGCTCGTTTTTCCGACCGTGCATAAACGACTGCGCTTTTCCGACCCGTGACCTTTCTGCGCGCCCCCCGCGCGCAAACCTAGACAGCCGCCACGGGCCGACACCTGACGCATGGCTGCTACGCTCGTGCCCGTGGCCACCGCAGCGCGGGCCACTGCACTCCGTGGCAGCCCGGTATGCCCGGCCAAGGCCGGGGCCTGACCCCGCGCGCACATGATGGGTGCGCGGGCGGAGGCGATGCCGGAGCAGAACGCAGCAGTGAGACCGGACGACCGATCGCGGGTTGGCACATTACAGAGTGCCGTGCGAGGTGCCAGTTCGCCTCGCACGCCGTGGGATATAGGTAAAGTGACCGGCGCGGGCATCGTTCGGGTCACTTTACCGTAAACTTTGTGGGAACTTGCGATTCCTGATGCTAGAGTTGCTACAAGGATTTGCTTTCAGAATGACGACGCGAACCCCGTACCAACCCGCTTTTCGCCGATTCCGCTTCGCAACCCCAATCGCCGCGCTCCTCACGCTAGCGACTGCAGCAGTCCCGGCTTCCGGCCAAGGACCGCCGCAGCAAGCTCCCGTGGCGCAGACTGCGCCCATAAGGAAACAGGGATTCGAGGTCGCCTCGATCCGGCCCGTTGATCCGCATGCGCCTCTGGATTTCGGTAAGGCACCGTCGTTTCCATCCAATCGGCTCACCTATCGGATCGTAAACGTGAAAGGTCTGATCAATGTGGCCTTTGGCGTCGTCGGCGACGAGATTTCGGGAGGGCCGGACTGGATAGACTCTCAGCTCTATTCCATCGACGCAAAGGTGGAGGGGGACGCGCTTCTCACCCAAAAACAGATGCGGCCTCTGCTCCAGAGTCTGCTGGAAGAGCGCTTCCACCTGAAGGTTCATCGCGAGCAGAAGGTCGCCCTTGGCTATGCGCTGGTCCTCGCGAAAGGCGGTTCCAAGCTTCAGCCAACAAAAGGCGGTCCTGCCCTTACTGCCGCTTCTGGCTTCGAACTCCGGCTCCAGAACGGTACCGTCGAGGATTTCGCAAATACGATGTGGGCTTGGACAATCAAAAAGCCGGTTGTCGATAGGACCGGGCTAGAGGGCATGTACGACTTCGACCTGAAGTTTATGCCCCAAGACGGCCCTCTTTACGACGACCCCCGCTACTCCAACCTACCCGACATCTTCACCGCTACGCAGGAGCAACTCGGCCTCAAGCTCGTGCCGCAGAAAGTCCCGGTCGACTATCTCGTCATTGACCATGTCGAGCCGCCCTCGGAGAATTAGGCTGCCTCTACAATTTCATGGCAGGTGATTTCGGCAAGTTCACCCGGCTCGGAGACGCGCCAATACGAACTTGATCAAAACCGGACTTCATGGGCAGTTCAATCCCCCGTTACCTGCTTCTCGCGATGGCGCAGTTCCTAGCGACGCCAAGTGTAAAATCGGGTCCGAGGGCCACCGCATGATTAGCAAGGTCTATGTTGCTATAACACTGTGCGCAAGCATGGCGACTGCTCAATCAGCGGCTATCCCACATGCCGCCGACCCCACCAAATCGCTGGCCTTTGAGGTGGTCTCAATCCGGCAAGATGTGGGCGGAGGTGAGACACGCGAGTTTGGGGCAACCCCGGATGGGTTTCGAATGGTGAATATGCCGCTGGGGCGAGCGATCCTTGAGGCGTACGTTCCGCAGGCGGGTAGCGCGATGTATTGGGACCTCGCCGGGTCTCCGGCATGGCTGAATCCGAACCGCTATGACATTGATGCCAGGATCGCGGAAGCTGATCGGGTGGAGTGGCAGAAGTCGGGAGCACAGACCCAGATGTTGCGGGCGATGCTGCAAACCATGCTCGCGGAGCGATGCAAGCTGGTGGTGCATCGCGAGATGAAGGATGCGTCGGTGCTTTACTTAGAGTTGGGGAAGGGTGGGCCAAAATTCAAGGAGTCGAAGGTAGACGAGCCACCCCGGCCGTCCCGTTTTCCGGGAGGAGGAGCAACTGATATGGAGGGCGGATCGATGCACTTCTATCAGGCTCCGATGACGCTGCTTGCATCGATGCTAACGAACCGGAATCTGGATGGTCCCGAGATCCAGGATCGGACCGGCCTAACCGGGCGGTATGACTTTGCCGTGGAGTGGGGAGCGTGGACAGGCGGAATGGCGGCGGAGGAGGATTCGTCAGATCCTGGGCCAACACTGAACTCAGCGGTGACGGCTCTGGGACTGAAGCTAGTCCCAGCGAAGGGGCAGGTCGAGACACTCGTCATTGAGCACATAGAAAAGCCCTCGGAGAATTAGCGTACGCGAATCTAGCTGAAGACGGCGTTTTCGGCAACTTCGCCTTTCGGACCTCCCGTCTTTCAGCGGACCTCAACCTTCGCTAGGGGCGGTTGAGGGGCTACAGGTTGGTTGGCCGCCTTCTTGGCCCAATACCCTCGACCCGGTCTGGAATGTGGAGCTTCTTGCATGTCTTGGCCAGTGCCACATCAGAGACTCCAAACTCCTTTGCGAGTAGCCGCATGGGCAACTTCCAGACCTTGTTGTATAGCTCCTTGCGGTTGTAACGGGACATCAGTCCAGCGGGTACAGTAAGAGGCTGCTGGGAGGTGCCGGGCGTCTTGGGCTTGGGAGCGGGCCTGGTGCGACCTTGGCGCCGCCTCAAGGTGCCGCCGGAGACCGAACGTTTGGTGCGCTTTGAAGGCTTTCCAGCAGCTTTGGAAGGCTTGGAGACGGGAGCGCGGCCAGAGCTCTTGGTGCGTGTATACCTATCAGAATCAGCAGCTTGTCCCACACCTCTAATTGGGAAACTGATCTGCTCCCCGTCATCGATCGCCTCTCCCAGCCCACTAGCCAGGAAAGTTCTAAGATCGTCCACTAGGGCCGACCAATTTCAATTGCTTAGCTATCGCCGACATGCCCCGCGGGCCCAACCGTGGGGCCATTGTGGTTCCGCTATAGTCGTCCTGACCATTTTTCAACCACTTAGGGAATATCTGCACGGGCCACTGATTTCGTAGCACCAGAGAGTTTTGGCATTTTCTCTGCGATATTCGAGCAGGATTTCCCATACCAAGGGGTATGCGGTTTGATTTGTCGTCCGTGGAGGCCGTTCTTCGGGCCTCCGGACGCACTACGCCCCCAGCGGGGCCAGTCGTTTGCGGTGACCGTTCAGGGATGGTTGGACTCGCCGTGACCTCCTGCACTATCCACAGTGCATTGCACTATGCGCGATGTTTCCACAACCGGCGCGTATGGCAAAACGACTTGTCAAGTACCCCAGGAATAGTTAGAGTGGGTCACCTTTGAAAACGGAGATAGCGCTAAAGTGAATTTAACCAGACGCCGTGCCATTGCCCTCTTTTCCGCCGCAACTCTCAGACCATCGATGTCATTTGCACAGGGGGCGATTGCTCCTGCTGTTTCCTCTGCCACGCCTGTCTCGCTGCCGCTGACCGCGGGGCCGTTTACGGGGAGTGTGGATTCGCTCACAAAGTAAGAGATTCCGGCGTGGTATGGCGAGGCGAAGTTCGGCATCTGGTCGCACTGGGGGCCGCAGTCCGGCGTCGAGCAGGGCGACTGGTACGCGCGCAACATGTACATCCCAACCGAGCGGCAGTACAAATACCATCTGGCAACCTATGGGCCGCAGTCGAAGGTGGGCTATAAGGACCTTGTTCCGATGTTCAAGGGAGTGGAGTGGGACCCTGAGCACCTGATGGATCTATACCAGAAGGCAGGGGCGAAGTACTTCTTCTCGATGGGCGTGCATCACGACAACTTCGACATTCGGACATTGGAATCACGCTGAAGGTGATGACGGCATAAGTGGCCAACTCGTTCAGGCTGGAGCATCAAGACGTGAATATGCACGACCGCCAGGAATATCGCGGCAAGAAACTACTGCTTGCACAAGGCTGGAAGCTTACGGCCCGAATGTTGGCGGCAGGTTGCGTTCTATTTGGCGGAGTGGTGCAGTGCGTGTCCCAGAATCCGGGGCGCGCCAATGCCACTTACAAAAATCCAGTTTTATTCGCGGACTATTCCGACCCGGACGTGTTACGCGATGGAAAGAACTACTCCCTGATCTCGTCTTCGTTCGAGTTTGTCCCCGGCATCCCGATCCTGCAATCGAACGATCTCGTGCATTGGACGATCATCGCGTGTACTGCCAAGGATCGAGCGCGGATCGCATTCAGTTGGTGGAAGGGGTCCAGGCCGTCGCTCTTTGCCTATACCACAACGCATACCACAGACGCAGGTCACGTCGATTTCGATTGGGCACACTACAAGGCACTCGAACCAGTTCTTCCTTGAGGGGCTGACCTTCCCTGGTGTTTCTCTTGATCCCTTCTCGCAGAGAAGGTTGCGCTGCCATGTTTGTGTCTTGGGTCTCGAGACTGTGTGATAGCCGTCACGGCTTGCAGGTGCATCCCACGGTAATCTCGATATGTGGTTATCGGTATGAATTTATCGAATGTCTTGCACGTCAAACGCCCCGAAGTGCTGCCGATCCCGCAGCCAAGCCTGAAGCGCCTGCCACAGTACCACCATTATCTGGTGGATATTGAGGCCAAGGGGGTCACCCGGATCTCCTGTAGCGCAATCGGACGGGACCTGGGATGCGTTCCGGTGCAAGTCCGCAAGGACCTGCAGTACACCGGGATCATCGGCAAGCCGAAGACCGGCTACTCGGTCTCCGAACTCATCCAGGCCATCGAAAGCTTTCTTGGCTGGAACAACGTGAACGAGGCGTTTCTGGTTGGTGTGGGCAACCTGGGCACTGCGCTGCTTGGCCACGAACGGTTCTCCAAGTTTGGTCTGCGGATCGTGGCAGCCTTCGACACCGACCCGGCCAAAACCGGCCAATGGATACACCAGAAGGCGGTATTGCCCCTGGAGAAACTCGCCGGACTCGCTCCGCGGATGAGCATTCTTCTTGGAATCATCACAACCCCTGCCGAAGCGGCGCAGGCGGTGGCGGATGAGATGGTCAAAGGCGGCATTCAGGCCATCTGGAACTTTGCTCCCGTAAAGCTCAAGGTTCCCGAAACCATCATTGTGCACAACGAAGATCTTTATTCAACGCTGGCTTCACTTTCCTGGAAGCTGGCCAGGCGGTTGCGGACGCCAATGCAGGAGAAGCAAGAGAAGGAGGCTGTTTGATGGCGTCAATGCCAATGGTTGTAGATCGCGCGGAGAAGTTCGAAAAGGTATGCGGCATACTGGATCGCCACGCACGCCGTGCATCGAGTTTGATTCCGATTCTTCAGGCAATTCAACACGAGTACCGCTACCTGCCGGAAGAAGTGCTCACCTATGTGGCGATGTCGCTGGGTGTTCCTGCGGCGCGCGTCTATGGCGTGGCCACGTTCTATGCGCATTTTGCCCTGCAGCCCAAGGGAAAGCACGTGATCCGCATGTGCGATGGGACGGCCTGCCACGTCAAGCAGTCGATTCCCGTGCTCAATGCTCTGCGCAAGAAGCTGGGCACCAGTGAAAAGTCCAATACCACACCCGACATGATGTTCACCGTTGAGACGGTGGCCTGCCTGGGCGCCTGCGGACTGGCCCCGGTGATTGTGATCGATGAGCAGGTACACGGGCAGATCACTCCAGAGCGGGCCCTGGCCCTGGTCGATGAGATCAAGGCCCAGGAAGCATCGCTTGCGGGCGCGTCCGCAGTTGCTGAGCAGCCCTCAGCCGAGGTATCCCATGTCTAACGCGGAAGTTCTTACAGTGTCGGCGGAGGGTGAGGCGGGCAGCCTCGTGACCTCCCAGCTCCGCCGGGTGATTGTCTGTGCCGGCACCGGGTGCATGGCCAATGGGTCCATGAAGGTCTACGAGCAG
>PLOT01000163.1 GCA_003142215.1 Granulicella sp. | reverse complement strand
TATCTTCACGGTGTGGCGCACTTCAGCCGGTACTTCCGCCGTCCGCCCGATCAGCTTGGCCCGGAGGAGATTCGCAAGTACCAGGCGATGCTGTTCACCAAGTTGAAGTACAGTCCCAACACCGTCATCCTACGGCTGGCGGCTCTGCGCTTCTTCTATATCCACGTGTTGAAGCGTGGCTGGAGCATTGCCGAGACGCCCTATCCGAAGAAGGTGCGTCACCTTCCAGAGGTACTCAGTCAGGAAGAAGTCGCGCGACTGATTGAGGCGGCGGATACACCCTTCCATCGCATCCTGCTGATGACGATGTATGCCACCGGCGCACGTCGCGCGGAAGCGGCCCACCTGAAGGTCAGCGACATCGACAGCCAACGGATGGTGGTTCATATCCGGGAGGGCAAGGGCGGCAAGGACCGCGATGTCATGCTCAGCCCGAAGCTGCTCGATGCACTGCGCATCTACTGGCGCGGTCTCCGCCGCAAGCCGAAGGAGTGGCTCTTCCCCGGCAACCGCTGGCACACATCCAGCCAACCTGTGACCACCAAGGTCCTGTGGAGTGCCTGCCAGATNNTTCGCGACCCACCTTCTTGAAGCTGGCGCTGACCTGCGCACCATCCAGATCCTGCTCGGCCATCGCGACCTCGAAGTAACGACCGTCTACCTGCATCTGTCCCAACGGCATCTCAGCGCCACCGCCAGCCCGCTGGATGCACTGACGTTCTCTTCACAAGGAGCACACCAGCACCGCTCATGAGCCGCCCTCTCCTGGAGATGGCCGACATCGTTCGCTACGCAGGGCAGGGCTTCATCGAACGCAGCCGCAGATGGATCAACGGACAGCATGAGAAGGTGCTGACCGCCATCATGCGTTGCCGCACCGCCGCTCTGGGCGGCCATCGCGACCGCTGCACCGGCTGTGGACATACGACCGCCATCTCCTACAACTCGTGTCGCAACAGACATTGCCCACGCTGCCAGGGCAACGCGCGCCGACGCTGGCTCCAGGCGCGCGAGCGGGAACTGCTGCCCACTCGCTACGTCCATGCCGTCTTCACCCTGCCGCGCGAACTGGCTCCGCTCGCCCTGCAGAACAAGCGGCTCATCTACACCCTGCTCTTTCACGCCAGTGCTGAGACCCTGCTTGAAGTCGCCCGCGATCCACGCCACCTCGGTGCCGAGATCGGTTTCTTCAGCGTGCTCCACAGCTGGAATCAGCGCCTGCAGTTTCATCCTCACATCCACTGCGTGATTGCTGCCGGCGGCCTCGCTCCGGATCACTCAGGCTGGATCTCCGCCCGGCGTTCCTTCTTCCTGCCCATCGGCGTACTGAGCCGTGTCTTCCGCGGCAAGTTCGTCGCCGGACTTCGCGACGCCTTCCAGCGAGGTGAACTCCAGTTCCACGGCAGCTTGCTGCCTCTGGCCCAGCCGCGCGCCTTCGCTGCCTGGCTGCGGTTGCTGTTCCGCCACGACTGGGTCGTTTACTCCAAACGGCCCCTCGGCGGCCCAGAACATGTGCTGCGTTATCTCAGTGCCTACACCCATCGCGTCGCCATCTCGAACTCCAGGCTGATCGCTCTCTCCAAGAACAACGTTACCTTCCGTTGGCGCGACTCCGCCCACGGCAACAAGAAAAGGCTCATGACCCTGGATGTCGAAGAGTTTCTGCGCCGCTTTCTGCTCCACCTGCTGCCGCCGGGCTTCGTGCGCATCCGCAACTTCGGCTTCCTCGCCAACCGCAACCGCGCCACACTCCTGCAGCTCTGCTTCCAACTGCTCGGCGGCGTAGAGAAGACAACTGCTTCGAAAACTTCACCGACCACCAACCAGATTCACTCACTCTGGAACTGTCCTGTCTGTGGCGGAACCATGCGCGTCGTCGAACGGCTCTCCGCCGCGCAACTCCTGCTCCGTTCTCCACCTCAACCACACCGCTACGCAGCATGAAGATCTATCCGCATCCCCGGCCTCTGCCCGTGCTTCGGCGCGCACGCAGATCCCTTGTCTCATCCGGCCAAAACCCTGCGGATGCAGCTCTCCCCAGCCTCCATATCGGGCCTCGGCACGCCACTGCGCCGCTCCATCCGGCCTTCAGAAAAACGGATCCTGCCCAACTCAGTCTCTGCCTAATCCCCCTGCACCCACTCAGACCGATTCAAAGTACATAGCCCTCCATGAGGGCGGCTTCCTTCAAGTCGCTGTATCAGAAGCGCCCCGCTAACTCCATGCGGCTGCCCACTGATGCGTGATGGGGCGCTCCAGATACAGCACTAAGACATATCGGTACTGATCGGCTTTCGATGATTGCACAGGTGATTTTGCAACAGTCGATGGTTCTTCCAGGAGACATTGGTGTTGCCTGTCCCGATCATGAAGATAGGTCGCTGTGCTTGATGTGGCCAGATGTTGTTGTGATCCTCGGCTATTCGTAAAACCCCGCAGTTTGCGGGGTTAGAAGTGGAAGCGAAAGCGGAGTTCGGTGTAGAGCTGGCGGGGATCGTTGTAGTGGAAGCCTCCGAAGGTGAGCGAGTTGTCGAGCAGGGTGCGGCGGTTGGTGATGTTGGCGGCAGTGATGGAGGCGGAGATGCGTTCGGTGATGGACTTGCCGAGGGCGAGATCGAAGGTGGTGTGCTGGGGCAGGTAGGGATTCGGGTAGGGAGTGGTGGGGTCGGGTGAGCCGTTGGTGAAGCCGGAGCCGTAGTAGACGTTGGTGGAGGCGTAGGTGTGCGTGGGGAGCGTGGCGTTGAAGCCGAGGTTGAGCGTGTTGCGCTGGTCGTGATCGACGGGGCTGTAGGCGAAGCCTGCATCGCAGGCGGGGTCGCCGATGGGGATGCAGATGAGACCGCCGGTGATGTTGCCGCGTTGCTGGGCGATCTGGTTGGAGTAGGCAAGGTGGGCCTGACCGAAGTGAGCGATGCGTGGCGAGCGGAGGGTCAGCTCCCAGGCGCGGACGAGAGCTCCGTCGACGGTGACGGGGAGGTAGATGCTGGAGTCGCCGATGTTGGAGTGGTCGAGGAAGTTGTTGACGCGGGTCTTGAAGGTGTCGGCGTCGAGCAGCCAGCCGCGATAGGGAATCTGCACGCCGAACTGGTGCTCCTCGTCGCGCTCTCCGTGTAGCGGGACGAGTGTGGTGTTGTTGGCGTTGGCGAAGTTGACGACAGGGCCGGAGGCGGTGATGAGCGGCGGAGGCTGATAGAAGCGTCCGTAGAAGCCGCGCAAGACCCAGTTGAGATGCGGGATGCGCAGAGCTACGCCGAAGCGTGGATCGACCTCGTTCTCGGTGAAGGAGCTTTGGAAGTGGGCCAGGCGCAGACCCGCGTCGAGGGTGAGCCAGTCGGTGGGCTTGTAGCTGTCGGAGAGGTACTCCTCGACTACGCCGCCGGCTGTGGCGTCGTTCTCGTGGATGGGCGCGGTGCCGCTGCCGTCGTTGAAGAGGACGGCGAAGCGATAGCTGTCGTGCTGGCCGAAGGAGTAGATGCCGGCCTGGAGCGTGTTACGCGCGATGGTAGTCGTAATTCTGGCCTGTGCGCCTGCGTAGTTGGAGGTGCGATCGACGGTGGTGGCTGTGGGCGCGTCGCTGGGCGCTGAGTCGTAGTTCGCCGTATTGCTGTGGAAGAAGGGCGAGAGTTGGATGACGTTCTGCGGATTGATGGTGTGCATCCAGGTGAAGGCTGTGGCGGCGTCGCGCTCATGCTGAGTGTCGCGGAGCTGGCTGGAGTCGAATTGCTGGGCCTCGAAGTCGGTGGAGCTGGGGTCGTAGGGAATCTGGAAGAAGTCCTCGCGAAGCTCGGCGATGAGGCGGAGCTGATCCTTCGGCGTGCGGTTGAAGAGGAGCGATGCGAAGCCGCCGACGCCGTTGGTGGCGTCGTGATGCACCGCGCCGATGGGCGGGGCGAGGCCGTAGTCGCTGCGGTTGGCGTTGAGGCTGACGTAGTAGGCACCGCGTTCGTTGTGATCGCCGAGGCTGAGCTGGTCGTTAGTCTGGAGGAAGTTTCCGGCGGAGAGGACGAGCTCGGCTGCGCGGTCTCGCTCGAAGCCGGTGCGCGGGACGACGTTGAAGATGCCGTAGGTGCGGTCGCCGAGGTCGGCGGTGTAGCTGCCGCGCTGGACTTCGAGGTAGTCGATGTCTTTGGGGTCGATCTGGGCGGCGAGGTTGCTGGCGATGTTGGTGTTAGGAATCTCGACGCCGTCGATGAGCCATGCGACCTGATGGCCTCCGCGCATGTGCAGCATGTCGTGCGTCATGTAAGCGCCTGGGACGTAGTCGGTGATGATGGCCATGCTGTTGGTGCGATCTGCGCCGGGAGTTTGGGCGATGTCGATGCGGTCGACGAGCGTTGTGGGGGTTACGGTGTCGATACTCGCGGCCTGCGAGGTGACGTTGACCGTCTGCGAAACGTTGGCGATCTGAAGCTGAAGATGCAGTATGGGCGTGGTGTCCGAGTGGACGGTAAGCGACTGCTGCAGCGTTGCAAAGCCCGCGTGAGTGACGGTGACGGTGTAGTCGCCGAGTGGGATGTTGGGCAGGATGAACGCGCCTTCGCCGTT
Organism: Granulicella sp.; assembly: GCA_003142215.1. Lineage (GTDB taxonomy): Bacteria > Acidobacteriota > Terriglobia > Terriglobales > Acidobacteriaceae > Edaphobacter. Next base: position 47,627 of record PLOT01000163.1, on the reverse strand, counting down.
ACTCTCGGTGGAGAGCGTGAAGGCGGAGTGGGCGGCGGCGAGAATGATGTGCGCGGCGGCAAGCGGACGATGCTGCGGATCGTGGACGACGCCCCGTAGCTGCGAGAAGACAGTGGCGTGTGCAATGGATGCTGAAAGCAGGTAGAGTGCGAGTGCCAGCGAGAGTTTCTGAAGGGAAGATTGCATGATGCTCCGTGGTCACGAGCTCGTGACGATGCAGGGGCGCAGGTCGTCTGTGCGACGGGGCCGTGTGAGGCTGAATCAGATTTTGCGACGGTTCAGGCGGAGCGCGTCGGAGGGCCGCGGGTGAAGCGCGACGGCGCGAGAATGAGTTTGGCGCGGAGCGGGGTTGCTGTTGGTGGCGCGGGTTCGCGATGGATTGCGATAGAGAGCGGCGGCCGCGCGGCGATGTACGCGGGCGTGATGCGCACGGGCGCGGCTGCGGTGGGATAGAGCGGGCAGGGCGGAGTGGTGAGTGCCGGGCCGCTGGAGGCGGCGAGCATCGCCATCATCGCCATCGTCATATTGCAGTGGTGCTTTCCGTGACGGCGGCAGCAGGCAGGGAGCGAGGCTTCGGGATCGGCGATTGCAGCGAAAAGTGGCAGAACGAAAGGCGAGACGAAGGTCAGCAACAAAGCAATGGCCAGCGGTCGACGGGCGAGCAATCGGCGCATGGAGTGATGCTTGCGGATTGTCGGCTGAGTTGCGGACATTATTCAAGTAGATTGTTTTCAATGCGCATGGGATGCAAGTTTAAGCGAAGGAAAACGCAAGGACTTTACTCTGGTGCCTATGCACCGATAGGTACTGGGAAACGCCGTTCTCGTCCTCTGCGCTCGGCGAACATCTCTGTTGGAGTCCTCTACTTCTTAACTACCGGCGCGATCGGATAGGACACGCCCGAGGGCTCCACGCTAACCACCGGGCCGCCGTCCGCGAGGGGACCGATCTCTCGAATCAGTCCGGGAACCTTTCCCTCCAGGATCCAAACAAAAACATCCTTCGGTTGCTTCCCAATCACGGGGGCCACAACGCCGGCTACACCGCCGAGTTCGGAATGGATGCGAAAAACAGTCGCTTTTCGGTGTACGCCAAGCACTGGGGAGAAAGGCTCCTCGCCTTCGAGGCTGACGGATAGTTGAATGAGACGCCCCTTCCCCGTAGGAGCAACGAGGCCGAGTTTGAAAGGCGCAGAGCTTGGAGGTGCATTCATGAGTAAGATGCCTGTGAAGCCGTTGGAGACGTCGGGAGGAAGGTCGATGTGGCTTGTTTCAATCGTCTCCTTGCCATCACTTTTTACCGTACGGATAGTAACATCGCCGCTTGACTCAACCATGCAGTCCACGGGCTTGGAGAAGAATGGCCCGTTTTGTATATGGTGATCGCTCACGAGATGAAAGATCCCGCGCTGGGAGAATATGGCGGTGTCGTCATCGACCGAACCATCGCGAAAACGATAGGTAAGGCGAGAGCTGACACGTTCGCCTCGAACGAGCTCAAGAAGCTCACCATAACCCAGAACATCACCAGATTCAGCACGAATCACCAGAAAAGCATGGCTCGAGCCTTGAACATAGTGAACGGCCAACGCATTTGGCTGCTGAGCGATAGCATTGGCACGGGCGAACAGGGAAAGGAGAACGAGGGCAAGCGTAAACGTGGCCCTCGGGCTGCGGGTGTGGATTGTCAGGCATCTTTGAAGCGTCATGTCGTCCCTCGTTCTCTTAGATGCAGACGGGAGAGCGACTTCGGATGATTAAATAATTGAACAGGTCACGGGAGCCATCTCCACATTCTCGGCAACAAATGCCGGAAGGGTGTTTTTGAGCGGTGGGATGATGAACGAAGCAGGCTCCGATTGGTACCGAGAAACGCCGATATCGGAAACTTCGGGATGCTGGGCGGTCAGGTGGTGAATGGGGATGGGGCCAGGCCGGGGAGGGGCGTGGAGGGGGCCATGGGCATGTCGCGCAGGCGCGCGCCGGTGGCGGCGAAGATGGCGTTGCCGACGGCGGGTGCGAGGCAGACCAGGCCGGTCTCGCCGGCCCCGGCCGAGGCGATGTCTTTGCGGTCGAGGATCACGATCTCCACCTGCGGAGTGTCGCTGAAGCGCGGAATGCGATAGCTCTCGAAGTGGGGATTGAGAATGCGCCCGTCGCTGAACCGGATAGCCTCGAAGAGCGCACCGCCAATTCCCTGCACGATGGCTCCCATGTTCTGGTTGCGCAGGCCGTCGGGATTGACGACGGCGCCGGACTCCCATGCGCTGACGACGCGCACGATTCGGACCTTCTTGCTGGCGGCGTCGATGGCGACCTCTGCGCAGGTAGCGACGTGGCCGCCCTTCTCCATTCCGCAGGCGATTCCGAATCCACGGGTGGGCGTGGACCTGGACGCGGCCCAGCCGAACTTGTCCGCAGCGGCGTTGAGTACGGCGAGCAGGCGCGGTTCAGTGAGGTTCTTGCGGCGGAAGGCGAGCGGGTCCATGCCGATCGAGTGGGCCAGCTCGTCCATGAAGGACTCGCGCGCGAAGTGGTTTGCCGTGGAGGCCAGCGCGCGATAGGAGCCCTGGCGCAGGGGCGTCTTCGACGCGTGATATTGAGTGACCGGATTGGCTACGTTATACGGCGTGGGCAGCCCCGCGTTGCCGGAGTTGTAATTGGTGTGCTCCCATGCGACCAGCGTGCCATCGCGCAGGACGCTGCCTTTGAGTTCCATCAGGCCGCCGGGGCGGAAGTAGGCCCAGGTGAACTCCTCTTCGCGCGTCCACACAAGGCGCACGGGCTGGCCGGCAGCCTTGGCCAGGCGCGCGGCCTCGACGGCTGCGTCTCCAGTGTGCTTGCCGCCGTAGCCGCTGCCCATGTCGGGCTGTATGACGCGGACCTGCGCGGGGTCGAGATGGAAGGCGGCGACGAGTTCATCCTTGACGCCGAATGGGCGCTGGGTGCCCGTCCACACCGTGAGCTTGCCGTCCTTCCATTGGGCGACGGCGGCGCGCGGCTCCAGCGGCGCGTGTGCGATGTACTGCACGGTGTACTGCTGCGCGAGTTGGATGGCGGCTGGGTCCGTGGACGGCGCGGCTAGTGCGGCGGCGGGCTGGGGGGCTGCGTTGGAGCGAGCGCCTCCGCGCCCGGATTCCGCATTGTTCTTCAGGTACTCGAAGATGTTCTGGTTGGATGGCTGCGTAGGAACCGTCCACTTCGCCTTGATAGCGGTGATGGCCTGCTCGGCGGTGTATGCGTCGGGCGCGACCACGCCAATGAAGTCGCCGTCGCGAACTAGCTTGACGCCGGGCATCTTTTCCGCCGCCGCAGTGTCCAGCGAATCAAGCGTCGCGTTGAAGCCGGTGGGACGAAGGACTTTGCCGAACAACATGCCAGGAAGCGAGATGTCGGACGGGTACTTATGCTTCCCGGTGACAAACTCGCGGCCGTTGGCCTTGGGAACAGGCGTGCCGGCAATCTTCCAGGCACTCGCTGGAATCAGTGGCGCAGAGCTGGAAACCGTGGCGACGAGCTTTTCGCCGCGCGTGAGCTGACCGTAGCTGAGGGATTGCCGGCTTGCGGGATTGGTGACTTTGCCATCGGCGATGGTGAGCGATGCGGTATCGACGCTCCACTGCCTGGCTGCCAGTTCGATCAGCGCCTGGCGGGCCGCGGCGGCCATGGTGCGCAGGCGTGGGCCCATCTGCGGCGTGGACTGGCTGCCGAAGGTTCCCGCGTCATAGGGGACGAGGTCGGTGTCTCCCATGACCATGGTGATGGCGTCGAATGGCAACATCAACTCTTCGGCCACCAATTGCGCCAGCGATGTGCGTATGTTCTGGCCGACCTCGACCTTGCCTGTGAAGACGGAGACATGGCCGTCGGCATCGATGTGGATCCACGCGGAGACATCGGCGGGCACCTGCTGGCGGCCGCCGAATGCGCGGCCGGACTCCTGCGCCAGCGCACGCTCGCCGGTGAGACAGACCAGCAGGCCTCCGCCGAAGAGCTTGAGAAAGTTGCGGCGGTCGAGCTGGAAGCAGTGCAGCGGGTTGACTGGATCGAGCGGGGCGAGTTCAACGGGTTCGATGGGAAGAGTGCTCATCGCGCGCCTCCCTTTGCCATGGAGTGAGCTGCCTGCCGCACCGCGTCTACGATGCGCGGATAGGTGCCGCAGCGGCAGATGTTGCCATTCATGCGGGTTGTGATCTGCGCATCGCTGGGATTGGGCAGCTCATGCAGCAGCGCGGTGGCGCGCAGTACCATGCCCGAGGTGCAGTAGCCGCATTGCATGGCACCCGCATCGAGGAATGCCTGTTGCACGGCGGTGAGTTTACCGTTCTGCTCCAAGCCTTCGATGGTCGTGATCTTCTTGCCGACGGCGTCAGCGACCAGCGTTTGACAGGAGTGAACGGCCTGCCCGTCCATCAGTACGGTACATGCGCCGCACTCGCCCTCGCCGCAACCGTACTTGGTTCCGGTCAGGTCCATTCGATTGCGCAGGACGGAGAGCAGGGTCTCGTCGGCGGGCGCGCTGACTTTCATCTTTGCGCCGTTGACGTTCAGAACATAATCGCTCATCTTGGACTCCAGGCGGGCTGGCAGCTTTTCATGGCCCCGTAAGCTGGCCCGCGGAAAGTGATGGCTGAAGAATACGCCTGCGCGTGAGCGATTTGCACCCGGAACGCCTAGCTGAAGAGGAACTCCTTGCTGCGCAGGTCTTTTACGGTGTCGCGGAGTTTGACGGCTTTCTCGAACTCGAACTTCCTGGCGGCCTCGCGCATGTCGGATTCCAGCTTCTCGATGTAGCTTTCAAGTTCGGCCTGCGTGGCAAATTCGGGAATGCCTTCCGCCTCGTCGGTGAGGTCGACGTAGTCGGCCTTCAGTATTCCGGCCAGGCCCATCTCCAACGGGCGAACGATGGACATTGGCGTAATGCCGTTCTCCTCGTTGTAGGCGACCTGTTTCTCGCGCCGGCGGTCGGTCTCGTCGATGGCGCGGCGCATGGAGTCGGTCATCTTGTCGGCGTAGAGAATGGCACGGCCCTCGACGTGGCGCGCGGCGCGGCCGATGGTCTGGATGAGCGATCCTTGCGAGCGGAGAAAGCCCTCTTTGTCGGCGTCGAGAATGGCAACCAGGGAGACTTCTGGCAAGTCAAGTCCTTCGCGGAGTAAGTTGATCCCGATCAGTACGTCGAACTCTCCCTTGCGCAGGTCGCGAAGTAGTTTAATCCGTTCCAGAGTCTCTATCTCGGAGTGCATATAGCGGCAGCGCACGCCAACTTCGGTGTAGTAATTCGCTAAGTCCTCGGACATTCGTTTGGTGAGAGTAGTTACCAGGACGCGCTGGTTGAGTTGCGCGCGCGTACGAATTTCTGCCAACAGATCGTCTATTTGTCCTTTGACGGGACGAACTTCGACCTGCGGATCAATCAATCCGGTGGGACGAATGATTTGCTCTACAACTACGCCGGAGGATTTGGTGAGTTCGTAGGGGCCGGGCGTGGCGGAGAAGTAGATGATCTGGCCGGTGCGACTCTCAAACTCCTCGAACTTGAGCGGGCGATTGTCCATTGCTGAAGGCAAGCGAAATCCGTAGTCTACGAGGTTCTGCTTGCGCGACCGGTCGCCGTGCCACATGCCGTGGAGCTGCGGAATGGTGACGTGCGACTCATCGATGAAGAGCAGAAAGTCGCGGGGAAAGTAGTCGATCAGAGTAGGCGGCGGCTCGCCTGCGGCACGACCGGAGAAGTGACGGGAGTAGTTTTCGATTCCGTGGCAGTAGCCTACGGATTTAATCATCTCCAGGTCGTATCTTGTGCGCTGGTGAATTCTCTGCGACTCTACCAATCGTCCTTGTTGCTCTAACTCTTTCTCCCAGACCTCCAGTTCAGCCAGGATGGAATCGGTGGCTGCGAGCTTGCGTTCCGGTTGAACTACATAATGCGACTTGGGATAGATCGGAAGCCGCGAATATTTCTGGCGCACGGTGCCGAAGAGCGGGTCGATCTGCGAGAGCGATTCGATCTCGTCGCCGAAAAGCTCAATGCGGTAGGCATTTTCGTCGTAGGTTGGGTAGACCTCGATGATGTCTCCGCGGACGCGGAAGGTGCCGCGGCGGAAGTCGATGTCGTTTCGGTCATAGAGTATCTCGACCAGCTTTCGGGTAATGTCCTCGCGCCTGATCTTCTGGCCGCGTTCCAGCAGCAGAAGCATTCCATAGTAGGCCTCCGGCGAGCCGAGACCATAGATGCAACTTACCGACGAGACGATGATTACGTCGCGCCGCTCGAAGAGGCTTCGGGTCGCCGAAAGGCGTAATTTATCCAATTCTTCATTGACTGTTGCCTCTTTTTCAATAAATATATCGCCGGCGGGAATATATGCCTCCGGCTGGTAGTAATCGTAATAAGAAACAAAGTACTCGACTGCATTCTTCGGAAAAAACTGTTTGAACTCGTGGTAGAGTTGGGCGGCCAGGGTCTTGTTGTGCGCAAGGATCAGGGCGGGCCGCTGCACCTGCTCGATGATCTTGGCCATGGTGAAGGTCTTGCCGGAACCAGTGACGCCGAGCAGGACCTGATCCTTTTCGCCGGCGGCGAGGCCGGCCACCAAGTCGGCGATGGCGTGGGGCTGGTCACCCTGCGGCGTGTACGACGTGGCGAGCTGGAAGTCCATTGCAATAGGATACCGTCAGGCAAGAGAGTGCGGAGAACGTCGATCGATTGCCGAACCGTTTGTACGCCGTTTGATCGCTGTTTGTTCTCCCCCTCCCCCCTCCCCCCTCCCGGGGGTATCTTGCGCGGAACTTGTTTTGTATCAATAGGCTGGCGGAAGTCGGTGCCGCCAAAGTAGTCATTGCAAATACTTTACATCTAAAACATCTATTATGAATGGTTTACGACGTATTGGCGCAGCGGATAGGGCAGGCTCTCGGGGTTCGATTAATTCGATCCATATGTTAATTGTAGCAAGCGGAGCATAACTACTATGCCAACTATTTTTCTGAGGGAAGTGGTTTAGTTGGTGTTGGTTAGGGGAATTTTGAGGCATCGAGGGGCTTGACATGCGGATTTGCTGGGGTTTTCGAGGAAAGAAAATGCGGGGGTTCCTCCACTGTCCCTTCGACAGGCTCAGGGTTCGGTCGGGATGACGGAGGGGGTGGGTGTGTGCGGAAGAGAACAGACAACGGCAAGAGCAAAGGCGAAATGCGGGGGTCCCTCCACTCCGGCGGCAAAATACGCCGCCTCCGGTCGGGATGACGGTTTCATCTTATTTCAGGTCGGGATGACGGAATTGCAGGTTGGGTGAGAATGGTGGAAGAGAACGGAGCGAGTGGAACAGGTAGAGTTAGGGAAGTGAGATTGAAGGGGGCGGCGTGACGGAGTTGTGGCTGGTTCGGCATGGGGAGACGGAGTGGAGCGCGGAGGGCAGGCACACCGGTCGGACCGACATTCCGCTGACCGGGAATGGGCGGAGGCAGGCGGCAGCGCTGAGGAAGGCCCTGGCTGGGACGAAGTTTCAGGCGGTGCGCTGTAGCCCGATGAGGCGTGCGCGGGAGACATGCGAGATCGCGGGATATGGCGACGTGGCTGTGGTCGATCAAGGGCTGATGGAGTGGGACTACGGCGTGTATGAGGGGCGCACGTCGCAGGAGATCCAGGCGGAGATTCCGGGCTGGTCGGTGTGGAAGGATTCGATCGTTGGGGGCGAGACGGTGGAGCAGGTGGGCGCGCGGGCCGATGGAGCGATCGCGCGGGCGCTGGAGGCGGCGGGGCCGGAGACGGACGACATGGCGCGGGTCGCGCTGTTTGCCCACGCGCACATTCTGNNATTCTGGCGGCGCGCTGGGTGGGGCTGGCTCCGCGCGATGGCAGCCTCTTCGTGCTGGGGACGGGGAGCGTCAGCGTGCTGGGATGGGAGAAGGAGACGCGCGTGATACAGCGCTGGAACCGCGGGTTTGAGGAGTAAGGTGGATGTGGTGTTTTGAGTCCATCGCGGACACTCGAACAAATGCAAGAACAAATACGGGGATTCTTCGCTCCGCTCAGAATGACAAGCAAAAAAGGCAAAAGCAGATTCCTCCGCTACGCTGCGGAATGACAAACAAAATGGGGTAGGCCAATGAAGAGCCGGGCGAAGTGGATGGTTGCGGCGGCGGTGATGTTGGGAATGGTTTGCGGGGCGCAGGCGCAGGCGGCGAAGGGGCTGGCGTTTGAGCGGGCGGAGCACCTGAAGCGCGGCGTGAACCTGAGCAGCTTCTATGCGCAGACGCGGGACCTGTCGCAGGCGCGGCTGGACGCGTATATGTCGGTGGGCGACATGCGGGCGCTGAAGGCGGCGGGCTTCGACCACGTGCGGCTGAGCATCAACCCGGCGCTGCTGATCGCCAGTCCGAAGACGGGAACGCTGCGCGATGGGCCGATGGCGGCACTGGACAAGACGGTGGGACAACTGCTGGATGCGGGGCTGAACGTGCTGCTGGACATCCACGCCGAGGAGGACTGGAAGGCGGGGCTGACGCACGGCGATGACGGCGCGTCGAACCTGTACGCGTTCTGGGGAAACTTTGCGGCGCACTACGCGAAGAGCGATCCGGAGCGCGTGTTCTTCGAGGTGCTGAACGAGCCGTCGATGGACGACCTGTACCGCTGGGAGGGNNGCTGCTGGCGATGGAGCCGGTGATGGACGAGAACGTGATCTATACCTTCCACGACTACGATCCGATGTGGTTTACGCATCAGGGGGCGACCTGGTCGACCTCGTCGTGGGCGTTTCTGCACGGAGTTCCCTACCCTTCGACGCCGGAGAACATCCTGCCGGTGCTGAGCCAGGAGCCGGACGAGCGGGTGCGGCTGGAGCTGGAGCGGTACGGCGAGGACCAGTGGAACGCGGCGCGGGTGCAGACGGAGATCGACGCGGTGGCGAAGTGGGCCGAGGAGCGCAACGTGCCGCTCTACTGCGGCGAGTTCGGCGCGTTCAAGGACCACTCCGACCCGAAGATGCGGGCGGCGTGGATCGACGACACGCGGACGGCGCTGGAGTTGAAGCACGTCGGCTGGGCGATGTGGGACTACGACGGCAACTTCGGGCTGGCGACGAAGACGAGCGCGGGGATCGTCTTCGATGCGGCGATTGTGCAGGCGTTGGGGATGGGGAAGTAGGTACGAGGTTGAAAGCCGCGGCGGCTGTTTGCCGGTAGAATGGAGGCATGGTTCCACGGCTTCTGGTCTTCGATCTGGATGGCACACTGATCGACTCGCAGATCGATCTGGCAAACTCAATCAACGCAATGCTGGTGCATCTGGGGAAGCCGGAGCTGCCGCACGCGGTGCTGCTTGGCTACATCGGCGACGGGGCGAGGATGCTGGTGCGCCGCGCGCTGGGCGATCCCGAGGGCGACGTTCACGATGAAGAGTATGTGAATGCGGCGCTGGAGTTTTTTCTGGCGCACTATCGCGTACACAAGCTGGACTTCACCTATGTCTACGCAGGCGTGGCGGAGGCGCTGGCGGCGATCCAGGCGGCGTGGCCGGGGACCGCGATGGCTGTGCTGACCAACAAGCCGGTGGGGGTGTCGCGCGAGATCTGCGCACACTTCGGGCTGGACCGTTTTTTCTTCCAGGTCTACGGCGGCAACAGCTTCCATACCAAGAAGCCGGACCCCGCGGGGTTGCGGACGCTGATGGCCGAGGCCTCGGCGCTGGATGGCGCGGGAGCGGCGATCACGCCGGGCGAGACGGTGATGATCGGCGACTCGGAGGTGGACATTCTGACGGCGCGGAACTGCGGAGCGCGCTCCATCGGATGCAGCTATGGGCTGTCTCCGCAGAGCCTGGTTGCGGCGGAGGCGGACGTGCTGGTGGCCACTGCCGCCCAGTGGCCGGCGGCACTAAAGCAGTTGTAAGTTGTGAGTACAAACAGGCAAGGGCAAAGACAAAGGCTGGTGGTTCGTGCTGTGTTCATCCCACCCATCGCATGAAACAAAGACGCGATGGATGGGGCACCCAGTGGTTCCCTAATTGATCTCGTAGGCCATGGTAACGGTCTGCGGCGGGAGGGTGGTCGAGCCGCTGTAGGCACCGACGACGGTCACTGTATAGGTTCCGGCGTACGGGTTGGTGTTGATTGTGATGGTGGAGGGCGGGCTGGACTGGCTGCTTCCGCCACATCCGGTGACACCGGCGGCCAGAGCGACCGACAAGGCCACCAGGAGCAGTGCGCCCAGACGGCGGCGGCGCGGAAGCACGAGCAGGAGCAGGCCGGCGAGGGTGAGGCCAGGGCCCGCGGCGGTCCAGGGCCGGTTGGAGAATGGGTTGCGGCCCGGATTTTGTTGCGCCAACATGGTTCCTGAATCGAACCTTCCGGGGGCGCTGGGGCGATGCAGGGTGGCCGTGATGCCGGAGAGGGTGAGGGTGGTTGTGACCGGGGCGGTGGAACTGATGGCGACCGACACGGGGCTGAAGCTGAGGGTGGGGATGTAACCGCTGGTGCTGGAGACCGTGGCGGAGAAGGTCACGGTGCCGGATAAGCCGTTGGCGGAGGTGGCGGTGAACGTGACGGCCGGTATGGCGCCGCCGGCGGCGACCGATACGACCGTACTGGGCGTCGAGAGCGAGAAGTTGGGGCATGTACCGCCGGAGACCGTGACGATCAGCGGATTGGTCAGATACGCGCCGTTCGATGTCTGCGACGAGCCGTTGGCTGTCAGCACCGGACCGATGGAGCCCTGGTAGTTTGAGTCGCCAGAGTAGACGGCGGTCATGCTCTGCTGGCCGAGGGTAGAGCAACTGGCGGTGTACTGGTAGATCGCGGTGGTGACGTTATTGGCGGTGGTGAGCGCGATCTTGCTGGTGCCGGCGGCGGCGACGTTATTGACCAGAAACTGCACGAAGCCGGTGGGAGCGGTGGACCCAGCAGTGACGGTCGCGGTCAGGGTGACGGTGACCGGCGCGGCGGGCGTTACGGTGACGTTGGTTGGCGAGGAGGTGGTGGACGAGGCCACAAGCGCGGTGGTGGAGGTGTTGGCGGCGAGCGAACCCGATCCGAGCGGGGTAACCAGGGTCCAGTCGTTGGCGAGGTTGCTGAGATCGACGCTGCCCCAGCCGGTGGCCAGATCGTAGCCGGTGGCGGCGGAGTAGCCGATGAAGCCGCCGGTCGGGCAGTCTGCCGATCCAGCGGTACACAACATTGCATTGCTGCCCGAGGTGACATCGTGGAAGACGCTGCTGGCGGTGGGGTTGTAGTAGGCGGCCTTGTTGCCCAGGGCGTAGAGGGTGGGATTGGCATTGCCAATCCTGGAGCCGATCTTCTGCTCGATGAGGGCCAACATGCCGCCGAAGATCTGCGAGTCGAAGCTGGTGCCTCCGGCTACCGTCAGTCCGTTATTGGTGGCCGAAATGCGGAACCCATTGCCGCAGGAGACGCCCGAGACGACGCCCACGCAGTAGAGGAAGGAGTCGTGGGTGTCGGAGGCGTTGAGGGCGAGGTCTGGGACGTCGCGCGCGCCGTCGGAGGGGACCAGGGTGGTCATGCCGGAGGCCCCGGTCTCGACCTGCCATGCGGGTTTGGTGAAGAAGGAACTGACTCCACCGCCGCCGCCGCCGAAGTAGCCTGCACTGGCATCGTTCCATACCGTCTCTGGGATGTAGGAGAGGGCTGAGCCGATGACATCGGAACTGGATGTTCCCTTCCAGTATTGGGTGGCCCCCCAGGTGGTGCCGGAGCCGGTGGCCGCGGCATCGCCGTTGAACTGAGTTCCGCCCAGGGCGGTGACAAAGGGCGAGCTGGCGGGAAAGTCGACGGCCAGACCCTGAGTGGCAGATGTCTCCGAGCTTGAGTCGCAGTCCGTTGCACCGGCGTCTCCCGCTGCAACCAGGATGGTCTGGCCCTGCGCGTTGGCCTGCTGGGAGAACTGGTTCGCCATGTTCATGTCCGTCGTGCCCCAGGCGGCCTCGCAGTTGCCGTAGCTGGTGGTGACGATGGGGGCGACATTGGTGTCGATGGCGTATTGCATGGAGAGAAAGACATCCTGCGAGGTGACGAAGAGTACGGTGGCATACGGGGCCATCGCTCCAGACCACTCGACATCGATGGAAGACTCGGCCAGATCGTTCGAGGTTGGGGGATATTTACCGACGCACGCAATGTTATACGAGGCGGGAGTGCCGGGGTCGCAGCCACCATAGACCGCCGAGGGAACAAGCTGCACCGTTGGCGGATTGACGTTCAGCCCGGAGGCCGCGCGGAACGTAGTCACATCGTACGGGCTGATGTCCACCTGGCCGGTGACGGCGATGGTCATGTTGGCGCCGGGCAGGGAGGATGAGCTGAGCAGCGGGTTCATGTCGTAGATGGTGTAGATGTCTCCGGGGGCGATGTAGTGGTTGCCCGAGACCGAAGAGGTGAACTGCGGCTTCACGAAGCTGGTGTGGACGCGCGGCTTGAGGCGGAAGTCGTGCAGCCCGGAGACGTTGCCAACCACGCCGGCAAACGCGCTGGGGACGCTGATGCTGGTGACGTTGGCGAAGTGCGTCTCGCCGTTGAGCGAGAGGGAGTGGATGCTGGTGGCAAAGGCGGTCTGGACCTGGGCGACGGTTCCGTCGAAGGTGACAAAGGAGCCGCCGTTGGCGACTCCGGTGACGGTGAGCCCCTGGCTCGAGAGCCAGGCGGTGATCTTGGCGAGGTCGGAGCTGCTGAGGCCGAACTGGGCGGCGTACTGCTGCGGCGTGAGCCACTGGTGGTAGCGCGGCGAGGCGGGGTCCTGCAGGTCGGCGAGCAACTGGTCGATCTCAGCCTGCTGCGCGGCGCTGGGGGTGAAGTGCAGCGACATTCCCGGCAGGTGAGTGTCGCCGGCGAGAGGGCCGAGATCGGTGGACTGGAGCGCGCGGGGATGGATCGAACCGGGAATCGCGACCATGCGGCTGGAGGAGACCGCGGTGTCGATGCGGTTCGGGATGCGGCCCTGGGCCGCGGCAGGGACGGGAGAAAAGGTCCCGGCCAGCCCGACAAAAAGAGTGGCAAAGGAAAGAAGAAGCCGGGAAAGAGATGTTCCACGCATAGATAAATCCTGTGTTCCGAAGAGTTTGGGCCAAAGCGGCAACGGAAAGGCAAAGCACAACGGGAACGCGGGAGCCGCGCCCCATCTCTGAGACGGCAATTCCCTCTAGCTGGCTTACAAGCTTAGACCATCCGGGACGGGAAATGTTGCGGGAAAGCGCGGATTGCCGCGACTCAGGACAGGCGTGAGGAGGAACCCGCTCATAGAGGAACCATTGATCGGATGACTTTATCTGTTGCTTGCTTCACAGGCACTCGCCGACGTGAGCTTCAATCCATGCCATGGCGTCTTTCTCTGCTTCCTCGTCGGCTGCCATCTCCCGGTATGCACGGAGGATTTCCTCTTCGCTGGCGTCATTCCAGTTCTGTTCTGCGGATTGGCCGGATTGCGGCAGCGATTGCGACACCTTGTCCCTCCGAGAAGCCTGAGTCACCTAGTTTAGTCGCAGACGAGGCGAAGCGGGCGGCGGCGTGCTAATCTTTCGCCATTATGTATGGAACCTTCGACCAATCGCTGGCGCAGTTGAAGAGCTTTGAGGGATGCGTTCCGTGGATGTACCGCGACAGCGTGGGGAAGGTGACGGTGGGGGTTGGGCTGATGCTGCCGAGTGCGGCGGCGGCGTGCGCGATTCCCTTCCAGACGGCGGAAGGCGCGGCGGCGACGGCAGAGCAGATTGCGGCGGAGTTTGCGCGCGTGGATGCGATGGCGATGGGCAAGCTGCCGTCGTTCTACCGGGTGGCGGGGTCGCTGGAGCTGCCGGAGACGGTGATCGACGAGAAGCTGAGCGCGGTGCTGGCGGGATTCGAGGCGACGCTGCGGACCCATCTCGCGGGATACGACGCGCTGCCCGGCGGGGTGAAGATGGCGCTGCTGGATATGGCGTACAACCTGGGGCCGGAGGGGCTGCTGAAGGGCTATCCGAAGATGATTCGCGCGGTGGAGACGGGGGCCTGGGCGGAGGCGGCGGCGGAATCTGGGCGGGGCGGGATCAACGCGGCGCGCAACGCATGGACGCGGCAACAGATGCTCGCGGCGGTGGTGGGCACGATCCAGGCCGAGGCGGAGGCGGTGGAAGGCTGGCTGCGGCGGGTTTGGCGTTGGGTGAAGCGGGCGTTGGGGTGGTGGCGCAAGGACTGCTGCCGGTAGGGCGGTATGAGAGAGGGTGTATTTCGCGAGCGAGAACAAGCAAAAGCGAAATGCGGGGGTCCCTCCACTGCGCTGCGCTCCGGTCGGGATGACGGCTTGTATATGTCGCTGCGGTCGGGATGACGGAGTGTGATGTGGAGCCGAGCAATTCGCGTGTCTATTCGCGTGTCTATCGGGTATGGTTGATACTCTGGATTGAGTTTGTTGCGGGAGGGTTCTGTGGTGCGGATGAGTCGAGTGGTTGGCGTAGTGCTGGCGTTGGCGATGGGGTGGGGGGCGGCGGCGCGGGCGCAGGAGAGCGCCGTCATAACGCAGGACGGCGGCGGCTATGCGAAGTACCTCGCCGGGTTCGAGAAGCGGACGACGGTGAAGGTGCTGCCCAATGGGTTGACGCTGATCGTGTGCGAGCGGCCGGAGGCCCCGGTCTTCAGTTTCTACACGCTGGTGGATGCGGGGTCGGCGAACGATCCCGAGGGCGCGAGCGGGCTGGCGCATATGTTCGAGCACATCGCGTTCAAGGGGACGACCGAGATCGGCACAACGAACTATCCGGCGGAGAAGGTGGCGCTGGCCAAGGTGGAGATTGCATACGCGGCGTACGACGCGGAGGTTCGCAAGCGCGTGGGCCAGGACGCGGCCAAGCTGGCGGCGCTGAAGAAGGTTTTCGAGGACGCGCAGGCGGCGGCGCAGAAGTTTGTGGCGCCCAACCAGTTCTCCGAGATTGCCGAAGAAAACGGCGCGGTGGGATTGAACGCATCGACCGAGGAGGACTCGACGCAGTATTTTTGGAGCATGCCGTCGAATCGGCTGGAGCTTTGGGCGTACATGGAGAGCGGGCGGATCGCGCACCCGGTTCTGCGCGAGTTCTACAAGGAGCGCGACGTAGTGCAGGAGGAGCGGCGAATGAGCGTTGACTCCAGACCGATCGGAGCAATGGTGGAGCAGTTTCTGGCCACTGCGTACACGGCCCATCCCTAC
This sequence comes from Granulicella sp., assembly GCA_003142215.1. Lineage (GTDB taxonomy): Bacteria > Acidobacteriota > Terriglobia > Terriglobales > Acidobacteriaceae > Edaphobacter. Next base: position 32,460 of record PLOT01000163.1, on the reverse strand, counting down.
CGCGTGCCCACGCTGGGCTGGGAGAGCGAGATCAGCCAGGTGAACGCGACCGAGGCGGCGGCGTTCCATGCGAAGTACTATGTGCCGGCAAATATTGTGGTGGCGGTGGTGGGGGACGTGAAGGCGGCGGAGGCGATGCCGGTGCTGACGAAGTACTTTGGAGCGATCCCGGCGGGGCCGAAGCCGGAGGAGATGACGACGGTCGAGCCGGTGCAGTTTGCCGAGAAGTCGGTGACGATCCGCGAGGCGGCGCAGCCGTTTTATCTTGAGGGCTACCACCGGCCCGACTATCGCGACCCGGACGATTCGGTGTACGACGCGATCGCGGACATTTTTTCCAATGGGCGCACGGCGCGGCTGTACAAGGCGCTGGTGCGCGACCAGAAGATCGCGGCGGACGCCGAGGGGTTCAGCGGATTTCCTGGAGAGAAGTTCCCCGGTCTCTTCGCGTTCTATGGCGTGCCGGTGCCGGGACATACGCCGGACGAGATGAGGGACGCGATCCACAAGGAGATCGAGCGGCTGAAGACGAGCGACGTCAGCGATGAAGAACTTCAGATGTTCAAGACACGGGCGCGCGCCGGGCTGCTGCGTGGGTTGGCCGACAACGAGGGTCTGGCGCAACAACTCGCCGAGTACCAGACGCAGTATGGCGACTGGCGCGAACTCTTCCGCAAGCTGGACGAGATCGACAAGGTGACGAAGGCGGACGTGCGGCGGGTGGCGAACAAGATTTTTGTGGAGAACAACCGGACGAGCGCGCGGATTGAGTTCACGCCACCGGCGCAGGCGCAGACGCAAGACGCGGGAGGTGCGAAATGAAGGGCGCCTCTGAGAATGGTTGCCGCTGGTTGAGTGCTTCGCGGTGCGGGCAGAATGCGGGGATTCTTCGCTCCGCTCAGAATGACAATGGAAAGTTTATGACGTGGGGAAGAATGGGAATGCAGAGGAAAATGCTCAGGAGTTTCTTCGCGCTTGCGATTGCAGTATGTGTTCTGCTCTCGCCGGGACAATTCTCCGCGGCACAGAGCGCAGCTTCGGCGCAGCCTTCCACGGCTGCGACCGCGAAGAGCGCGGCGAAGGCACCGGCGCAGGCGCAGCCGTGGACGAAGATTGCGATCCCGGCGCTGCATGACTTCAAGCCGCAGCAGCCGAAGCGGATCGAGCTGGCGAATGGGTTGGTGATCTTCCTGCAGGAGGACCACGAGCTTCCGTTCATCGATGGATCGATCCTGATCCGCGGAGGAAGCCGCGAGGAGCCGGCGGCGAAGATCGGCCTGGTGGGGATGTACGGCGAGGCGTGGCGCACCAGCGGGACGGCGGCGAAAAGCGGCGACGCGCTGGACGCGGAGCTTGCGGTGAAGGCGGCGGCCATCGAGACCGGCGGCGGGCTGGCCAACACGTCGGTGGAGTGGGGAAGCTTCAAGCAGGACTTCGACGTCGTCTTCGGGGAGACGATGGACCTGCTGCTGCATCCGGCGTTCAAGGCGGAGAAGCTGGCGATGGCGCAGCGCGCGATGGCGACAGGAATCTCTCGGCGCAACGACGACCCGGGCGGAATTGCCGAACGCGAGTCGACCAAGCTGGTTTATGGCGCGGAGAGTCCGTATGCGCGGCAGGCCGAGTACGCGACCGTGGATGCGGTGACCGTGGACGACCTGAAGGCGTGGCACGACCGCAGCGTGGTTCCCAACGGCATGATCGTCTCGGTGGAGGGGGACTTCGACTCGGCGGCGATGGAAGCGAAGCTGCGCAAGGCGTTCGAGCCTCTGGTGGGCGGCGCGGCGATCGAGCCGTTGAAGGCGGATTTCGCGGGGCCGAAGCCGGGCGTCTACTTCGCCGACAAGGAAGACGTGAACCAGTCGTCGGTGCAGATCGTGGGCATCGGGACTGTGCGCAGCAATCCCGACTACTACGCGCTGAGCGTGATGAATGAGGTGTTCTCGGGCGGCTTCGGATCGCGCGTGGTGCAGTACGTTCGCACCAAGTTGGGTCTGGCTTACGACGTGAGCGGAAACTTTGGCGCGGCGTACGACCATCCGGGCGTCTTCCGCAGCGAGGCCGGAACCAAGAGCGTGAGCACGGTGGCCGCGACGCAGGCGATTCTGGAGGAGATTGGAAGGCTGAAGACCAAACCGCCTACGCCGGAGGAGCTGAAGAAGGCCAAGGATGACGTGATGAACTCGTTCATCTTCCACTACGATACGCCGGAGAAGACGCTGAACGAACAGGTTGTGCTGGCGTTCTATGGCTATCCGCCGGACTTTCTGGAGAAGTATAAAGACGGAATTGCGCGCGTGACGGCGGCGGATGTGACGCGTGTGGCGAACAAGTACATCGACGTGTCGAAGCTGGCGATTGTGGTGGTGGGGAACAAGACGGAGATTAAACCGCAACTCTCCGATCTGGGCAAGGTGACGGAACTGGACATCACGATTCCACCGGCGGAGAAGGCAAATCCATCGGGTGCTGCCGCGGGGCAGTGATCCTGCTCGTTCCCGCCCATTCCGCAAAGAACACGGAATGGATGGGGCACCCGCCTGTGAGATGCAAAGAAAGATCCCACCCTTGCCGGGTGGGATCTTTTGGTTTGGCTTAATCGTTCGCGATTGAAGGGAGGACTTAGCGCGCCATCCATCCGCCGTCGACGACCAGGACGTGGCCGGTGATGTAGTCGGCTGCGGAAGAGGCGAGGAAGACGGCCGTGCCGGCAACGTCGGTGGCCTCGCCCCAGCGACCGGCGGGGATGCGGTCGAGGATCGCCTTGCTGCGCTCTGGATCGGCGCGCAACTGTGCGGTGTTGTTAGTGGCGATGTAGCCGGGCGCGATGGCGTTGACCTGAATGTTCTTGACGGCCCACTCGTTGGCCAGCGCCTTGGTGATCTGCGCGACGGCACCCTTGGCCGCGGCATAGGATGGCACGCGGATTCCGCCCTGGAAGCTGAGCAAGGATGCGGTGCTGATGATCTTTCCCGGAGCCTTGCGCGCCATCATGTCGCGGCCGGCAAGCTGCGAGAGCTGGAAGACAGCGGTCTCATTGATCTGAATGACCTTCAGCCAGTCTGCCAGTGGCACGTTGACGGCATCTTCGCGCAGGATGATTCCGGCGTTATTGACCAGGATGTCGACGCGGCCGAACTTGGCAAGCACCTGTTTGAAGAGCGCCTCGGGGGCGGCGGTGTCGGAGAGGTCGGCGCTGAAGGCGGCGGCTTTACCGCCAGCGGCTTCGATGGCGGCAACGGTGTCTGCGGGGGGACGAATGTCGTGCGTGGCGACGGTGGCGCCAGCCTGGGCGAAGGCGATGGCAATGGCCGCGCCCATTCCGCCGGCCGAGCCGGTGACGAGGGCGATCTTGTTGTCGAGGCGGAAGGAATCGAGGATGTTGGACATAATAAGGACTACTTTACGCGGGTTGTGCCGGTCGAGCAAACCGCACTGCCGCGGGCTGTGAGTTGGGTCACGCCCTTCGCCGAACCTCTCCGCTACAATAGGGATGGTGTCTCCACGCAGGATGACTGGCCGTGGAGATCGAAGGAGACCCATGAAACTGCTTCAGATGGCCGATCCCGTGCGCTATGCGCGGATGACGAGCGAAGAACTTCGCGAGACGTTTCTGCTGGAAGACCTATTTACCCCCGGACACATCAATCTGGCGTATGCGGACCTGGACCGCGCGGTGATCGGCTTCGCGGCGCCGACGGACGGCGCGCTGAAGCTGGAGACGCAGCCGGAGTTGCGCGCGGAATACTTTCTGGAGCGGCGCGAACTGGGCGTGTTGAACACCGGGGGGCCGGGCTCGGTCACGGTGGATGGAGTCAGCTTCGACTTAGACAAGCTGGACACACTATATGTAAGTCGCGGGAGTAAGTCGGTAACATTCACGAGTAAGTCGGCGTCGGCACCGGCAGCATTCTACTTGCTGAGTTATCTGGCGCACACGGAATATCCGACCAGGATGGTGAAGTTCGGCGACCTGAAGGGGCTGGAGCTTGGATCGGCGGAGACATGCAACAAGCGGACCATCTATAAGCCGATCTATATGGAAGGCATCCGGAGCTGCCAACTGGTGATGGGATTCACGCTGCTTGCGCCGGGAAGCAACTGGAACACCATGCCCGCGCACACGCACAATCGGCGGTCGGAGATCTACATGTACTTCGATGTCGAGCCCGGCCAGCGCGTGGTACACCTGATGGGGCCGCCCGATGCGACCAGCCATCTCATCATGGCGGACAAGCAGGTGGTGGTCTCTCCCCTCTGGTCGATCCACTCCGGCGTTGGCACCAAGAACTACACCTTCTGCTGGGGCATGGGCGGAGAGAACCAGGCATACGACGACATGGACCCGGTTGCCATTAAGGACTTGAAGTAGGTTGTAGGTTGTAGGTTGTAGGTTGTAGGTTGTAGGTTGCCGGTAGTCAGTAACTGGCTGGCGCGAGGAGCCTGGAATAAATGGCGGACGGAAAAAATAGTCTGGCAATTCGCAGCAAGGAAGAGTGCANNGAGTGCAAGTGGGACCTGGTGAGCCTGGGCGAGGTGATGCTGCGGCTCGATCCGGGCGATGTGCGAGTGGCCACGACGCGCCAGTTCCAGGTGTGGGAGGGCGGCGGCGAGTACAACGTGGCACGCGGCCTGCGGCGCTGCTTCGGGATGAAGACGGCGGTGGTGACCGCGCTGGCCGACAATGCCGTGGGACGGCTGATCGAAGACCTGATGCTGCAGGGCGGCGTGGACCAGTCGCATGTGAAGTGGGCGAAGTTCGACGGCGTGGGGCGGACGACGCGCAATGGGCTGAACTTTACCGAGCGCGGATTCGGGGTGCGCGCTGCGCTGGGCTGCTCGGACCGCGGCAATACGGCGGTGAGCCAGTTGCAGCCGGGCGAGATCGACTGGGACGAGATCTTTGGTCGCGAAGGCGCACGTTGGCTGCACACCGGCGGAATCTTCTGCGCGCTGAGCGAATCGACCGCGGAGGTTGCGAAGGAAGCCATGATCGCGGCGCACAGGCACGGCGTCATCGTCAGCTACGACCTGAACTATCGCGACTCGCTGTGGAAGTCGATCGGCGGCAAGGCGCGGGCGACCGAGGTGAACCGCGAGCTGGCGCAGTACGTGGATGTGATGCTGGGCAACGAAGAGGACTTTACCGCCGCGCTGGGATTCGAGATCGAGGGCGTGGGCGAGAGCCTGGGCGCGCTGGATTCGGGCAGCTTCCGGCGGATGATCGAGAAGGCGGCGGCGGCGTTTCCCAACTTCCGCGCGGTGGCCACCACGCTGCGCAACGCCAAGACGGCGAGTATCAACGACTGGGGCGCTGTGTGCTACTACGAGGGCGTGTTTCACGAGGCGCGGCCGATGCCCGACCTAGAGATCTTCGACCGCGTGGGCGGCGGCGATTCGTTCGCATCGGGGCTGATCTATGGATTTCTCAACGAAAAAGGCGCGGAGTGGGCCGTGAACTGCGGCTGCGCGCACGGAGCGCTGGCCATGACTACGCCGGGTGACACGACCATGGCGACATTCGACGAGGTGCAGCGCATTATGAAGGGCGGAGGCGCGCGCGTTCAGCGGTAAATTGGCAACAGGGAACAGGAGAAAGAAATGCAGAAAGCGGAAGTACTGAATGCACTGCGCGAGACCGGCCTGGTGCCGGTGTTGCGCGCCGAGAGCGAAGAGCAGGCGCTGGCGCTGGCAACTGCGATCGCGGCCGGCGGCGTCAACGTCATGGAAGTCACCATGACTGTCCCCGGCGCAATTCGCGTGATGGCTCGCCTGGCCAAGGAACGGCCCGACCTGCTGCTCGGCGCGGGCACCGTGCTGGACGCCGAGACGGCGCGCATATGTATTTTGGAGGGCGCGGCGTTTGTGGTGAGCCCGGCGCTGAACCTGAAGACCATCGTGATGTGCCATCGCTATGGCGTGCCGGTGCTTCCCGGCGCGCTGACGCCGACCGAGATTCTGACCGCATGGGAGGCAGGCGCGGACGTGGTGAAGGTGTTCCCGGCCAGCGCGATGGGCGGCGCAAAGTACCTGAAGTCGATCAAGGCACCGCTGCCCCAGGTGGAGTTGGTGCCCACGGGCGGCGTCTCGCTGGCCACCGCGGCGGAGTTTCTGGAGGCCGGGGCGTTCGCGCTCGGCGTCGGTGCGGACCTGGTGAACCCGAAAGCCATCCGGGAGGGTCATCCCGAGACGATTACCGAAAATGCACGGAAGTACCTAGCCATTGTGCAAAAGTTCCACGAATCACAGGCACAGACCGCCGGTTGAGGTTATGCTTGCTGCATCGTAATGGTTCTGCCGCGCATCTATGGCTTGTGGTGTGACCATGAATACAGCAATTCTTGATTCGAGCTTGTAGATTCGTCGATAGACAGATTTCGGGCCATGGCATCAACTGCTTCCCCCTGCCGATAGAGTTCCATACTGGGTTGGTTCCAGAATGCTTCGTTGGAGCAATTTCACCGCAGGAGGTTCCAGGGACGAAGAAAGTTTGCGTGGCTTTCCTGAGGAAAGCCACATTGCACCACTATCGTGCGATGCCGGTTCGGTGATGCTGTTCAGGCGTTGCGCGAAATTTCTCCCAGCGGTAACAGGAAGCCATGGCACGATCGAAAGAAGTGAAATGCCCCACATGTAACGACCGCGCCCCCATGCGCGTCCACCGGGACGGCTTCCTGCAGCGGAACGTGTTGGGCCACTTCGGAATCTACCCATGGAAGTGCGGCGCGTGCGGATCGCTGTTCCTTTATCGCAGCCGCGGCTACCGCACCCGGCGGATCAGGCCGCTAGCCGACACCGTCGCCACGGACCAAAACCGCAATCCCCTTCTATAAAGAGGTCTCAGACCGCCTTCAGCCAGACAGATTTCAGCCGGCGTGTGCTCAGGCTGCTCGTCTGTTAGCGGCCCGTCTACTGCTGCTTGTCTTCAGGCCGCGTGCGCAGGCTGGCGTATCCACAGCAGGGGCTGATGGAGCGGCAACGTACGCAGGATGTCAGGCGCGGCCGGGTCCGGCGGCAGCGTCTTCCACAGCGCGGCGTACTCGGGGCGCCGATAGGCGCGCGCGGAGAACAGCAGGCTGGCGCGGCGCGCGGGAAGCTGGTCGAAGTGAGTGGCGTCGGCACGGAATGGCCACCGGGCGCGGTCCGCGATGAAGGGAAAGTGGTACGCGATGGCCGAGCGCATTCCCGGGCCGTCGTCTAGCTGATAGTCCCAGAGGCTCTCGAAGCGGGTGGAGAGAAGCTGGCAGGCGGCGGCCATCATGTCCAAGTTGAAGAGCGAGTCGCGGTAGGGCGCGGACGAGGACAGCTCGTGGGGGAAGCTGCCGTCGGCGGCGATCTGCGCGCGCAGGGCGGTGGTGCGGAAGCGGTGGCGCAGTTCGTCGAGCGCACTGGATTCAGACCTGGGAGCGTCGCCAATGGGTGCGGTCAGCAAAGCGTACGCGCTGGCCTGCAGGAGCCATGAGGTGGCGTGGTGGTCCTTGCGGTCGCGCGCCAGCGCAGCGAGGCGCGGGCCGCTGTCCTGGGTCTCGGTAAGCCAGTGCAGGTAGGACGCGAACCACGCTTGCAGCGCGAGCTGGTCGGACGGGCTGAGGGCGGAGGCGAGAAATGGGATGGACTGCGCGACTTCCACCAGCGGCAGCGTCTCCAGAATGCCTTCACAGCGGCCTTCGACGGGTTGGCCAGCCTCGGGTTGGCCAGTGACAACCTGGCCGTAGTCCAGGCGCGGCGTCATGCGGGTTGCGGGATCGGCGAACCACTCGCGCAGCCACTCGGCGGCGTGCCCGGCGTAACGCTCGTCGCCGGTGAGCAGGTGCGCGGCGGTGAGCGCGGGAACTGCAAGTCCGAGGGCGAAGAGCGCGTCGCGGTGCGCGGTGTAGGGCGGCGACGGGGAGCTATCCGCTTCGGAGTAGTAGTCGTGAGGCGAGCCAGGGCTGCGCGCGCATGGCAGGGATGTGATGGGCGCGGGGGGCTGGGTAAGATAGCGCTGGGCCGCGGCAAGGATGCGGTCGCGATCGATGGCGGCAACGTCGGGACGGCTGGGGGTTGCGGGCGGTGCAGCTTGCGTCTGCGCTGCAAGGACCGCCGCGCGCAGCAGGCCGCTGCGTGAGAGAAGCAACGCGGAGGCCGTGCAACAGGAGGCCGCGCAGAAGTCCCTGCGGCTGGGTGCAGCCGGAGGTGTTGCGTTCGTCCTGGACGGCATAGGCATGGATGCTTCCCGCAGCGCGCGATGGCATGTGCATGGTTCTTACGATCCGCCATCAGCGCCGTCACAAGCATCCTATGCGTTGTGTGTCGTAATTTGAAATCTGCGCGGATTTGAGCTGGCGGGCACCGGGAGCGAAATGGTCGTTGGCTTGGGACATCTTGAAGCGACACGGATGGGAACGACGCTGGTGGCGTCGTTTCTGGCGTCTCTGGTGGAGTGCGTGGAGGCGCTGACGGTGGTGCTGGCGGTGGGCAGCGTGCGGGGGTGGCGCAGCACGCTGGGCGGAGCGGCGGCTGCGCTGGGCGTACTGGCGGGAATTGTAGCGGTACTGGGGCCGATGCTCACGCGGATTCCGCTGCACGGGCTGACGCGCATTCCATTTCACATGGTTCAACTTGTCGTGGGGGCGATGATCCTGCTGTTTGGCATGCGCTGGCTGCGCAAGGCCATCCTGCGCTCGGCGGGCCTGATCCCGCTGCACGACGAAGTCGCAGCTTTTGCCAAGCGTGCAGCGGCGATACGCGAGGTGGAGGCCAGCGTTGCCCAGCTTCCCAGGAACGCGCACAGTTGGGACAAGATTGCGTTTGGCGCGGCGTTCAACGTCACCATGATCGAAGGCACCGAGGTGGTCTTCATCGTGATTGCGTTCGGAGCGGGCGGAGCGGGGCTGCTACTGCCCGCCAGCCTGGGCGCGGTGGCGGCGCTGCTGGTTGTGGCCGGGTTGGGTTTCGCGCTACACCGGCCGCTGGCGCGCGTGCCGGAGAACACGCTGAAGTTCCTGGCAGGAGTGGTGATGTGCGCGTTCGGGACGTTCTGGGCGGGCGAGGGCGCGGGGGTTGCGTGGCCGGATGGCGATCTTGCCATCGTGTGGCTGATCGCAGCGTATCTCGGAGTCGCGCTGGCCCTTGTGCCGTTGTGCCGGGCCAATGCCAACGCGGTATTGGTGGAGGACTGATGCGCTGGATCCAATCCATTGCACGCAGGATATTCGGGCTGTTTGTCGACGACGGCAGCTTTGCGGTCGCGATTCTCGTCTGGCTCGGCCTCGCCATGGCAGGGGTGCCGCGAACGGCTGTAGGTGCGCAATGGGCCGGGGCTGCGCTGTTTGCGGGGCTGGCGGTGATCTTGATTGAGAACGTGCTAAGGTTTGCGCGACGCAGGATGAAGTAGAGAACCGTCCGTCTACGCGCTAAAACTTCACCTTCAGGGTGCGGCCTTCAGCGGAGCTTTCGCGGGCAAGCTCCAGCAGGCGGATGACGCGGAAGCCGTCTTCGGGCGTGACGGCGAGCGGGGCGGTGCCGAGGATGGCGTCGCGGACGTTGGCGTAAAAGCCGCGATAGTCGCACCGCTCGGTTTTGACCTGACGCGTTACCAGCGTCGCTGGATCGGCAGGATTGGGAGCGACGGTGAGCGTACCCCACGCGGATTCGTCTTCCTCTAGCCAGTCCTGCTGCGAGCCTTGCACGGGAACCTTTGCGCCGCCGACCAGCGCGGGTTCCTGCGGGTCGAGGCCGTGCTTGCGGAAGCTGCCATTCGTCCCGTGAAGCAGGAAGCGCGGGGCGTTGTCGCAGGCCAGGTAGCTGGTGCGGCAGTGGGCGAGGAGGCCTTTTCCGTTCGCGGCTGGCACGCCGTTGATCTTTTCTGGATAGCTCAGGGTGATGTCGAAGGCGTCTTCGATGGCCGTCTGGTCGCGGTCCGAGCGGACGCTGGCGGTGATGGCGGAGGGAGGGCCAAAGAGCGCGAGAACCTGATCGACGAGGTGCGGGCCGAGGTCGAAGAGCATTCCGTTGGCGGGATTTTCGGCCTCCTTCCATGTGTTCTCGCGCGGGACGGGGCGGAAGCGGTCGAAGTGCGACTCGAAGGTGACGAGGCGGCCGACGGCTTGCTCCGCGAGCAATTTTTTGACGGTGAGGAAGTCGCCGTCCCAGCGGCGGTTGTGGAAGGGAATGACGAGCAGGGATTTGCTCTTTGCGAGCTTGCCAAGCGTGAGGGCTTCCTCGCTAGTGGCGGCGAAGGGCTTGTCGATGACGACGTGTTTGCCCGCTTCGAGGGCCTGTTTGGCGAAGGCGAAGTGCGTCTGGTTGGGCGTGGAGACGACGACCATCTCGATGGAATTGTCGGCCAGAACCTCGGGCAGCGAGCGCGCAATTTTGGTTGCGGGATATGCTTTGGCGGCCTCGTCTCCTTTGCGCTGCATGATGGCGGCGAGGCGCAGGCCGGAGACTGCATTTACGAACGGGGCGTGAAAGACTCGCCCGCCCAGCCCGAATCCGATGACTCCAACGCCAATCTCACGCTCTGCCATTACGCCCTCCCAATCTCTCTCAATGCAGGATAAACCCGGCGGAAGCGCGCGTAGGCCGCGTCCATTGCGGCTGCGTTCTTCGGCTCGATGACCTCTGCGACATGGACGGTTGCAGCGCAGGCCGCCTCGACGCTGGGCCACGCATTGACGCCGACCGCAGCCAGCAGCGCCGCGCCGAATGCGCCGCCCTCCTCGGCGGCGAGCATCTCCACCGGCTGGCCGTAGACATCGGCCTGAATCTGCCGCCAGAGCGGGCCGCGCGCTCCGCCTCCGCCGAGCCGGATCTGTGCGACGGGAATCTTCAGCTCGGCGAACAAGGAAAACGTGTCGCGCAGGCTGAAGGCGACGCCCTCCAGGACGGCGCGGACGAAGTGGGCGCGCGTGTGCGAGGCAGTGATGCCGACGAATGCAGCGCGGGCTTCGGGGTCGAGATGCGGCGTTCGCTCGCCGAAGAGATACGGTGCCCAGAGCATTCCATCGCTGGCGGCGGGGACGCGCGCGGCCTCGGCGGTAAGTTCGTCGTAGGAGGCACCGGCGGCGAATGTGTCTCGCAGCCAGCGCAGCGAGAGGCCCGCGCCGTTGGTTACGCCCATGACATGCCACATTCCGGGCACGGCGTGGCAGAAGGTATGCAGGCGGCCAAGGCGGTCCATGGTGGGCCGGTCGGTGGCGGCGAAGACCACTCCGCTGGTGCCGATTGTCGCGGAGACTGAACCGGGCGCGACGATTCCCATACCCACTGCGCCCGCTCCCTGGTCTCCCGCACCCGCGGCGACGGGAGTTCCGGCGGCGAAGCCGGTGGCGGCGGCTCCCGCGTCGCCGATGCGCGCGCAGATTTCGGGGCCTTCAAAGAGACGCGGCAGCCAGCCGATGGGAATGCCCGCGGCGTCGGCGACCTCGGCGGACCAGCGGCGATGCGCCACGTCCAGCAGAAGCGTTCCGCTGGCCTCCTGCATGTCGATGGCGTACTCTCCGGTGAGGCGGAAGCGGACGTAGTCCTTGGGGCAGAGGACGTGCGCGATGCGGGCGAAGATTTCGGGCTGATGGGTGCGTACCCAGAGCAGCTTGGTGAGTGTGAAGTTGGGCAGAGCTGGGTTGCAGGTGAGTTCGATCAGACGCTCGCGGCCGAGCTTTGCGTCGAGCCAGTCGCACTCCGGCTGGGTGCGCTGATCGCACCAGATGAGCGCGGGACGGAGGACTTCGCCCGCGGCGTCGAGCATTACGCAGCCGTGCATCTGTCCGGTGAGGCCGATGGAGTCGATCTGCGCGCCATCCAGTTCGGCGGCAGCCAGTACGCCCGCAATGGCCAGGCGCGCCGCGCGCCACCAGTCCTCGGGCTGCTGCTCCGCCCAGCCAATCTGCTCGGAGTGAATTGGCGCGTGTTCACTGGCAGACGTTGCCACCACGCGTCCCTCGCGATCCACCAGCACGGACCGCGTTCCTCCCGTGCCTACGTCAATTCCCAGAAACATCGCGCATACTCTCCATCGATTTCGATTGCATCCAAAGTGTATCTGCTTGGCGGAAGCAAATGCATGCGCGCCGCATCGTAAATTTTCCTTGCAAAGAAAGGTAGATTGCGCAGGACGATGGATGGACAAATTATCAGTTCCACCCGGAGAACAGGTAACATAGAAGCAATGATTCAACGGAATGCAGTGTCGTCTGGCTGGAGGGCCCATGCGGTCGGCGGCATCACTTTCCTGCTGCTTGCCGCCGCCACAGGGTACGCGCAAGCGGGCAGCACCGGGGCCACATCTTCCGCTGAAGCGCAGGCCACCGAGGGCGCGTTGCATCAGCTCTCCGCGCCGGGCGGGCAGAATCTCGCCGCTCCCACGCAGGGATCCTTCACGGGGTCGCTGGTCGAAGGCAAGGCAACGGACGCAGTGCTCGATCTATCGCTGGATGACGCGATTGCGCGCGGCCTGCGGCAGAACCTCGGCCTCATCCTACAAGCCACAGCGCAGCAGAGCGCGCACGGCCAGCAGATGGAGCAGCTCCAGGCGCTGCTGCCCACAGTGACCGGCGACGCATCCATCGAGGTGGAGCAGATCGACCTGGCTGCCTTCGGCCTCAAGATCCCCGGGCTAAACCCCATCGTCGGGCCGTTCCAGGTGGTGGACTTCCGCGCCTACCTGACGCAGAGCCTCATCAACGTCCCGGCGCTGGAGAGCTACATCGCAGCGAAGCACAACTTCGCGGCGGCAAAGCTTTCCGCCGACGACGCGCGAGAGATGGTGGTGCTGACGGTGGGCAACGCCTACCTGCTGTGTCTTGCCGACGCGGCACGCATTACCGCCGTCAACGCGGAGCTGGCCACCGGCAAACTCTCCCTGGACCAGGCCACGGCCTCGCACGAAGCAGGTATCAGTCCGCGGCTCGACGTTCTGCGCGCCCAGGTGGACTACCAGAACGAGCAGCAGAGCCTCATTTCCACAACCAACCAGTTGGCCAAGGACAAGCTGGCGCTGGCGCGCGCCATCGGGTTGCCGCTGGACCAGGCCTACCGCCTTACCGACAGCGAACCCTACGCCGGGCTGGACAACCTGGATCCCGCGGCTGCGTTTGCGCAGGCGCTGAAGAACCGCAAGGACCTCGCCGCCGCCAGCGAACAGGTGGCCGCTGCGCGCGCCGGGCAGACCGCGGCCCGCGCCGACCAGCTCCCCACCGTGCAGTTCTCCGGCGACTTCGGAGACATGGGTCAGACCGCCAACCACTCCCATGGCACCTACACTGCCACCGGCAGCATCTCCGCGCCAATCCTGCAGATTGCGAAGACGCGTGGCGAGCAGGATGTCGCGGGCGCGCAGGTTGCGCAGGCCAGCGACAAGCTCGCCGACCAGGTGCAGCAGGTCAATGCCGAGATACGCGACTCCATCCTCGACATCCAGTCCGCGGCCAAACTGGTTGAGGCGGCAAAGTCCAACGTCGATCTGGCCAACGAGGCGCTCAGCGAGGCGCAGCAGCGCTTCCACTCAGGCGTCAGCGACAACCTGCCCGTCAGCCAGGCGCAGTCCTCGGTGGAGCAGGCCAACGACCAGTACATCGCCGCACTCTACCAGCACAACGCCGCCAAGCTATCGCTGGCACGCGCCCTCGGCGTCGCGCAGTCCAACCTGAAAGATTATCTCGGAGGGAAGTAACCGTGGCAGACGAACAGAACCGAAGCGGCACACAATCCGCCAACCAATCCGCCGGCCAGACCGCCGAAACCACAGGCAACTTTCCGGCCAAAGCCGGCGCGGGGGACGAGATCGACGACTCCGCCGAGACGAACGGCAGCCGCAAATTCGTCATCATCGGCATCGTGCTGCTGCTTGTGGTGGGCGCGACCTTCTTCTACTGGCGCTCCACCTTCACCGAAGACACAGACGACGCGCAGGTGGACGGCAACCTTTACCAGATCAGCTCGCGCGTCTCCGGCCAGGTGGTCAAGGTCTATGTGGACGACAACCAGACCGTGCAGGCCGGCCAGTTGCTGGCCGAGATCGACCCCACCGACTATCAGGTCGCCCTCGACCAGGCACAGGCCAACCTGGCCAGCGCGCAGGCCGAATTTGCGCAGGCCACGGTCAATGTGCCCATCACGCAGGTCAACGTCGGCACCGTGGTCAGCACCACCGCCAGTGACGTGAAGGGCTCGACCGACCTGATTGCGCAGGCGGAGAAGCAGGTGGAGGCCGCCAACGCACGCGTCGATGAGGCGAAGGCCAACGCGCAGAAGGCGCAGGCGGACGTCGATCGCTACAAGCCGCTGGTCGAGAAGGACGTCATCTCCAAGCAGCAGTACGACGCAGCCGTTGCCGCCGCAGCAGCCAGTAAGGCCGCGGTCGCCGAGGCCGAGGCCAATGTCCTCGCTCAGCAGAACGCCGTCTCCAGCGCGCGCCAGCGCCTCGCCCAGTCGCAGTTCCAGTCTGCTCAATCGGTCAAGAACGGTCCCGCCCAGGTGCGTGTGCAGCAATCCCGCGCCGAGGCCGCCCAGGCCGCCATCCAGCAGGCACAGGCCAAGGTCGATCAGGCGAAGCTGAACCTTGGCTACACACGCATCACCGCTCCGGTGGCGGGAATCGTGAACAAGAAGAACGTCGAGGTGGGTGCCAACCTCGCCGCCGGACAGGACCTGATGACCATCATCCCGCTGACCGACCTGTGGGTGACGGCCAACTTCAAGGAGACGCAACTGACCCACATGCGCGCCGGGCAGAAGGTGACCATCAAGGTGGATGCCTACGGCGGACGCAGGTTCTCCGGCTCGGTGACGCAGGTCGGCGGCGCGACTGGATCGATGCTCTCGCTGTTCCCGCCGGAGAATGCGACGGGCAACTACGTCAAGGTGGTGCAGCGCATCCCGGTGCGCATCGACTTCACCAACCTGCAGGAGGAAGATGGGGACTACGTTCTGCGCCCCGGCCTCTCGGTGACGCCGGTGATCGAGGTCAAGTAGCGAGCGCCAGCTGCGTAAGATGGCGGATGTTCCACTTTAAGTTTCGGAGGTTCGATCTTTCCGCAAAAGGTTGGGTTACTATGAATCTCGAACGTCGGCTACGAATTAGCGACTTCTGGAATGAGCATCCCATGCCCCGTGAACCCCTGACCTACAAACGCTTGTCGACGCAGCCAGGAGGTCTGGCTCTGCTCGTGCTCAACGCGATTGGTGCCGTTGTTTATTTATACCGAGCTTCGCCCAGTTGGGCTATACCAGCGGAGAGGGAATTAGGATTACATTCGACGACAGGAGAGCCGTTCATCTGGTTTGTTGGCATTCTTCCGGTTGTTGCTGTTTTCTTTGTTCTGAACGTAACTTGGGGAGCATTGATCCTCCGCAGGAGATGGCGAAGCGGACGTTTGTGGTTGCTGGCAACAGCGTGCTGGTTGGTTGCAGTATGGGTCGATTTCGCTCACCACTGAAGCCGGGGTCCCACATTTCGATTTTGAGATGTGGGTACATCGTTACGAACGACTACTCCTTCGCCGGTTGGATGGCATCGCCGATGAGCAGCAGTACCGGCGCGGGGCCGACGGCGTCGTCGGTGATCGCTGCCAGCGTCGTGCGCAGCACGCGCTCGTCGGGCGTTGTTGCATTCGACACGGCAATGCAGGGCGTTGCGGCATCGATGCCGGAGGCGATCAGCTCGTCGGCTAGCTGGCGGAACCTGCGCCCCGGCATATAGACCACCAGCGTCGCATCCCTGGGAAACGCGCCCTCCCACTTGGGCGTGAGTTGCAGTTTGGCTGGCGCGTCGGGACGCGGCGCTGCGTGATGCGCTGTGGCGAAGATGAGCTTCGAGGCGGAACCGCGGTCGGTGAGCGGGGTCTTCAGCGCGGCCGCCACAGCGAAGGCCGCCGTAATTCCGGGGACAATCTCGAAGGGAATCGCAGCCTCGGTGAGCGCGGCGATCTCCTCACCCGCGCGCCCAAAGATGAGAGGTTCGCCCGACTTCAGCCGCACCACGCTGCGCATGGCGCGCGCGTGCTCCAGCATCAACGCATGAATCCCAGCCTGGGTGATGCGCGGCTGCCCGCATCGCTTGCCCACGGGAACGATAAGCGCGGATGGGGATGCCAAAGCGAGGACTTCGGCGGAGACCAGATCGTCGGGCAGAATCACATCCGCGGTTTCGATCAGATGCGCGGCGCGCAGCGTCAGCAGCTCCGTGTCGCCGGGGCCGGCACCGACCAGATAGACCACGCCCGATTGCGCCGAGGTCCTCATGGCTTGCGCTCGATTGTGGATTTCATTGCGGAATGAGAATCGTCATTCTCCGCAGCAGGCGGCGGGTTGGTCTGTAGGGGATTGATTTGGGCGTGCCGCCGCGCCAGCGCGCGCGTAGGGCATCCCTCAAAGCCGCAGAGGTCGCGGCTGGCAAGCTGATGGAGAAGCTCTCGGCGCGCCTCGTTGGCAGGCTCGCGTTGCAGAATCTCTCGCCGCAGATTGCCCAGCTCGGTCAGCCACTCGCCCGCGTCGAGCGGGAGGAGCGCGTCGATCTCCTTGCGCAGACGCTGGGCCAGCGCGGGACTTGCGCCCGCGGTTGAGATGGCGATCTGCAACTCGCCGCGCCGCACTACGGAGGGAAAATAGAAATCGCAGAAGGGCGGGTCGTCCACTGCGTTGATGAGGATTCCCGCAGCTTCGGCCTCGGCGAAGACCGCGCGATTGACGGCTGAATTGTTGGTTGCGGCGACGGCGAGAAAGTGACCTGCGAGATCGCCCTGCGCGTACTCGCGCTGGTGCCAGATGATTTCTCCGGATGAAGATAGCTCGATGATGCGCGCGCTGGCGGCGGGCGCGATGACGATAACGCGGGCCTCAGCCGCGCGCAGCGAATCAATCTTCGACTCGGCAATATCTCCCGCGCCGAGGACGATGCAGGGTCGGCCCGTCAGCTTCAAAAAAATGGGGAAAAGGCTCATGGATTATTATGCGTCCACGACGTGTCGCCCACCCAACGGGGGAGCATCGCGTTCGACTGGCGCGACGGCGGTGCCCGCGAGTTGGGCGCGAAGGGTCTCGTCGCTGGTGCGGGCGAAGTAGGCGCGCAGGTCTTCGCCGGGAGTGCGCGCGGCGAGATAGGCACGCAGAAGGCGTTCGATGGCCTCGGGGCAGTCTTCGGCGGCGGCGCGGAAGCCGATTTGGCGCGCGATGGCAGCGTACTTGCCCACCGCGCCGCCGACACAGAAGTAGAAGGCATCGACCATTGCGCCGTCCTTCTTGATCTTCTTGCCCTCGAGGCCGATGTCGGCGATCCAGCTTTGCCCGCAGGAGTTGGTGCAGCCGGTAACGTGCAGGCGAATCTGCTGGTCGAAGGTGGGCAGGCGATCTTCCATCTCGCTGACCAGCCACTTGGAGAACGCCTTCGTCTCGGCGATGGCCAGCTTGCAGAACTCCGTGCCAGTGCATGCGATGGCGCCGCGCCAGAAGGGCGAGACCTCGACCCGCAGGCCTATTTGATTGAGCCGCTCAACTACTTCGCGGGTGCGGGAGTTGGGAATGTTCGCGATGAGAATGTTCTGCATGATCGTCGCGCGCAGATGGCCGTCTCCGAATTCCTCGGCAAGGTCTGCGAGCTGGATGAGTTGTTCGCCGGTGAGCCTGCCGCGCAGGACGCTGGCGCCAACGGCAGACAGGGCCGCCTGCCGCTGCGGCGTTACGCCGATGTGGTCGCGATAGACATCGTCTGGAACCACATCTTCTTCGACCGGCGAAGGATCGAGCTTGGTGCCAAGCTTCGCCTCGATTGCCTCTAGCATGGTCTCGGCTGTCCATCCGTGGCGCATGAAGAGATACTTGAGCCGCGCACGCGTGCGGTTCTCGCGCAGTTCTGTCTGCTCCTTGAAGATGCGCAGGACGGCCTCGACGACTTCTACGGCTTTGCTCTGCGGGATGAAGACGGGGATGCGCACGGCGATGTGCGGCTCGGTGGAGAGGCCNNCGCGGCAGGTTGTAGAACTCGGGGTTGGCGGTCAATTTGCGCGCGATCTCGACGGCAAGCGGGCTTGCGTCGACGAGTTCATGGCTGTCGAGGCCGGCGAGCGGGCAGCCCGTCACGTTGCGCACCACATCGCCGCAGGCTCCCTTGGGGCTGAGGCCGATACTAGTGAGCGCGTCAACGATCTCGGGCAGCGCCTCGATGGTGAGCCAGTGGAGCTGGATGTTCTGCCGCGTGGTGATGTCGGCCAGGTTGCGCGCGTATTTTTGGGTCAGCTCGCCTATGACGCGCAACTGGTGCGAGGTGAGCATGCCGTTGGGCAGGCCGATGCGCATCATGAAGAAGTCGGTCGCCTTACCTACGCCGTCCTTGCCGCCGGTGACGCCCGCGCCGTCGCCCTGGGTGTATACGCCCCACCACTTGAAGTAGAACTCGGCCCACTCCGGCAGCACCGCGCCGCGGCCCTCGCGCGCGAACTGGCGTACCTCATCCCACGCCTCCCAGGGATTTTTCTCCAGCTTCAACCGTTCGGCCTTCTGGGCCTTGGTCTCCTTTGCGGCTGGGGTTGCGGTCGGCGGCGTCTGGGGTGCGAGATCGGTCATAAGTTTCCTGAGAATTCCTTATCGTTGATTGCTGAATAAATCTGGAAGATAGCACCGAGGTGGTCGAACTCAATATCTGTCTAAAATAAAAATCGCCCACCAGGTTTGTGGGCGCTCGATCTGCTTGTCTTGGGCTTCGTGATCTTAAACTCTACGAAGCGGGACAGAAGCATCGGCGCGCGAATCCGCAACAACAAGCCAAGCAGCAGGCGCGCGGATTACGGTCGCACTTCTTCATAGCTTTTAGCCTAATTGCGCCGCTCCGTCGCGTCAAACTTGCCCTCGCGCCCGCAATGGACGAAGGGGCCGATCTTCACTCCGCCTCGACCAGGGAGAACTTGTGGCGGACGTCGGAGCCGCGCAGCCAGAAGATCACGTCTTCGGCGATGTTGGTCGCATGGTCGGCGGCGCGCTCCAGGTTGCGCGCGATCAGGATCGCCGTCAGCGCCTGCGTACTGACCTCCGGCTGCTGCTGCATCACCTCCATCAGCTCGGCCTGCACAATTTTGTTGCGCTCGTCCACCGCGTCATCCATCGAGAGCACGCTGTCTGCCATGCGCGCGTCCGCCTCCAGCAGCGCCTGGATCGCCGTGCGAATCATCACGCCCGCCTGCTCGGCCATCTCCTGGATCTCGACAGGAATCTGGATCACCGGCAGGTCCTTCAACGCCAGCGCACGTTCCGCGATGTTCGCCGCCTGGTCGCCGATGCGCTCCAGATCGCTATTGATCTTGATGACCGAAAGGATGAAGCGCAGGTCGATGGCCATCGGCTGCTCCTTGGCGAGCAACTCGTACGCCATCTCGTCGACGACGGTTTCGGCGGTGTTGATCGCCTCTTCGATCTCCAGCACATGGTCGCACAGCGCCATGTCGCGCTCCAGGTACGCCTCCACCGAAAAGTCCAGGGCCTGCTGCGACAAGGCCGCCATCGCCAGCAGCTTGTCCTTCAGCTCGGCCAGTTGCAGATGAAAGTTGATGCGCGGCATGATGGAAGACTCCTCGCCTGAAAAAACGACAACCTCTATTGTGACGCAGATATGAAAACGCTGTGTGAATAGGGCGTGACAGGGTAGCCCCAATGATACCTTCGCGGCCTTGCTTGTCATTCTGAGCGCAGCGAAGAATCCCCGTATTTCGTCTTTGTCCTTGCTGACATCGCAAGAGTCAATGGTAGATCAGGTAGTTCGCCCGCCGCGCTTTGAAATCGGTCAGCGCGGAGGCCCAACCCGCCGCAATCGCCCGCGGATCGTCGCCGCGAGCGAGGGCGGCCATTGTCTCGGCGTTTGCGACCAATGGCGCGGCTTTGTCCAGCTTGAACTGCACGGGGTAGAGATGATGCAACGCGGAGAGTATCTCGATGCCCAGTTCTGGCGAGTCGAGCGCGGCGCGGTCGGTGACGGTGAGGCGTACGCCCTGGATGGTCTGGCCGTGATAGGGGTAGTGGTTCGCGTCTTCAGCGACGGCGAAGGTTGTCGCGGCGAAGGCTACGCCGGGAATCTTGCGGGCTGCGAGGTAGGCTGCGACGGCGTTGCCATTAAACCAGGCGGGGTTTGCGGGAGCGTCTTTTGTCGCCGCGGTTGCGCCCGCGCCGAAGAGTTCGAAGGGCGTTGCGGTGCCGCGACCGACAGAGACGTTGGTTGCGTCCAACATGCCGAGAGCGGGGTAGAGCGTGGCCTCGGTGACGCTGCGCAGGTTCGGCGATGGGTTGACCCACGGCACGCCAGTCTGGTCGAAGAACTCTTCGCGATGCCAGTTCTGCATCTTGACGACCGTGACATGCGCATACATATCCGAAAAGCTACGACCTGCCGGTAAAGACTGCACTAGACATCTCGCATAGGTTCCGCGAAAGTACTCCGCGAGTTCGCCCAGCGTCATCCCATTGCGCACCGGCCCAGGCGAGTAGTTGATGTAGGACGGCGCTGTATCCGACACCGGTCCCTCCACCGCATTGCCCCCAATCAAGGCGGGCCGATCGAGCACAATCAATTCCAAAGGGTTGCCATAGAGAGACTGGCACGCCAAAACTTCCAGAAAGTATCCGAGGACGGTTTCGTAGGTGTAGAAGCGGACCCCGGCATCTTGCAGGTCGATGACGACGGCGTCGAGCTTATGCAGGTCTTCGGGCTTGGGTCGACGGTCGGAGTCCTTCGCGCCGTAGAGGCTGATGACCTTCAGGCCGCTCGCCGCATCCACCTCCTGACCGATCTCGGTCGAGTCCTTTGCACCGAAGATACCGTGCTCGGGCGAGAAGAGCGTGGTCAGCTCGACGCCGTCGCCGATGCCGCGCAGCACGTCGATAGTTCGCCGGCCCTGCGCATCGACGCCGGTCTGGTTGGTCAGCAGGCCGATGCGCAGATGGCCTCCGTTGCTCGCTGCAGCTTCCTTGAGGGCGGCGAAGTGGGTGGATTCGAGAACGTCGATGCCGGTCAGCACCTTTGAATTTGCTAACCCCAGGGTCGACGGTGAAACTGTCGAACCTGGGGCACCCGGCATATGGATGAATCCCGTGGATGGCGTTTGAGCGAAAGGGAGTTCAGGTGGAGGCTCTAGCCTGGTCGATCCAGCACAGTCATTGTAGTAGCAGACGTGCAGCGCTTTGGCCACGTCGGTTGCTACTTCGCCGCGCAGTGGCGAGATGGGTGGATTGCCGCGCGGGTGAATTGCGTTTGCGAGAAGGATTACATAAGTGTCGCTGGCGGGGTCGAGCCAGAGGCTTGTGCCGGTGAAGCCCGTGTGTCCGAAGCTGGCGGGAACTCCTTTATCGGCGGTAGTGAAGATGCTCCCGCGTGGGCGGGAGTAGGCGGAGTTGATGTCCCAGCCGAAGCCGCGCTGGGCGATACCGGTGGTGGTCTGGCCATCCTGGGTGAAGATGGTTGCGCCGCCCTGAGCGGTCTTGGGTTGCTGCGGCGTGGTCATCAGTTGTAGCGTCTCGCGCTTCAGGGGGAAGTTGCTGGGACGGTCGGCCAGACGGTCCAGCAGCGCCTGCGCGAAGAGCGCCACATCGTCTGCCGTGGAGAAGACTCCGGCCTGTCCTGCTACGCCGCCCATGCGTCGCGTCGTGGGATCGTGTACCGTGCCACGCAGGAGATGGTCGAAGCCGGGATTGGTGGTGGCAGTGCCCTGGTCGTCGTGGGCTGTGGGAGCGATTCTGTCTTGAGGCGGTCTTGTGGATCTGCCGGTGCAGACCACAGCGGAAATGCCCTTCAGATCTTGATGAGTAGGCTCGGGAGGCTCGCTGTTCGAAAGATTGTGTCCGTAGGTGCCCGCAGGTAACCCGCAAGGATAATTCGAGAGAAACAGCGTTTCTTTCATTCCGAGCGGGAGGAATATATGTTCCACCGCATATCCGTCGAGGGACTGGCCGCTGAGTTTTTCTACCAGCGCGCCGAGGACGATGTAGTTGATGTCGGAGTACTCGAAGTGGGTGCCGGGGGTGGTGGTGAGCGTGGACTGCATGGCGCGGCGGATGCCTTCGGCCTTGTCGGGCGCGGCGAGGCCCCATGCGTCTTTGAGATCAACGTCGGGCGGCAGGCCGGAGTAGTGCGTCAACAACTCCCGCACCGTCACCTTCTCCTTGCCGTTGGCCGCAAACTCCGGCAGGTACTTCGCCACCGGCGCGTCCACGTCCACATTTCCCTCCTCCACCAGTTGCATCACCGCCGTCGCCGTGGCGAGACACTTGGTCAGCGAGGCCATGTCGAAGATGGTGTCGGTGGTCATTGGCTCGGCGGCGGAGGGCTTGCCATCAAGACCCGGTTCGCCGGCGAGTTTGCGCACGCCGTATGCCTGCTGGAAGACAACCTTGCCGCCGTGACCGATGACGACGACCGCGCCGGGCAGCTTCTTCTGCGCGATGGCGGTGTTGATAGCGGCGGAGACGGCGGAGAAGTCGGGGGTGGTTGCGGCGGTTTGCGGTGGGGCTGTCGATGAGGACTGCGTTGTTGCGGGCTGCGTTGGTGCAGGTGAAGCAGGTTCCTCCGCTACGCTGCGGAATGACAACAAGAAAGGCGAGGACAGCGACAGTGCAAGGAGCACTGCGGTTGCGATAGCGCGTCTCGCGGTGCGTTTGCGGAAGACGAGGCTGGCCAGCGAGCCGACCGCGAAGGTGACCAAGGCTCCGATGATGACGTACCAGGTCCAGGCGACTTGAGGAATGGTGACTCCCGCCACGCGCACCGCTGCTGGTTGCAGCCACAGCGCGATGTTCAGCGCGAAGCCGGTCACCATACCCACGATTGCTCCTCTCTGCGTTGCGGTGCGCGTCAGTGTTCCCAACAAAAATACTCCCAGCAAGCAGCCGTAGGATACGGACGCGATGGAGAGGCCAATCTCGACGACGTTGCCCTTGCCACCGGCGTGGACGGCGTAGACCGCGACGGCGAAGAGTACCATCGCCCAGAGCACGGTGGAGGCGCGCGAGACGATCATGCGCTCACGGTCGAGGGCGCGCGGACGCCAGCCCATGTAGAAGTCCACCACGGTCGTCGACGACAGCGAGTTGAGCGCGGCGCTGAGGTTGGACATTGCGGCGGCGAGGATAGCCGCGACGAGCAGGCCCGCCACGCCGGTCGGCATCTCCTGCACGATGAACGCCGGAAAGATGCGGTTGGTGTTGGCGCCATGCAGCGCGGTCAGCGCCGCCGGATGCATTCCGTAAAACACAAAGAGCCCCACGCCGATCAGCAGGAAGAGCGCGAACTGGATGAAGATGACGACTCCGCTGGAGAGCAGAGCGAGGCGGGATTCGCCGAGATTTTTCGCCGCAAGCATTCGCTGCACCATCAATTGATCCGTCCCATGCGAGGCCATGGTGAGGAATGTTCCGCCCAGAACTCCGGCCCAGAAGGTGTAGGTTGTGGTCAGATTCATGGCGAAGTTGAGCATGTGGAACTTGCCCGCGGCCGCTACGACTGTGTGAATCGTCGTCCAGCCGCCGGGGATGTGCGCGCCGAGAGACCAGATGGCGACCAGCGTTCCGCCGACGTAGATCGCCATCTGGACGACGTCGGTCCAGATGACGGCGGCCATTCCGCCCTCGAAGGTGTAGAGCAGCGTGAGCGCGGAGATGATGGCGATCGACAGCACATCTCCGGTGCCGATGGCGATGCCCACCACGATGGAGACAGCGAAGACGCGCACGCCCTCGGCCGCGGCGCGGGTGAGCAGAAAGAGGCCCGCGGTGACCTTGTGCAGCGTGTGGCCGAATCGGCGGTCGATCAATTGATAGGCCGTCAGCATCTCTCCCTGGAAGTACTTTGGCAGGAAGAGCAAGGCCACCACGACGCGGCCGAGCATGTAGCCGATGACGATCTGCAGGAATCCGAAGTCGCCCGCGAATGCCAATCCCGGAGTCCCGATGATGGTGAGCGTGGAGGTTTCGGCGGAGACGATGGAGAGCGCGATGGCCCACCATGGAATCGTCTTGTTCGCCAGAAAATATCCGCGCAGCGTGCGGTCCTTCGCCGCCGCGCCGCCCGCCGCACGCCGCCGGCTGAAGCGCAGCCCGAAGAGCGTGATCGCCACCAGGTACAGCCCAACCACGCCGAGATCGAGCGCATGCAAGCGAACAGGCATTGCCTGAGTATAGCCATCCAGCCCGATTTCTCGAACCTCATACCCCAAACGTGAAACCTCGAACCTCACTCGTGGCTTATTATTGTCGCGATGAGTTACTTCCTCGCCATCGACGCGGGCGGCACCAAGACGCAGTGTCTGCTGGCGGACGAGACACGCGTCCTCGCCCGCGCGACAACCGGCACGGTGAAGCTGATGCGCGTCTCCGAACAGGAGGCGACCGCGCGGTTGCGGGCGATGCTTGCCGAGGTCGCGGCCAATGCAGGCGTCTCGCTGGGGCAGGTCGCTCGAACATGCTTTGGACTGGCCGGGCTGAGAAGTCCCGCCGCGCGCGCATGGGCTGAGAAATCGTTTGCGGAGCTGGTTGCGGGCGAGCTGCTGCTATGCGGCGATGAGGAGATTGCGCTGGACGCGGCCTTCCGTGGAGGCCCGGGAATTTTGGTCGTCGCGGGCACCGGATCAAACGCCATCGGCCGCTCTGCCAACGCCAGCCTCTTCGGCGCGGGCGGTTGGGGGCCTGTGCTGGGCGACGAGGGATCGGGCACATGGATCGGCCTCGAAGCAATTCGCGCGGCACTGCGCACGCACGACGGAATGCCGCTCGGCGACTCATCCACTTTCCTGTTGCGCGAGATCGAGCGGCAATGGAAGCTCAACTCGCTTGGCGAGTTGGTCGCATACGCCAACCGACGCGGCGATTCCGATCAACTCGCGACGGACTTTGCCTCGCTCACACCGGTGGTCGCACGCTGCGCCGATGCTGGAGACCCGCTCGCCGTCGAGGTGCTGACCCGCGCAGGCGAGCAGCTCGCCGAGTTGGTCGCGCTTGTCTTCCGCAAGATGAACGCCGCACCCGCCGCAACTCCGGAGGAACCGATCGCAATCGGTGTCGCCTTCACGGGCAGCGTCCTTGCGCGCATCAACCAGGTGCGCGCCACGATGACTGCGCGGCTCGCCGTCTTGCTGCCTGCAGCCAGTGTGCGCCAGTCTCCCGTCGATCCCCTCGAAGGGGCGCTGTGGCGCGCCCGCCGGGGCTGACGGTCCCGACAACCTCGGCACCGCTTCAGCGGAGGCTGAACTCCAGCAAATTCTGCTTACAAACGCGGACGGCAACGGCCATCTCATCTTCCGCGGAAGCACGCCCACGATTCAGAAGGTCAAACTCTAACGCCACGATTGATTGCGCTACATATTCGTGAAGGAAAATATGTCTCGCAATCGTTTCGACGCCTCGCAATTACTTCGCAGCTACAACGTTCACCGGCGTTGTCTCACCCGAGCCGAGGAGAACTGCGCCGGTGTGCGTCAGACGCTGATCGGAGTCTGACCAGCGCAGGTGCGTGATTTGCATCGCGCCCTTTTCGTAGGCGTAGGTTGTGCCGTCGTCGTTGTATAGATCGAAGCTGGCGTCGGCCCCTGGATAGACGCGCAGCTCCTGCAAAGGCTGCTTCTCGTTGGTGCTCTCGACCGGCGCGCCCATGGGAAGAATCGATCCCGCGCGAACGAAGAGAGGCAGCGTGTCGATCGGCGCGGCGACCGTTACCGTCTGGCCTCCGTGCAACTTCTCGTTGGTCCAGAAGTTGTACCAGTCGGTTCCGGCGGGCAGATAGACCGCTCGACTCGTCATTCCCTGCTCGACGACGGGCGCGACCAGAAGCGCTGGGCCGAACATATATTCGTCGCCAATGTTGGTGACCTTGGGATCGTCGCCGAAGTCCATGAAGAGTCCGCGCATGAAGGGCGCGCCGGTCTGGTGCGTGCGGTAGGCGAGCGAGTAGAGGTAGGGCATCAGCGTGTAGCGCAGGCGCAGATATTTTTCGAGAATGGGCTCGGCCTGCTTGCCGTACGACCAGACCTCGTTCTGCGGACGGCTTCCGTGGCTGCGAAAGTTCGGCTGGAAGGCACCGTACTCGAACCAGCGGACATATAGCTCCGGGTAGTCGTCGTAGTTGCCGACCTCGTCGCGCGCGTCGGATGGGTCGAGCAGCGGCGGGCGCTCCGGCTTGTGCGTGGCAGGAAGATACTGCCATCCGCCGATGTCTGTGCTCCAGTAGGGCATGCCGCTGGCGACGAAGTTGATGCCCGTGGGTACCTGCCGCTTCAGCGTGTCCCAGTTAGGGTAGATGTCCGACGACCAGAAGATTGCGCCGTTGTGCTGCGCTCCGAGATAGGCGTCGCGCGCCAGAATCAGAGCGCGGGTGTTGAGGTCGCGGCGAAAGCCGTCGTAGAGCGCGGCAGTGTGGAAGAGCGGATAAACGTTGAAGAACTCCGTACCCGGGCCAACATGGAAGTAGCTGCCGTTGGGCGGCAGATCGGGCTCCGTCTCATCGGCCCAGAAGGCGTCGAATCCCTTGGCGACGTAGTTGTCGCGTATCACATTCCAGTACCAGCGCGCGGCGTCGGGGTTGGTGGTGTCGATGTCGGAGCCCGCGCGGTCATATGGCAACCCGTCGGTCGGCGTGCCATCGGCGAGGTGCATAAACCATCCGTTGTCGAGGACGGTCTTGTAGTAGCGGTCCTCGGGGATAAAGCGCGGCCAGACGCTGATCATGGTGTGGAAGTTCATGGCGTGCAGCTCGCGGTTCATGGCAACGGGGTCGGGCCACTTCGCGGGGTCCATGTCCATCTCGCCCATCTTGGTGTAGTGGAACCAGTCGATGACAAGCACGTCCGCGGGCAGATGGCGGTCGCGATAGCCCTTGGCCACGGCCATCAGCTCGGCCTGACTGGTGTATCGCTGCTTGCATTGGATGTAGCCGTAGGCCGACTTGGGAAGCATCGGAACATCGCCGGTGAGCAGGTTGTAGCCGGAGTAGATCTCGTCGTACGTCTTACCCGCGATGACAAAGAACGAGACGCGCTGGCCAACATCCGATGTCCACTTCGTCTCATCGTTGAAGCCAAAGCTGGTGGTCGTCTTGCCAGGATTGTCCCAGAGCAGACCATAGCCTTTGTTGGTGACGACGAACGGCACACAGACGCTCTGGCCGGCCGGTGCGTTGTAGTCGTGCGCGCAGCGAAGAACGTGACCGCGCCGGTCGAGATAGCCCTCCTGATTCTGGCCGAGGCCGTAGTAGTGCTCATCCCTGGGCGAGGCGAAGGTTGCGCCCACCTGATAGAAGGCATCGTCGGTTGCGCGGCGGTCGTTGAGAATTTGTGAGGTGCCGTCCTTGTAGTTGGGCACGGCCATCTGCCAGTCATTCATCTGCAACAGTGGCACGCCCTCCGCAGTGGCGATCGTAATGCCCAGTCCCGGCGTCGATCCATTGAAGAACTTCGCAATGTCGGCTTCAGTTCCCATGGGCGTGTGGTCCTGCCGCGAGGCCACTGTTACGATCAGCCGCGATGAGCTCATCACATCGCCGCCCGCGCCCGCATCGCTCTTCCATCCGCCGGCGTGCGGCCTTGCGCTGATGCCGTAGCCCGGCGCGGAGGTCGCGTCCTGTTTGTTCAGACTGATGCTGACGCGCACGATGTTCTCCGCGTACGGCTCGACCATCACCGTGGCCGCGCCGCGCGAGACAATCATCTGCTGTGCCTGTGCAATCGTCAACGTCCACGCAAGCGCCAGCGCGCCTGCCGCCCATCCCGCAGCTTGCTTCATTCGTTTATGCCCTCAATTACTCGCCGACACTGATCTGTTTGCGCAAAGCAATCGCGTCCGATGATCCGCCGACACGAAGCTCCACGCTGTCCTTCTCCACCGTCATCGCCGTGCCATCCCAGTAGGCCAGCAGGCTCGTCTTCAGCGGGATCGCAACAGTCTTGGTCTCGCCCGCGCGAATCGCCACTCTGCGGAAGCCCTTCAGCTCCTCGAGCGGACGCGCGACCGCCGAGCCGACGTGCGCCACATAGAGCTGAACGACCTCGTCGCCCGCGCGCGCGCCGGTGTTCTTCACATCGACGCTCACCGTGACTGTGCCGTCCTTGGCCAGATGCCCGCTGCTGACGCGCAGATTGGAGTAGGCGAACTTCGTATAGCTCAGGCCGTATCCGAAGGCGTAGAGCGGCTTGCTGCTGAGATACATATACGTGCGCCCGTTGCGAATGTCGTAGTCCATCATCGGTGGAAGCTGATCCATCGACGCGACCCAGGTCTGGCTCAGGCGGCCCGCCGGGTTGTAGTCGCCGAATAGAACATCGGCCACGCCATCGCCCTGTTCCTCGCTGTTGTGGGTCATCATCAGGATGGCGGGAACATTCTCCTGCGTCCATGTGGTGGTAAACGGAAAGCTCGCCTGCAGCACGACGACGGTCTTGGGATTCGCCGCGAAGACTGCCTTCGCGAGGTCCTCCTGAGCGAGCGTCAGAGTCTTGCGATCGATGGCCTCCTTGCCGTCGCTGGGCAGCGGACACTTCGCCCAACCCGCATCGCAGGTCGGGTGGTTGCCGATAATCACCACGGCAACATCGGCCTTGCGCGCCAGTTCCGCGGCGGTCGCGGAATCCGCGCCATCGGAGGTTGTCACCGTAACATTCTTGCCCACGCGCGCGCGAATCCCCTCCAGCGGAGTGACCGCGAAGGGCGGCGTTCCGCTGTACCAGTCGAGCGCAACCTTGTCGGCAAGAGGGCCGATGACTGCGAGGCTCTTGATCGACGCGGCCTTCAGCGGAAGCAGCGCGCCCTCGTTCTTCAGCAGCACGATAGACTCATCCGTCACCTTGCGCGCCAGCGCCTTGTTCTTCTCCAACCACCACGGATCGTCCACGCTGCCGTTGGCCTGCGCCTCCGTCCCAATGCGCGAGTAGGGATCGCTCGCCGCAGGCTCCAACATTCCCAGGCGAATCATCACGCGGAAGACGCCGCGCAGGTTGCTGTCGATCTCTGCCTCGGGTATCAGGCCCTGCTTCAGGGCCTCCTGCACGGACGGGGTTGCGTTCTCCAGAAACTGATTGATGCCCGCGTGGATTGCGGCTGCGGCGGCCTCGGCGTTATTCGCGTAGGTGTGACTGGCGCGAACCATGTTGCCCAGCGCGCCCGCGTCTGTACATATGATTCCGTCGAAGCCCCACTGCTTCATCACCACTGCGTGCAGCACGGGATTCGCGCCCATCGGAACCTTGTTCCACGAGTTGTAGCTGGTCATCATGGCATTGGCGTGGCCGTCCTCGATGGCCATGCGAAAGGGTACGGAATAATACTCGTGAAAGAGGCGGTCGTCGAAGTTGGAGCTGGAGCCGTCGCGTCCGTCCTCGTTGCTGTTGGCAAGAAAATGCTTCAGCAGCGACGAGGTCATCCACGTCTTCGCATCGTTGCCCTGCAGTCCCTCGGTATAAGCGGTGGCCAGCGTGCCCACCAGGAACGGGTCTTCGCCGTAGGACTCTTCGGTGCGGCCCCAACGCGGATCGCGGCTCAGGTCGGCGTTGGGCGCGCGCACCACCAGGCCGCCCTTGTGGAACTTGTTGTAGGCCCAGCGAGTCTCGTATGCCTCTTCCGCCGCCGCCTGACGAAGCAGATCGGGGTCCCACGTCTGGCCCAGTCCATGCGACTGCGGGAACTGCGTGGTGGGCGTTACCAGCCCGCGTCCGCCCCAACCTCCGGGGCCGCCCAGCGCGAGGCCGTGCAGCCCCTCCACATGGTTCGTGCCGACGATGCCGAGCCGCGGCACGGTGGGATCGGTTCCCAACATCGCCAGCTTTTCAGCCAGTGTCATGCGCTGTAGCAGGTCGGTGATGCGCTGCTCCACCGGCAGCTTCGCGTCCTGATAGGGCAGCAGCTTGCTCTGCGCTTGCGATGCTACTGCGTGCTGTGCAGGCTGAGTCGTCTTGCTCTGCGCTGCCTGTTGCGCAGAGACCATGCCAGAGAGAAGAACCAGAGCTGTTGCAAGGAAAGCAGTACGTTTCATTGGCGGAGTCCTTTTTTTGAATCGAAGTCAATATACAAAAATCGCGTTGTGCGCGCCGACGGATCAGCTCAAACTCGGCTGGTCGGGCGAGCGCTTGACCCATTTGTAGATCTTCGACGAGTTCTGCCAGAAGTATTTCTCCTGCTGGGCGCGCGTCTTGGTGGAGTAGAACTGCTGCATCAGGCCAACCTCCTCGGAGATGGTGGCCACGCCGTAGCTGTTGGGATAGTCGGTGCCAAACATCACGCGGTCCTCGCCGAAGACCTGGAAGAGATATTCCAGCCGCGCGCGCAGGAACTCGTAGTTCTTGACGATGAGGCCACCGTCTCCGGGCTTGGGATGGTAGACCTCGGTGAGCTTGACGAAGATGTTGGGGCGCGCCGCCATCTCCTTGATCACCGCCTCGTAGGCCGCCTGGCCATTGGGCCCGGAATCGCCCTCGGGATCGAAGGAGGGCAGGTGGTCCATGATGATGCGCAGGTCGGGAATGGCGTCCGCCAGCAGCACGTTGGCGTTCATCAGGGGCATGGATGGGTTGGCGGTGTCCAGCGCGAGGTCGGCCTGGGCCAGCAGCTTGAGGTTGGCGACCTGTGCGGGATTGAGGGCAATCTTGCCGCCGTCCGCCGTGTAGAAGCGGCTGGCGCGGATGGCGCGGTAGAGCGGGTCGCGGTGAAAGTGGCTCAGATACCGGCCGAAGTACGACTGGCTGGGATCGAGGCTTCCAGAGACGCCGACCATGATCGGATTGTCGCGGGCCTGCTCCAGATACCAGAGGTTGTCGTCGATGAATCCGGCGGACTCCACCACGATTGCGCCGACGATTCCCGCCGGCCGCGCCAGCGGGGCGTACATCGCGGGCGTCGACGGCTTGTTCAGCGCCCGGTAGAATAGCCCGCCCGTGTAGCCGGTGAAGACTGGACGGGTGTTGTCGAAGAGATGGATGTGCGTGTCGATGATGGGGATGGCACCCAGCGCGAGCGGGTGGGCCTGCGGGGCATCCGGCGCGGGAGGAGCGGCGCCGTTCTTCTCATCCCAATCCGGAGCCTGCGCGGCTGCAAGAGTGTTGCCGATGCCTGAAAGCGCGGCGCCCGCCATGGCAGCGGTGCCGATAAAGTGCCGGCGTGAAATTGTTTGGCCCATCGGTGCTTCCCTTCCCTCACTCGTTGGTTGTGGCAGATTGCGCAGTCCATGCACCGGACTGAGCTGCGAATCAAACTGAAGCGCGTATCGAATCGGACTGAACTGCTTTTCGGCGGATCGAATCTGTCGCGAGGAGTGTATATGGCGGCAGGTGCGACCGTCCATCCACCCGATCTGCTAGGCACGAACGACCAGGACATCGCGCTTTGGGTCGATGGCGAGCCATGCCAGCGCGCCCATCGCGGTGATGGCGGCGGCGGTTGCGAACGACGCATTCCAGCCGAAGTGGGCGGCAATCACGGGGGTCAATGCGGCCGTGCATGCGCCCCCGACCTGCCCGCCCATATTCATGATTCCCGAGACCACGCCGACGTATTCTCCGCTGATGTCGGCGGTGACCGCCCAGTAGATGCTCTGTGAGATAAAGAGGACGCCCGCTCCGAAGGCCAACATAAACGCAGCAGCCGCCGCGCTCTCGATCCGCGAACCCATTACCAGGAGGAAGGCGGTAATCGCGAGAGCGAGCGCAGGCAGCAGGCAACGGCCCGGGCGCGCGCCGTAGTGGGTCACGATCCAATCGCTCAGCACGCCGCCCAGCAGGCATCCGGCGGTCATGGCAAGGAACGGCAACATGGAGTAGAGCGCGCTGGTCTTCAGATTGAGGCCGCGTACCTGCGCCATATAGGTGTAGAACCAGGTATAGAACATCCATGCCACATAGCCGAAGGCGAAGTAGCTAAGGGTGATGGCAAGGATCGCCTTGCTGCTGAAGATCTGCATCCAGGGAATCTTATGCTTGCCGTATTGCGCGGCATCGTCCTCCTTGACAGCGGCTTTGGAGACGCGGCGCTGGCTGACGATGAGCTCCCGCTCCGCATCGCTAACCCATGGATGTTCCTCCGGGGTATTGCGAGCGGCAAGGTACCACACCAGTCCCACCAGCGCGCCGACACTCGCGCCGAAGCAAAAGGACGCTCGCCATCCGTAGTGCAGGATGATCGCTGTCATCAGCGGCGGAGTCAGGCCGGAGAGGCCGATGCCGGCGAAGATAAGGCCATTCGCCTTGCCACGCTCGCTGACCGGAAACCAGCGCTCGACGAACTGGCTGGTGGCGGGAAACATCGTGGCTTCCCCGGCACCCAGGAAGAAGCGCAGAAGGATAAGGAGGACCAGCGGATTTCCAATCCCACGAGGAATAAAGGCGATCAACACGATAAAGACCGGATTCCACACGCCCAACAACCCCAGAGTGAGGCGCGGACCAAGCCGCCGTGCCAGCACTCCGGCGGGAATCTGCAGACCTGCGTAACCGATCAGGAATGCGCTGAACACCCAGCCCATCTGGACTTTGCTGA
>PLOT01000044.1 GCA_003142215.1 Granulicella sp. | reverse complement strand
TCGTCGTCCGAATCCCGAACCACCCCTTCGTATACGGAGCCGCATCGACCATCTCGAAGATCTTCTCGCCATCACGCCAGTACTGGATCAGCCCGCCATCCGCGACCAGCGTCACCCTCTGGCTCTTGTTCGCCACAATCCCCTTCTCCGGATGCTCCGCTACGGAGAGGTCGTTCTCCGGCAGCAGTGGCCGCTCCACCGTATCGCCGATATAGCGTCGAAACCGCGTCGTTGTGTTCCCATTCCCGCCCAACCCAACGTAATACATCCGCAGCGAGTTATATCCCGCAAACGCCCCACTCCGCGGATGCGCGAAGATGTCCTCCGGNNTCCTGCCGGAACCACACCGTCACCCCCGCCGGAACGTCGATGTCGAGCACGCCATCCTTCGCCGTCACCCTTCCCGGCCTCTCCATCTCGACCTGCCACTCGCCCATCCCATGCCGAAAGTCATCCGCATACAGCAGATCTCCGGCTCGAAAGCGCTGATCTGCCGGGACGCTCTGGCCAATCGATGTTTGAGTCCATCCAGCCCGCGCAAACGTCATTAGCAGTAAGGCACATGCGATCCTGCAACCAGCGAGTTTCATGCGATGAATGTGTTTCATAAGTTGTGAACCGAGAATAGCAGCAGCCTCGCTCCGCTTCACAGAGTCACGCCATACGGAGGCCACAAAGATGCGAAACACCCTGTCCCTGCTGCACAAAGTGCTTCTGCTGCCTGTGCTTGCCGTTGGCTGTGGCCTCCACGCGTTCGCGGCCGGCTCTCCGGTGTCACTCACCCGGACGGATGCTGGCTTCACGCTCGCCAACGGAATCCTTACCGTGCAGATCGAAGCTCAATCCGCGGCGATTCTCTCCATCGCCTACAAAGGCACGGACATGCTCGGCGTCGGCGACCGCGAGAACGGCTACTGGTCGATGCCCGGAACCGAGCTCCACTTCGGCCCTCACCCCAGCGTCACCGTGCTCGACGATCCGGCAACCAACAACGGCGAGCGCGCAACCATCTCCTGCAAGTTCACCTACGACGGCGGCCCGAACACCGTTCCGGCCAACGTCGACATTCACTACTCGCTCGCTCGCGGCGGTTCTGCCGTCTATCTCGAGGCCATCTGGGAGCACAAGCCCGCCTTCCCCGAGCTCTCCTTCCCCGTCGGGCGCTTCGCCGCCAAGCTGAACGACGACGTCTTCGACTGGATGACGGTGGACTCGCGCCGCAACATGCAGATGATCACCGCCAGCGACTGGAACCACGGCACGCAGATGAACATGAAGGAGGCCCGGAGGATGAACACCGGCATTCTCAAGGGCCAGGTCGAGCACAAGTACGACTACAGCGCCATCCAGTTCGACACGCCCGCCTACGGATGGAGCAGCACCAGCAAGCACGTCGGACTCTGGGTCGTCACCGCCAACGCCGACTACATGAGCGGGGGCCCCACCAAGCTGGAACTCGTCACGCACCGCGATGCAACCTTCACCAGCAGTCTTACCGCTCCTGCGCCGCCAACGCTGCTCTATGTATGGAAGGGCCCGCACTACGGCGGCACGGACCTCGTCGTCGCCAGGGGCGAGCAGTGGACCAAGACCATTGGGCCGTTTCTCCTCTACTGCAACTCTGGCGCGACGCCCAACGCGATGTGGTCCGACGCTCTCGCCGAGGCCGCACACGAGGCACATCTGTGGCCATACACGTGGGCGACAGCATCCGATTATCCCAGTGCGAATCAGCTAGGCGGACTCACTGGCCGGATCGTCCTCCACGATCCGCAGGCTCCCAACCAGAAGATGGCTCACCTCCTCGTCGGCCTCACTCACGCCGACTACACACTGCCAAATGGCCAACTTGTCGACTGGCAGCACGACGGCAAGTTCTACCAGTATTGGACACGCGGCGACGCAGAGGGAAACTTCACCATCGCCGATGTTCGCCCCGGAATCTACACGCTCCGCGCCTTCGCCGACGGGGTGCTCGGCGAGTACGCTCAGGCCAGCATCGCTATCGACGCGAACAAGATCGTCCACACCGGAAAAATTGTCTGGATGCCTCTCCGCTATGGCAGGCAACTATGGGAGATCGGCACGCCCGACCGCACCTCCGGCGAGTTTCTGCACGGCGATCACTACTGGCAGTGGGGTATCTACAACCAGTACCCCAGGGACTTCCCCAGCGACGTGAACTACATCATCGGCAAGAGCGATTTTCATAAGGACTGGAACATGATGCAGGTTCCACACGCTACGGACAACACTGGCAGCTCCAGCGGCTCCGCAACCACATGGTCCGTCGTCTTCGACCTGCCCAAACCGGAGCAGGGCAAGGCCACGCTNNGTCGGCACGCTCACCGATCTCCCCAACACCAGCGCAATCCATCGCGACTCAGACCGCGGCTTCTGGGAAGAAAAGGATATGCTCTTCGACGCCTCCCTTCTGAAACAAGGCAAGAACGTATTGCAACTCACTGTCCCAGCCGGTCCCGTCATGAACGGCGTACAGTACGACTACCTCCGCCTTGAGGTTGATGAGAAATCTTCACCATCCCAGGCCAACCCAGC
>PLOT01000198.1:1843-14496 GCA_003142215.1 Granulicella sp. | reverse complement strand
CAGAAGCAGGGGATCGATCCGGCCAAGATCTACATGGTCTCGATCATGCCCTGCACGGCGAAGAAGTCGGAGATCATCCGCAGCAAGGAGATGTATTCCTCCGGCTATCAGGATGTGGATGTATCGATCACCACGCGCGAGTTTGCGCGCATGATCAAGCAGTCCGGCATCGACTTCGCGACCATTCCCAACGAGCCGTGCGACCACATCCTGGGCATGTACACGGGCGCGGCGACGATCTTCGGCGCGACCGGCGGCGTGATGGAGGCTGCGCTGCGCACGGCGTACTTCTACGTCACCGGAGCGGACGCTCCCAAGGTAGACTTCACGGCGACGCGGGGGTTGAAGGGGGTCAAGGAAGCCTCCATCGATGTGGCCGGCACGACCGTTCGTATCGCCGTGGCCCACGGACTGGCCAACGTCGAGCAGGTGATCGACAAGATCCGCGCAGCCAAGGAAGCGGGCGAGGAGCCGCCGTACCACTTCGTCGAGGTGATGGCCTGCCCCGGCGGTTGCGTGGGCGGAGGCGGACAGCCCTACGGTGCCACCAACGAACTGCGCATCAAGCGGGCCGAGGGACTCTACAGCGAGGACTTCGCCGACCAGTTGCGCTGTAGCCACCACAACCCGTACATCAAGCAGTTGTACGACGAGTTCCTGGACGCGCCGGCCAGCCACAAGGCGGAGCAGTTGCTGCACACCGGCTACCAGGTTCTGCCCGAGTATAAGCGGTAGGATACGGCAGCCAATACGCACTCCCAGACACCCCCTGCCCAAACGGGCAGAGGGTGTCTCGCGTTGAGAGGCATGAGATGAGAGATGAACGAGTAAACCGGCCCATGCAATTCATCCAACTCAGGACCGGATAGAAACAGTTATTCAATTTGGCGCGAGTCCTATTGGCCGCGGGGCCCGTCTATGGATTGGTTGCCCTCAACATGGAATCGATTGCCACCGCCGCGGAAATCTTCTCCGCGGCGAGGTCTGTTGGGAGCGGGCCTGAGCGTGACAACGCCGAGTGTTGAGGGCGGTGCGATTTGCCTCAAATACGGTGCAAGCGCCAAGTTTCACGAAGAGAGTGATCCCTGTCACTGGTCAGGGCAGGTCTGCAACCGTTACAATCTTGGAGACTAGAGAAAACCCAATTCCGCGTTTTTTGCATCTGAATTACGCGCCTCATTGAAGGAGACCCACCGCGCCATGAAATTGACTGCACGAATTTCCGTTTCAGTAGCACTGCTGGTGTTGCTTGGAACATCGACCGGTTGCGACAAGTTGAAGTCGCGCGACCAGATTAACAAGGGGGTTGCGGCGTTCAAGAACGCCCAGTATGAGGAGGCGGTGAGCAACTTTCAGACCGCGGTGAGGCTCGACCCTACCTCTGAAAACGCCAAGCTCTACCTGGCCACGTCGTACGCCTACCAGGTGGTTCCGAACCTGTTGACGCCGGAGAACCTGGACTTCGCGCAGAAGGCGCTGGATGGGTTCAATGAGGTGCTGGCGAAGAGCCCGGAAGACCTGACGGCGCTGAAGCAGGTGGCGTCGATCGATCGCAACATCCAGAAGTTCGATGAGGCCAAGGCTTACGAGTTGAAGGTCATCAAGGTGGCGCCGGACGATCCGGAGGCCTACTACATCGTCGGATTCGTGGACTGGACTCTGTCATACAAGAATGCTGTCGCGGTCCTTGCAGCGGATGGGTTGACCGACGATGGCTCAGGCAACAAGAAGATGACCAAGGGCGCATGCGCGAAGATGCAGGCGGCCAATACGGACCTGACAAACGAGGGCCTTCAATTCCTGAACAAGGCGGTCGATCTGAACCCGACCTACGACGATGCCATGCAGTACATCCAGCTCACATACCGCCGCAAGGCCGACCTGGAGTGCGGCAACGAGCCGGCGCGCAAGGCCGATATGGCGCAGGTGGATCTGTGGAGCAATAAAGCCATGGGCGCGCGCAAGGAGAACGAGTTGAAGAAGGAACAGAAGGCGGGCGGCGGCGTCTCGATGTAACAGCCGTTTGCTTCAATCAACAGGAAAGGCCTCCCGGCAAAGTGCGGGAGGCTTTTCTGTCTGTGCCGGTGGTGGATAGGATTCTCTCTCGCTTGCGGACTGGTTGGCAGGCTACAATCCGAAAGCAGTCAATGCAAACGGAGGGACGCAATGGATGAGGTCGGGGTTGTGGTGGATGGGCCGCGCGGCCTGAGCCAGATCGAGCGGGTGGTAGACACGTTTGTCGCGCCAACGGCGGCGTTCAAGGACATTCTGCGCAGTACATCGTGGTGGCTGCCGTTTGTGCTGCTGTTGGTTGCCTCGATTGGCACCGGCGTCGTAGTAGAGCGGCAGGTCGGATTCGAGCAGGTCTACCAGAACCAGGTTCGCATGAGCCCGAAGACCCAGGAGCGCATGGCAGACATGACGCCGCAGCAGAGGGCACAAGGCGAAAAGATCTCCATCGCGGCAACGAAGTACTTCACCTACGGCAGCTTCGTTGCGATCACGGTGTTCCTGGCGCTGTATTCCCTGCTCCTTTGGGCGTCATTCAATTTTGGACTGGGAGCCAAGACCACTTTCTCACAGGTGTTTGCGGTGACGATGTATGCGTCGCTGCCCTACCTGCTGATATCGCTGTTGACGGTCTTGTCGCTGTGTTTTGGCGGGAACGCCGAAGGCTACGACTACAAGAATCCCGTGGCTACAAACCTGGCTTACATCTTGCCGGATATTGCTCCGTGGATGAAGGGGCTGCTGCAATCGTTCGACATTGTGAAGTTGTGGTCGGTTCTGCTCCAGGTGATCGGCATGGCCATCATTGCGAAGAAGACGATTGCGCAGTCGGCGGTGATCGTGGGCATCTTCTGGCTGATCGGCGTGGTGGTGACGATTGCAGGTGCCGCGTTCAGCTAGACAAAGGCTTAACACCGATTTGCACCGATGAAACCGATTCAAGAGCCAGAGCTTGGCTGAGGATTTGCACAGATTCAGCGATGTAGTATCCCGCGAGTGAAGGACGGAAAAAAAGAAAATGCGGGGATTCTTCGCTACGCTCAGAATGACAACTAGAACTGGCGACGGTGAACTGCGCTGGCGGTCTACTCGATCCAGCGGCGGAAGACGAGTGAACCGTTGGTGCCACCGAAGCCGAATGAGTTGGAGAGGGCGTAGTCGATCCTGGCGGGCTGAGGCTTGTTGGGGACGTAGTTCAGGCGGCAGACAGGATCGACCTGGTCAAGGTTCATGGTGGGCGGAGCGATCTGGTTGAGCATGGCCATGATGGTGATGCCGGCCTCCAAGCCTCCCGCGCCACCCAGCAGGTGGCCGGTCATGGATTTGGTGGAGCTGACCAGCAGGGTGTGGTTGAGCGCGCGCTCGCCGAAGACGTTTTCAATGGCCTTGGATTCGAGCGAGTCGCCAACCGGGGTCCCTGTGGCGTGGGCGTTGACGTAGTCGATCTTGTCCGGCGAGATGCCGGCGACCTTGAGTGCGGCGTTCATGGCGCGGCGGCATCCCTCGCCCTCGGGGGCCATGCCGGTCATGTGGTATGCGTCGGCGGACATGCCGTAGCCAATAATCTCGGCAAGGATGTGTGCTCCGCGGGCGCGGGCCATCTCCAGCTCTTCGAGGATGAGAATTCCGGCTCCCTCGCCGCAGACGAAGCCGTCCCGGTCCTTGTCCCAGGGGCGGCAGGCGTGGGTGGGGTCGTCGTTGCGCGTGGAGAGGGCCTTCATGGCGGCGAAGCCTCCGACGCTCAGGGGTGTGATGGCTGCCTCGGTGCCTCCGGCGATCATGGCGTCTGCGTCTCCGCGCTCGATGATGCGGAAGGCATCGCCGATGGAGTGGGCCGAAGAGGCGCATGCGGTTGCGGTGGCCTCGTTGGGGCCGCGCGCGCCGAAGCGGATGGAGACGTGGCCGGCAGCGAGGTTGACGATGGATCCGGGGATGAAGAAGGGCGAGATCTTGCGCGGACCTCCGGCCAGCATGTTCGTGTGTTCGCGCTCGATGACATCGAAGCCGCCGATTCCCGAGCCGATATGGACGCCGACGAGGTCACGGTTCGACTCGTCGATCTTGAGGCCGGACTGGTCCATCGCCTCCTGCGCCGCGGCAATCGCAAAATGGATGAAGCGTCCCATCTTGCGAGCCTCTTTCTTCTCGATGAAGAGCAGCGGGTCAAAGTCCTTGACCTCGGCGGCGATGCGCACCGGATGGCCGGTGAGATCGAATGCCTTGATCTCCGCCATACCGCTGCGGCCCGCGAGCAGGCCCTGCCAGACTTCAGGCGCGGTCTTGCCGACCCCGCAGACGAGGCCGATACCGGTGACGACGACCCTTCGCCGCCAGGGTTGCTGCTCTATCGGGTGCGTGGCTTCCATTGTTACTTGGCGCCCTTCTGGTTCTTCTCGATGTAGTCGACGGCGTCCTTGACGGTCTTGATCTTCTCGGCGTCCTCGTCGGGGATCTGAATGTCGAAGGCCTCTTCGAACTGCATGACCAGTTCTACGACATCGAGCGAGTCTGCGCCGAGATCCTCCTGAAAGCTGGCGCCTGGGGTGACTTCGGCTTCATCCACCTGAAGCTGCTCGACGATAATCTGTTTTACCTTTTCATCAACTGCTGCCATTTCGTTCTCCTATGTGTGCTACTTTTCAAGCCCGATGCGGGCCGGTCCCAATTGCGATGTGGGCCGGGCCGTGGTTTGCAAAGACGCGGTGTGCGGTATGCACAAGTCTCAAGGATACCGAGCGCCTAGCCGAGTGTAAAGCAAAGCGGGGGATATTGGTGCAAGGTCCGCCCCAGGAACCGCGCTTCGACCGGCCGCATTTGCCGCCGACGGCACTTTATCTTGGGGTTTAGCGAACAACTGGCGTAAATTTGTGGAATGCAAATAATGATGGCGGTCTGGTTCGCGATGGGATGTGCGGCGGGTGCGGTGGTGGCATGGCTGATTGCAAACGGTCGCGCACAGGGAGCAAGCGCGGAGTTGGCTGCGCGGGAGTCGGAGCTGGCAGGGCTTCGCACCTTGATCGAAGAGAAAGAGCTGGGCCTGACCGCGAAGGAAGATGAGTTGAGGGCAGAGCGCGAGCGAGGCAGGGCAGCGGGCGAAGAGCTTGCCGGGGTGCGCGCGAAGCTGGAGGCGACAGGAGAAAAAATTCAGGCGCTGATGGACATGGAGACGAGCTTGAAGACCAGCTTTGAGGCGCTGGCTGCGAGCGCGCTGGATGCGAACAGTCGGCGGCTGATGCAACTTTCGCAGCAGCAGTTGGAGAATCAGCAGAGGCAGGCGACGAGCAAGCTGAATGAGAAGCAGACCGCCATCGAGACACTGCTCAAGCCGATGCAGGAGTCGCTGGCAAAGTTTGCGACGCAGAGTCAGGATTTGGAGTTGAAGCGCGAGGGGGCCTACGCCGCCGTCCTCACCGAGGTGCAGAACATCCAGCGTTCGCACGCCGATCTGCGCAAGGAGACAACGCAGTTGGTGCAGGCTCTGCGGGCACCGAAGGCCCGGGGAAACTGGGGAGAGCTGCAACTGAAGAAGTGCGTCGAGTTTGCCGGAATGGTGCAGTACGCCTCGTTCGATGTCGAGCGCTTCGTTCGCGGCGAGGACGCGGGCTACCGGCCCGATCTCGTCGTCAAGATGCCCAACGGGCGGACGATTATCGTTGACGCAAAGACTCCGCTCGACGCGTTCCTCGACGCCAGCAATGCCGAGGACGAGGTGGTTCGCACCGGCAAGCTGGTGGCCCACGCGGCTCGCGTGCGCGAGCACTTGAAGGATCTCTCCAGCAAGGCGTACTGGCGTCAGTTCGTCGACTCGCCGGACTTCGTCGTCTGCTTTCTGCCCAGCGAGGTGCTCTTCAGCGCTGCGCTCGAGCAGGACCCCTCGCTGATCGAGTTCAGCGCAAGTTCGGGCGTTTTACTTGCTACGCCGACTACGCTGATTGCTCTGCTGAAGGCCGTAGCCTTCGGCTGGCAGCAATCGGAGATCGCCAAGAATGCCGATGCGATTCGCGACACCGCTCTCGCCGTGTATGGAAAACTTGCGGGCATATACGAGGACTTTATTGATCTGGGAAATCGGTTGAAAGCGGCAGGTGGATGCTATGACGATATTGTCACCAAGATCGATGGGCGCGGCGGCGTCTTTTCCATCGCGCGCAAGCTGCGGGAACTGGGAATTGGGGAAAAGGATTTGGAGGACAGCAAGAAAGGCAAGCTCAAAGCGACCGGATTTACGTTGAGACCTATGGAGTCGGAGGACTGGCAGCCGGGACTCGCGCTTGCCGCCGACGCGGAGGACGCAACGGAATAGAGCCGCCCGAAAATTTAAGAAAGAGGCTTGGGCGGCTGCGTACTAATGGCTACAGCGGCGAGGATGCGATCGGCGAGGGCGGCGGCATCGCGGGCGGTGCCGACGTCGTGGACGCGGAGAATGTGGGCTCCGGCGAGGATTGCGGCGGTATTGGCTGCGGTGGTCGCGTCCTGCAATGCGCGCATCGGTTCTGCTTGCGGCTGATCTTCCTGCTGCGAGGCGCGGCGCAGAAAGCCTTTGCGCGAGAGGCCGGCGAGCAACGGGAAGCCGAGGGCGTGCATGGCGTCGAGGTGGGCGAGCAGGGGAAAGTTCTCGTCGAAGGTCTTGCCGAAGCCGAAGCCGGGGTCGAGGACGATGGCATCGCGTGCGATGCCTGCGGCGAGCGCTGCTTCGCTGCGGGCGCGGAGTTCGCGGAGAACGAGCGGAGTGACTTCGGCGGGCGCGAGAGCGGGTAAAGAGCGCCACTCTTGCGGGCGGCCTCGCGTGTGCATCAGGACGACACCACAGTTAAGTGTTGCGCAGGTCGCGGCCATCGCTTCGTCCCAGAGCAGACCGCTGACATCGTTGACGATCTCCGCGCCAGCTTCGATGGCGAGGCGTGCAGTCGAAGCGTGGTATGTATCGATGGAAAGAATCGCGTCGGGCCGCGCCGCGAGGACCGCTCGCAGCACGGGCAGAACGCGCGCCTGCTCCTCGGCTGGAGTGACAGGCGTTGCGTTGGGACGTGTCGATTCGCCGCCGAGGTCGAGGATGTCCGCGCCTTCGTCGAGCATCTGGAGCGCGTGGGTGAGCGCGGCGCGCGGATCGAGAAAGCGGCCGCCGTCGGAGAAGGAATCAGGTGTCGCGTTCAGGATTCCCATCACCAGCGTGCGCGGACCGAGCGCGAGGCTGCGCGTGCGAAGTCGCCAGTCGAAGCGGGAGCGAACGGCAAACGGCATACGAACTCCTGCGGATAGACTTCAGGCGAAGATGACGGTCTTGTTGGCGTAGGAGAGGATGCGGTGGTCGAGGTGCCATTGCACGGCGCGAGAGAGGACCATGCGCTCCAGGTCGCGTCCCTTCTGGATGAGGCTTGGAAGCTGGTCGTTCTGCGAGATGCGCGCAACATCCTGCTCGATGATGGGGCCTTCGTCCAGCTCGGCGGTGACGTAATGGCTGGTTGCGCCGATCAGCTTGACGCCGCGCGC
Organism: Granulicella sp.; assembly: GCA_003142215.1. Lineage (GTDB taxonomy): Bacteria > Acidobacteriota > Terriglobia > Terriglobales > Acidobacteriaceae > Edaphobacter. Next base: position 6,996 of record PLOT01000198.1, on the reverse strand, counting down.
AAAGGCTGCGTGATACGGCTTTGCACCGGTGAATGCGGGCAGGAACGAGTGGTGGACGTTGATGATGCGCAGCGGATATGCGTCCACGAACCTGGGTGAGAGGATCTGCATGTAGCGCGCGAGAACGATGAGGTCGATCTTGTGTGCGGCAAGCAGGGCAAGCTGCTCGGCTTCCACCTGCTGCTTGTTGTCGCGCGTGATGGGCATGAAGTGGAACGGAACTTTGTGGAAGTCGGCGAGCGGGCGCGCTGCCTCGTGGTTGCTGACGATGAGCGCGAGGTTGCAGCGGAACTCGCCTGCCTTGTGGCGATGCAGCAGATCGACGAGGCAGTGATGATACTGCGAGACGAAGAGAGCGACGTTCTGCTGCGCCTCGGCGAACTCGATGCGCCAGTTCATCTGGAAGTCGTGCGCGATGGGCGCGAAGGCGGCGCGGAAGGCTGCTTCGGTGAAGCTGGCGGCTTCGGTGACGAACTCGACGCGCATGAAGAAGAGGCCAAGTTCGACGTCCTGATGTTGGTCGGCGTTGAGGATGTTGATGTCGTAACGCTCGACCAGAAAGTTGATGATGGTGACGACGATTCCCTTGCGGTCGGGACAATCGATGAGGAGGATTGCGGTTTTGGGATTCGGATTGGGCATGATTTTCCGCGCGAATGAGTTGGTTGAACCAGATTACCTGATTGCGAAAACGGCTTACTGGCGTGACCTGATCCTGGGAGTTGAGTTTGCATTTCGTCGCGGTCGACGATTGTTCGTCATTTGTTCGTTAGTTGTTCGCCCCCTCCCCCTGCCATCCCCTTGGGGGTATTTTGGGTGTAATTTATTTATTTTGAATGACCTGGCTGGTTGATGTACCACCAAAGTATTCTAAATAAATAAATTATGGATAAGACATTCAAAACAAATGAGATGCTCCCGTAGTATTCGCCGGATGCAACTCGTCGGGCTGGATTTCTTTTCCACTATTTTAATTCTACGCGTTTGAGCATAACTACTATGCCAACTATTTTTCGGAGATAAGTGATTGGTGGGGTGTGGGTTAGGGGGATTTTTTGGCATCGAGGGTCTTGACATGCGGATTTGCTGGGGTTTTTGAGGAAAATTTCTTCAGCGCGATACGACCGCGATGAATGGGGCACCTGGCGTGAACTTTTGCTCGATCCGACGCGATCCAGATAGGGCATTGGATTACCTATCTGTGCTAGGCTTGTATTGTGTCGCCAAAGATACGGTTGCGGAAGACGAAAGATGAAGTGGCGTTAGTCTCCTGCGCGAGCGGTCCTGGGGTCATTCGCGAAGAGGTTTGGGAGAACGAGGCGGGCAATGCTGTCCGCTACAACCTCGCCTTCATCAACCATATTCTGTACCCCAAAGATAACGGACGTGTGCTCGGCTACGACAACGCGCATGGACCGCATCACCGTCACTTCTTTGGGACGGTTGAACCGGTTGCGGCGGCAGGTTTCGAGGCCGTGGCAAAGTTGTTCTACGCAGAGGTCAAGGAATTGAGGAAGAGAAAATCATGAACTTCACCATTCATACCGACGGCTTCGACGGCTTCAGTGAGCGTTCGCTTGAGAGGGCGCGAAAGATGGACCGGGGAGAGCGCATCGAGCCCTCATTCGGCATTACGTTCGAGTCGCCAATGCAGATGTTCGAGGTTCTGACGGCAGCGCGCGTACGAATGGTGGAGGTGGCGCGGACGAAGCCCTACTCTGTGACAGCGCTGGCGAAGAAGCTGAAGCGCGACACGAAGTCGGTGCGGCGCGATGTGCAGAAGCTGGAGCAGGCAGGAGTGCTGCGCACGCGGCAGGCGATCAATCCGGGGCATGGGCGGGTGAAGATCGTGGAGCCGGTGGCGCAGAGCTTCGAGCTGCGGGCGAGATTCTAGGGCTGGGGGTGGGAGAGCGGTTCGCGCGAGGCACCTGCCCACTCATCGCATGAGACAAAGACGCGATGAATGGGGCACCCGACATCGCAGATACTCAATTCAGAGATATAACGGTCATCTTGTCATATAGGCATGGAAGGTTTCCCGATAGTATTCGAAATTGGCTTCTCCGTTTTACCTTCGGCGTGGTGGAGGCGCATTCGAGTTTGATGCCGGGGTCGTAAAACACAACTCCGGCATGAACCGCCCGAAGGAACCTCACAAAGTCAGTTCCTTCTCCCAAGCGCACGATGTCTGCAAATCTATATGAAAGCCGAGGCTCCTTGTGGCACATTGACGGGACGTACACGGCCTTGGCGTGCTTACGGCTCCAATGCCGAAGGAGGTCGCTGAACTTCCATTCAGCAGCAGGTAGCTTTTCATCGCCGTAGAGAAGAGAGATGCCACCATTACCGTCCATTGTTCCTTTGTCAGGATGAAATCCGGTTGTAATCAGTCGCACCCCGGTAAGGTGATAGGGTATTCCGTAAACATATTTCCCTCCAAAGTTTAAACGGTCAACCTTCCCACTCTGGTCAGGATACCCATATCGTCTAATGAACTGCTCTACGCCGTCTTCGACATAGATGCCCGCAGTCGGCTCAGGGGTCATGAGTGTAATCACCGCTCCCTTGTTCGACAGCTTATCGGCGAGTCCTACGAACGACGTTACGGAATGTTGTTTCACTTCCCAGCCCAAGAAGTCCGGCTCAGCACGGCTGTTGGGACAAATATCAAGCTCCGCCTCCAGGGTATAGCCACCGCAATTTGGAGCCAGACAAGGCAGGATATTTCCGCCCTTGTCGAGTCGTTTTGAAACGATCCAGCCCTTTTGCGCAATATCAAAAAGCTTTTCCATCAATTGCTGCTTCGTGTTTATCCGTGGAAGTTGTGAAGTAATGTCGAATAATACACCGCGCTTCTCGCAGTGCTGAACACTTTCGCCTAGTTCATGAAAGATTTCAGTTCCCTTTACAGCTAGGTAAGCGAATACTTCTCCGCTTTGCTCGTTGACTCCAAGCAGCAGGATTCGGGGAGGGATTATGTAGCCCTCTTTGCGGGGAGTCATGAGTTTAGATGGAGCGTCTTTGCACCCGGCGAGAAAGCCGGAGAGTCTCACCTCTGGATACTGAGGATAAAGAATCAACTTGGTTTCCGGCGCAACAAAAGGAAGGAGATCATCATTCAACCACGCAAAATTAAGACTTGTCTTATACCGGATGCGATCACCTTCACCCTCCGAGGTCAGTTCACCATGCGGTAATAGGTGTAGTCCCTCGAAGCTCTTACTTAGATAGGGCTGGTTCTTATTGTTGTCGTTTGGAGCTAGAACTTTGACGTAAGCGGCAGTGCTGCCCAAATCTACGAGTCGCCCGAGAACATCGCTCAGATTCGGTTTGCTATCCGGCATTTTGTTTTTGTGTCCTTCCCAACGCACGCTTGAGATTCTTCACCACTTTCACGTCGTCCCGAAGTTCATGTTCCCAAATACGCAAAGTTATCCACCCCAAAGCTCGAAGCTGCTTTGACACCAAGCGGTCTCGATCTCGATTTCCAAACAGTTTCTTTGACCAGAACTCCGCATTATTCTTTGGGAGATTTCCACATTTTGGACAGAGATGCCAAAAGCAGCCATCGACAAATATGGCCAGTTTTGATTGCCTAAACACGAAATCTGGACGCCCCGGTAAAGACTGGTGCCGACGCCATCCAGCGATGCTGGCCGAGCGCATGATCGTGATGAGGCGAACCTCTGTAGAAAGGTTCTCTCTTCCCCGAATCCGGGACATGACTACCGACCTTTGAGCCTCAGTAAAAACATCTGCCATTGGTCACATCACAAGCGAGGAAGAGGTCATCGCTCTTGTCTGGCTAAACACGTCGCGTTCGCTTGCTTTAAGAATCTTGCGGTTTGAAAGAGAAGCAACTACTTCCCTGGCTACTTCTGCAACAAGCGGGACGACGACAGAATTCCCGAACTGCTTGTATGCCTGGGTGTCTGAAACGGGTATCGCAAACGACTCTGGGAAACCCATCAGCCTAGCGCATTCACGTGGCGTCAAGCGTCGAGGATTCTTGCCGCGCTGCGGAATGAGAATCTCCGAGCCGTCCTTGTAATACCTTGCGCTGAGTGTTCGGGTTATACCGTCAAGTTGTGCTTCACCAAAACCGAACCCATTTCCTGCGAGTTGATGCTTGACCTTATAATTCTGAAGATAGCCCCAGAGCTTGTCCGAGAGGGTATATTTCGGGTCAACCTTTTTATCAAGGATGTCTCTAACCATAGGCTTCTGATCCAAAAGCATCGGAAAACTAAGTGGGCGTGGTTCTCTAAACCCAACTATGAAAACTCGCTCGCGGTGCTGAGGAACAACGAACTTGGCATCCAGAAGAAGTGGAGGATAGACGTAGTATCCGAGGTCATCACGAAGAGTCTCATAGATGACAGCCATTGTGCGGCCTTTATCGTGGTTGAGCAGGTTCTTGACATTTTCTAAAACGAAAGCCGCAGGTCGGGTATTGCGAATCAGCCGAGCTACCTCAAAGAAAAGGGTTCCTTGGGTTTTGTCTTCAAATCCATGCGGACGGCCCAGGCTGTTCTTTTTGGATACGCCGGAAATTGAAAAGGGCTGACAAGGGAAGCCTCCTAGCAGGATGTCATATACCCCGAGTTGCGTTCCATCAACGTCGTGAATATCCTCTGCAATTGTCCGGAGGTCAAAGAAATTTGCGGCATAAGTCTTTCTGGCGTATGCATTCCAATCACACGAAAAGACGCAATCGCAACCAGCCGACTCGAAGCCGAGGCGCATTCCCCCAATTCCACAAAAGAGGTCTACAAACGAAAGTCTTGACATGTACCCCCCGGCTTCAAGTTACTGCGAATAATCGCAAAATGGAATACCAAACTGGCTCGGTTATCCACAGGCACGCTGGAACGGCATACTCGCACATACTTGCCTAGAAATGGTTCGTAGCTCTGGAATGCTGATCAGTGCTCAACTCCAGCACAATTATCATCATACTTCCATTCATGGAATCAGAAGAAATTCAATCTCTCTGCCGCCATCACCGGTTCGGACAGGTTTACCTACTTGATGTCGCGCCAGTTGGGGCCGAGGGCTACTTCGGCGAGGATGGGGACGGTGAAGGCGGCGACGTGTTCCATCTCCTGCTTGACGAGGGCTTGCAGTTCTTCGGCCTCGGCGGGGAGGACGTC
>PLOT01000198.1:0-1785 GCA_003142215.1 Granulicella sp. | reverse complement strand
ATGTCTGGGATGGGGCGGACGCGGCCAAAGTATGTGCGGACGGATTGGTCGCGGCGGACGGTTTCCAGCGTGCGGTCGATGAAGCGGCGGACGCCGGCGTAGCGGGCAAAGTAGGTCTCAATATATTGCCTGGCGATCTTCTGGTCGATGCCGAGCTGCGCGGCCAGGCCGAAGGGCGAGATGCCGTAGACGATGCCGAAGTTGACGGCCTTGGCGCGGGCGCGCGTCTCCTTGTCGAGCTGGGAGACGGGGATGCCGAAGACCTCCGACGCGGTGAGGGTGTGGATGTCCTGGGCTGTTCTGTATGCGGATAGAAGGAGCGGGTCCTGCGAGAAGTGGGCCATGAGGCGTAGCTCAATCTGCGAATAATCAGCAGACAGGAGCAGGTTGCCGGGGGCGGGGATGAAGGCGGCGCGAATCTCCCGGCCAAGCGCGGTGCGGACGGGGATGTTTTGCAGGTTCGGGTTGGTGGACGAGAGGCGACCGGTGGCCGTGCCGACCTGGTTGAATGTGGTGTGGACTCGGCCTTCGGAGTCGACGAGCGCGGGGAGTGAATCGAGATATGTAGAACGGAGCTTGGCGAGCTGGCGATGCTCGAGGACGAGCGCGGGGACGGGGTGATGCTCGGCGAGTTCTTCGAGGACGTCCTGCGCGGTGGAGACGACCTTGCCCTTGCCGTGCTTGCTTGGCTTGGGGAGAAGCATTTTGTTGAAGAGCACGTCGCCAAGCTGCTTGGGCGAGTTGAGATTGAAGCGGTGGCCGGATTGCTCGAATATCTTTTCGGCGAGGGTGTCCATTTCGACGGCGAGGCGCGTGGACATGGCGGAGAGGACAGCCGTGTCGATGCGGACGCCGGCCTGCTCCATGCGCAGGAGGACAGGGACGAGCGGGAGGTCCATGGTGCGGTAGAGATGAAGGAGCGGATGCGCGGTGGTTGGAGAAGCAGATCCCTCCGCTGCGCTGCGGGATGACGAATCCTCAGTTCTGATGGATGACGATGCAGAGAAGGTGGCGTCGCTTTCGGCCATCTGCTGGGCGAAGACGCGGGCGAGGCGGACGATGGCGGCGGCGGCTTCGGGCAGGCGATTGGGATCGGCGGGATTGGACTTGGTGGGTTGATGGACGAGGGCGCGATTGGTGGAGCGGGCGGCGATGTCGGCGAGCGTGTGCGAGGCGTGCGTGGGATTGATGAGGTAGCTCTGCAGCATGACGTCGGTGATGTCACCACGCAGAGTGATGTTGTGCGGGGCGAGCGCGCGCAGGACGGCTTTGAGATCGTGGACGAGCTTGGGGAGGGTTGCGTCTTCGAGGACGGCGCGGAGAGCGGGGGCGTCGAGGGAGAGTTCGATTGCGGAGTGGGCTTCGACAGCAACGCCGATGCGGATTGCTGCGTCGGGGACTGGTTGAGAGCTTGAATCCCACCCATCGCTAGCCACCCCAGCAAGCGAAGACCGCTCGCCGGGGGCCCCGGGTGACTGCGATGGATGGAGCACCCGAGCATTTGGTGCCGACGCTTCGGGTGCGGCGAACATGTACATCGTCTCGGCGGGAAGTGGTTCGGGTTCGGCGTCTGAGTCGGTGCCGGAGATTTCTTCGGCGATGGCTTGGGCGTTCTCGGCGATGGCAATAGCGAGGCCGCGTGGCGCTGTGCTATCAGGTGATGGCGTGCGGGCGTCGGCCAGGAGCGCGGCGAACTCGGCTTCGGTGGGGGTGAGGTTGAACTCGATGGCGGTGTTGGTGGCGGCGGGGGCGAGGTCCTTGAGCATGGTGGTGAATTCGAGCTCG
>PLOT01000190.1 GCA_003142215.1 Granulicella sp. | reverse complement strand
CAGCAGCAGGTCGAACTCACTGGCCGCCAGTTGTTCCAGACCTGTCGGCCCATCCACCGCCAGCGTGACCTCGAAGCCCTCCATGCTGAGCAGAGCGTCAAGCGATTCGCGGATCGCCACCTCGTCGTCGAGGATGAGGATGCGCGCCGGACCAACCACACGCGCGTCCGTTCCCACCAGGCGCGGCTCAGTCGCCTCCGCGTTCATGGCAGCAGTCGCTTCAGAGTTCATGGAAACAGTCGCTTCAGGCATCGGTTCTCAACCCTCTGCTTGGACAGCCGATTCGGATCCCGGCCCCAGCCTCAACTCCACACATCGATCGAAACGCCGCTCTACACATGGACCACGCTCCGCGGCTTTCCAGTGTCGGCATCCGTGCTCTCCGCCGTCGCGGTTGCAGTGCTCTCCGCCGCCGCCGGGACCTCCGCGGACGGCCCCGCAGCACTCCTGCCAGCCGCCGCTGTCACTGGAAACTCCAGCCGGAAGGTCGTTCCCACGCCCACCACGCTCTCCACCTGCATCTTGCCGCCGTGCTCCTGCATGATGCCGTAGCTCACCGCCAGGCCCAGCCCGGTGCCTTTGTGCTGCCCCGTGCGCGGCTTGGCCTTGGTGGTAAAGAACGGGTCGAAGATGCGATGCAGATGCTCCGGCTCGATCCCGGTTCCGAAGTCCTCGACCACCACAGTGACGCGTCCCGCCCTCTGCTGAGTGGCAATCCGTATCCGCCCGTCGCTCGAGCCATGCATGGCGTCGCGAGCGTTCAGCAGCAGGTTCAGCACCACCTGCTGCAGCTTGCCCTCGTTGCCCTGGATGCGTGGCAGCTCTCGGTCCAGCTGGGTCTCCACCCGGATCTGCGCCGTCTTGAACTGGTGCTCCACCAGTGTCAGCGTGTCGCCCAGCAGCCGGTTCAGATCGACCGAGCCGAACTCGCTGCCCCCCGTGCGCGAGAAGTTCAGCAACCCATTCACAATCTCCGACGCGCGGAAGGTCTGCTGCGTAATCTTCTCCAGCACCGGTCCGATCCGCGAATCCTGCTCCATCATCGGACGCATCTGCTTGGCCAGCATCTGCGTATAGCTGCTGATTACCGCCAGCGGAGTGTTCACCTCATGCGCCACGCCCGCGGCCAGCAGCCCAATCGACGACAGCTTCTCCGCCTGCGTCAGTTGTGCCTCCAGCTCCATCCGGTCCGTAATGTCGTCGACCAGCACAATCCGCCCGACAACAGCGAAATCCCGTGTCAACAGCGGTGCAATCGCTACATTTGCCACCCGCGTCTCGCCCGTCGGCAGCAGCAGGCGGATCTTGTAGAACGTATGCGTCCCCTGCTCGCCGCGCACGCTGTCGAAGCACGCCATGAACTCCGGCGGAAAGATCGTCGCCAGCGGCTGATGCAGGGCCTCGCTCCGCGCGCGCGCATACATCGCCTCCATCTGCGTGTTCCAGCTCTCGATCCGGTCCTCCAGATCCACCGCAAACACCCCAATGTGGATCGACTCCACAATATTTTCGTGGAACTCCTTCAACCGCTCGAACTCGCCGATCTTCTGCTCCAGCCGCCGGTAGAGCTGCGCATTCTGGATCGCGATCCCGATGTACCCCGCCAGCGACCCCAGAACCTCCATGTCCTCGCTGGACAGAAAATCCCCGGCATCCGTGCGTCCCAGCCCCAGGACCGCCACCGTGCGCGTGCCGCCGCCCTCGCGGTTGGCCACCCGGCAGGGCAGGTAGTAGTTCAAGTCCAGCAGTGCCGCACTCTTCTTTTGCTCGTCGGGCAGACGCAGCGCCTGCTGCGGGTTCTCCAGAAAAATGTGGTCGTCGGCGTCCCAGCGATCGAAGTCCAGAAAGCGCACGTCGAGCCCGCGCAGTTTGGCCTCATCCAGATTCGCCAGCCCATGCGAGGCAGCCAGCTCAAAGTGCCGGTCCTGCCTCTCCTGCGTAAACAATCCTCCGCCGGCCCCGGCCGAATCCGAGTCATTCTCCGCCGCCAGAAAGACCGCGACGCGTGTCAACAGCAGTGTCTCCGGCAACCGCTCCACAATTGACTCCACCAGAGCGCGCAGGTCGGTCTGCGAGTTCAGGCTTCGCCCAAAGTCGATCAGCGTCTCGCGATAGTCGAAGCTCTTCCGGTCGAAGACGCGGTCCACCCAAGCCTGAATCATCCGCTTCAGCGGATCGAACGACAGGCCCACCACAAGAATGGCCACAATCGGCCCCATGTAGCCGAACGACGGGAACCGTGCATGCACCATCTCCGACGTGATCCCCACCGCCAGAAAATAAAATCCGACCAGGGCCGCAGTTGCCAGCGTATACGACACGCCACGCTTGAAGATCAGGTCGACGTCCATCAGCCGGTAGCGCACAATCGCCCAACTGAAGGTCAGCGGTAGCAGCGCCAGAAACAGCAGCACCACCTTGACCAGCAGCGCCGGCACGGTCACACCGCACAGAAAGAGGATCGCATACAGCGTAAACGGCCCCACCGCCAGCATCGTTCCCCGCGTCAGCCACTTCAGTTGCTGCCGCTCCAGCCCGGAACCCGCCCGCACGTACTTCGAGTAGAAGAACACCGCCGCAATCGCATAGTAGCCCGCCATGTACCCGACGCCGATCTGGTCCAGCCGGTGGCTCAACACCCCGGTCGCAGACCAGCGCTCGATCGCCCACACCTGCAAGCCCGCCAGATAGGCCCCCGGAACGTAGAGCAACGCGGGCAGCAGACGCCGTCCAAGCCTGTTGCGTACCTTCTCCGTTGCCTCCTCGTCGGCCCCGCCCGCGTCCGAGAAGCTCACCGCGAAGTGCAGGAACAGCGCTGGCTGCAACATGGTTGCGACTAAGTTGCCCCAGTAGATCACCCGGTCGAACAGCCCCGGCTCGCCCGTCGACCGGAACGCATACAGCACAAACGACACCAGGCAGAAGACATAAAAATGCAGCGACTTCGGTGCCGTCCACCGCCGGAACAGCACATACAGCCCAATCAGCAGATACACCAGCGCAATCAGCCGCGAGCCCTGGTCCGTGCTCCGGTCAGCCGCCTCAAGGTAAATCTGGACCGGGTATGGCCCCCCAATCTCAGTGCCCTCGGCCCCCGCAAGCGGGCGAGCGATCGAATACGTCGCCGCGTGGTCGTAGATGCCATTGTTCGACATCGCGCGTTCGTGCGATGCCAGGCGTGGTGTAGGCTCTCCGTTGATCGATTCCAGAATGTCCCCGGTCCGAATTCCAGCCCGGTTGCCCGGCGAATCCGCGGGAACCTTCTCCGCGCGCAACCCGCCCTGCGCCTCGACCCACACCACACCGTCCGTGGGAAACTCGACGCCCAGCTCCTGCCACAAGTTGAAGCACGCAAGAACGCACACCCCCAGCGTCGCAACTGCAAGGGCGACGGCGAGAATTCGCGTCTGAAAGGCGTCTCTCATCATGAACTCAGAAAATTATTGGCACAGCAAACTACGAGCGCTCCCTGCAATAGCTCAACAACGCAGTCCAACTCCCCCGCACTATCGCTTAACTAAATCGTATTAAGCACATAGGTCGCCAAACGGAATATCGCAGATTCCATGAGATGCTGCCCTTCTGCATAGCGATTCCTACCAATTATCATAAACACTTCCAATAATTGGGGAATCACTTCACCCAATCGCTTCAGAAAATCGCCGCAAGCAATCGCCCAGCCGTACTATGTCGATAGCCCCTGAGCCATTTATGCTCGAAGAGAGATCGATCGAACCATGAACCCCGCACCCACGCTCCCCGCCGGCTTCCACCAGTTCCTCGGCAACGCTCCCGCCGTCGAGAGCCTCCGCGCCGCCATCAGTGCCGGCCGCCTTCCCCACTCGCTTATCCTCTCCGGCCCCGCCGGGGCAGGGAAGTACACCCTCGCCCTCATGCTCGCCATGGCCGTCGAGTGCCAGCGCCAGCCCCGCGAGTCTGCGTCAACTGGCCAGCCCCTCGCCAGCTTCTGCGGCACCTGCCGCAACTGCACACGCATCGCCACCGCCGCCAACCTCGAAGAACAGGTCGCCGCCGCCGTCCTCGCCCGCGAAGACCTGCGCGAGACCGACAAAAAAGAGACCCGCGTCCTCATCCAGCCCCACCCCGACGTCCTCATCCTGCCGCCCGACCCGCCTCAGCTCCTCATCAAGCTCGGCCAGGTCCGCACCCTCATTCAGCGCGCCCACTACCTCCCCAGCGAGGCCCCGCGCAAGATCTTCATCCTCACCGCCGCCAGCATGATGAAGGAGGCCGCCAACTCCCTCCTCAAGGTCCTCGAAGAGCCACCCGACTCCGTCCACATCTTCATCCTCGCGGAGAACCCCGGAGAGCTGCTCCCCACCATCCGCTCCCGCTGCGCCAACGTCCGCCTCGGCGCGCTGCCGGTCGAAGAGATCGAGTCCCTGCTCGCCGGCCGCCGCCCCGGCGTCCCCGCCAAACAGCGCTCGCTCATCGCCCGCCTCGCGCAGGGAGCAGCCGGCCGCGCCCTCGCCTTCGACCTGGAAGCCTACACCGCAGCCCGCGCCGACGCCCTCATCTTCCTCCGCAATGCCGCGGCTATCTCAACCCAATCCGACCTCGACCACACCGCCCTCTTCAAAATGACCGAAACCTACCGCGCCGGGGCCGACGGCCAGACCAAGACTACTGCCCTGCTCCGCGCCCTCGCACTTCTCCTCGAAGACCTTCTCCTGCTCGACTCCGGCACGCCCGAACTCCTGCGCAACACCGACCTCCGCGCCGAGCTTGACCGCCTCGCCGCCGCCCTCCCCTTCGCCTGGATCGAGTCGGCCAGCCACGCCCTCGACCAGGTCCACTCCGGCCTCCGCCGCAACCTCCTCCGCTCCCTCTCGCTTGACGCCTTCGCCGCCCAGCTCACCACACCCGCATAAGACTCACCCAATACTTCCGTCATCCCGACCGAAGAAAAAGAAGCCGTCATCCCGACCGGAGCAGCGGACTGTTTTATCGTCCGTTGCGGAGTGGAGGGACCCCC
>PLOT01000158.1 GCA_003142215.1 Granulicella sp. | reverse complement strand
GGCCTGGGCACCGCCGGCGCCGCCACCCTGCGCTCCGTCGCCCCCGGCATCTCCGAGGCGCTCATCACCACCGCCGCCGGCCTCGCCGTCGCTATCCCGGCGCTGGTCGGTTACAACCAGCTCACCGCCCAGCTCCGCGACTTCGCCTCCCGCATGGACGACTTCGGCCGCGAGCTGCTCAACGCCATCGAGAACGCAGCTCTGCTCACGCCGCAGGCGCCGCAGCCCACGCAGCCGCCGATCGCCCAACCGCCCGAAGACCCCGCTCAGCCCCGCCGGAGGACCTTCTAGAGATGGCCTTCTCCACCAGAAGCGGCGGCCAGACGCGCACTCAGACCGCGCTGGCAGACATCAACATCACCCCGCTGGTCGACGTCGTCCTCGTTCTGCTCATCATCTTCATGATCACCGCCCCGGTGCTGCAATCCGGAATCGACGTCTCCGTACCTCACACCCGCTCCGTCAACCAGCTCACCGAAGAGCGCATCGTCGTCACCATCGATAAGAACCAGAACGTCTTCCTCCAGGCCGGTGGTGCGGACCGTCCCATCAACCTCTCCGACCTCACCAGTAGCCTGCGCAGCACCGGCCACGGCGATCCGGCCAAGCGCATCATCTACCTCCGCGCAGACGAAAAAGTCCCCTTCGGCGCATTCGCCTCCGTCATGGACGCCGTCAAACGAGCAGGCATCACCAACATCAGCATCGTCACCCAACCGCTGGAATCCGCCCCGTCGGCTGATACCGCGGCAAAGTAGCTCGTAACCCCTTAGCGATTGTCATTCGTTACTGATTGTCATTCTGAGCGCAGCCCCTTTCGTGATTGTCATTCTGAGCGCAGCGAAGAATCCCCGCATTTTCTTTTGCTTGTTTTTTCTCTGAGCGCCGCAACCCATGGAAACCCGCCTCACAACCCGCGCCCTCAACATCGCCCTCAACGGCGGCCAATTCGGCGGCGGCTTCATGGGTTCCTTCGCCCTGCACGCCGCGTTCATCGCGCTGCTCCTCTCCTGGGCCTGGATCTTCCACTCCGGGCAGAACTGGGGAGACGCCGGCGCAACCTCCGGATCCATCCAGGCCACCATGGTCGCCGACATTCCCCTGCCGCCCAGGCAGCCCATGGACCCAAACAACGTCCTCGCCACCGACAACCCCTCGCCCGCGCCGGTCACTCCCGCGCCGAAGACGGTTGAAGTCCCACAGCCCAACGCCATTGCCATCCCCACCAGGTCCGCCAAGCCCGTCAAGACCGCCGACAAGACGACGCCTGCCCCGCCGCTCCATCCCCAGCCCGGCAAGATCGACCCCAACAAAGCCCAGACCGGAGAAGCGGGCGGCAGCAACCTCACCATGAGCAGCACCCAGACCAGCGCAGGCACCTTCAATATCGGCACCTCCGACGCCACCTTCGGAACCCGCTTCGCCTACTACGTCCAGCAGATCAAGATGAAGGTCGCCGCGCAGTGGTACACCAACATGCTCGACCCGCAGGCCGCCGGCCACCGCGTCTACATCACCTTCCAGGTGGAGCGCGACGGCTCGCTCACCAACATCAAGATCAACCAGCGCAGCGGCGACGCCACCCTCGACAGCACCGCCCTAAACGCCGTCCGACACATCGACACCTTCGGCCCACTGCCCGACGCCTACACCGGAAGCCACATCAACGTCACCTACTACTTCGACCCCCCGCCCCGCCCGTAGGGATGAAGTTGTCATTCTGGCGCAGCCCCTTTATGCCGTCATTCTGGCGCAGCCAGAATCTTCGTATTGGCCCTTGCCGTTGTCTGTTCTTCCCTTACCCCTAACCCCTTACCCCTGTCTTCCTGTCAACCACCCCCCTTCACTCAGAATGTTCTCCGCCCGCCGGTTACAACCAAAGACCCATCCCGACCGTCTACCATAGAGAGCATGGACCGCACGCCCCGCACATCCCGCACGCACGCCGCCGCATCCCGATCCACCCTCGCCGTCCTGCTGCTGGCGCTGACCACTCTATTCGTCCCGCCAGCACGCGCCCAGGACAACATCTTCACCGGAACCAGTACTGGAGTCACCTCCATCCGCATCGCCGTCGCCGACTTCAAGCCACTCGCCGCCGACGCCGGGACCGCCGCCTTCAAGCAGACCTTCGACACCACCCTCTACGCCGACCTCGCCACAGCAGGCATCTTCGACATCGTCTCCAAGAGCCTCATGCCGTCCGGCACGCCCGGCACGCCCGCCGAGATCCAGTTGCAGAGCTACTCCAACGCGCCCGCCAGCGCCACCATGCTCGCCTTCGGCTCCATCGGCCAGGTTGGCGGCAAGCTCGTCGCCAACGGCTACCTCTTCGACGCCAAGAACCTGCAGTACCCTCAGGTACTCGCCAAGCAGTATAGCGAAGCACCCTCCGAAGACTCCGCCCGCCAGATCGCCCACCGTTTCGCCGACGAGATCGTCTACCGCCTCGGCGGAGGAACGCCCGGCATCGCCGAAACCAAAATCTACTACGTCCATCTCTCCGGCGGTGACAAGGAGATCTGGGCCATGGACTACGACGGTGCCAACCAGCACCCCATCACCCACCTCGGAACCATCTCCATCTCGCCGCGCATCTCGCCAGACAACACCCGCCTCGCATTCGCCTCATTCGGCAAATACGGCTTCCAGCTCAAGATGTATTCGCTCCTGCTCAACCGCTACATCGCCTTTCCCAGTGGCAGCGGCAGCTCCGTATCTCCCGCCTGGGCGCCCAGCGGCAACGAACTGGCCTACGGCGCGGCTCCCCGCGGCTCCTTCGAGATCTGGGTCGCGGACTCCAACGGGAACCTTGGCCGGGAAATCACCAGCTTCCGCGGTGGCAACGTCAGCCCCACCTACAACCCCCGCACCGGCTCGCAGATCGCCTTCATCAGCGGACGCACCGGCCTGCCCCAACTCTATGTCATGAACTCCGACGGCTCCGGCGTGCAGCAGATGACCGACGGGGGCTATGTCTCCTCGCCCTCCTGGTCGCCCAACGGACAGGTCATTGCCTTCGCCTGGGACCGCAAGTACGGCCCCGGAGCGCCCGGCGGACAGGACATCTACATCATGGAAGTCGCCACCAAAAAATGGCAGCAACTCACCCACGACGGTGGCCGCTGCGACTTCCCCTCCTGGTCGCCCGATGGCCGCCACATCGTCTACGCCAACTCCAGTGACGGACGCGCCGAGCACATGCGCATCTGGACTATGCTCACCGACGGCACCGAGCGCCGTCCCCTCACCGGCCCCGGCGCCGATATGCCAAACTGGAGCTGGAAATAATGCTCTCCATCTCCGCAATACAATCCATTGCACAAAACTTCCCTGACGGAAATCTTGATTTTCAGTAACATGGATACGGATGAACCATTGGAACCACAGTTGGATGTAGCATTGGCAACGCAGGAGAAACCGATGACCCACACGCACTCGTCTCAGCCGAAGTCCTTCCTCACCCGGTCGCTTCGCACCGCCCTCTTTCTGGCGGTTGCGCTTGCCACCGTCTCCGGCTGCCACAAGAACGCCAGCAACAGCGTGAATCCAGACATCACCGCGCCCTCACCCGCGCCGCTGCCGCCCATGCCCACCGCCTCGCTCACCGCCGATCCGCTGGCCATCGATCTCGGCCAGTCCGTCGTCCTCAACTGGCGCACCACCGACGCCTCCAACGTCTCCATCGAAGGCCTCGGCACGGTCAATCCCAACGGGACTCAGACCGTCTCGCCCACCACCTCCACCAACTTCCACATCGTCGCCAAGGGCGACGGAGGCACCACCGAGGCCAGCATCCGAGTCACCGTCCGCGTTCCCGTCGCGCCCGTCGCGCCCGCAGACACCACGGCAACCGCCGACATGGGCTCCGAGGCCGTCTTCCACGACAACGTCCAGGACATCTACTACGACTACGACAGCTACGAACTGCGCCCAGACGCGCAGGCCTCCGCCGTCAAGTCCGCCTCCTTCCTCGTCGCCCACCCAGACATCCGAATCGTCGTCGGTGGCTACTGCGACGACCGCGGCTCCGCCGAGTACAACCTGGCCCTGGGAGAAAACCGCGCCAACGCCGCCAAGACCGCGCTGGTCAACGCAGGCATCGCCCCCGCCCGCATCCGCGTCGTCAGTTACGGCAAGGAAAAACAGTTCTGCACCGACGAGAGCGAGTCCTGCTGGCAGCAGAACCGCCGCGCACAGTTCGCCCTCGACCGCTAGAGCTTGCCGCTTTGAAGGGGCGCGACTTCAGTCGCGCCGTCGGACACAACATTGAACTGCAGCTTTAGAGCATTTTTGGAGTTGCTATAGACCAATTTTGTTTGTCATTCCGTAGCGAAGCGGAGGAATCTGCTTTTGCTCGCTCCGCAACGGACTACACCATTACCGAAAATGCTCTAGCCGCCGAGGGAAACTCCCCATGCCCACAGATATTTCTTTGAAAGCTGCGCAAACCAGGCGAGCCGCTCTCACTATCGCCTGCGCTCTTCTCACCCTCGCTCTCGCCACGCCTCCCGCCTTCGCCGTCAACAAGGACATGGTCCAGCTCCAGACCCAGGTCCAGGAACTGCAAACCGCCGTCGCCCGCCTCCAGCAGTCCAACGACGAGCGCATGGGTGTTCTCAAGGACCTCGTCCAGCAGAGCGCCGATACGGTCAACAAGATGTCGGTCGCCGTCGACGCCCTCCAACAACAGATCCGCGCGCAGCATGACGCCACCAACACCAAGCTCGACCAGTTCTCCGGCCAGGTGCAGACCCTCAACGACTCGCTCGACGAGGTCAAGGCCCGCCTCAACAACCTGGAAAAAGCCATGAAATCCGTGCAGGACCAGCAGCAGTCCATCGACGCCGCCCTGCAGAATCTCGCCCCCAACTCCGCCGCCGCACCCAATGCAACCGGCACGGTAACGCCTCCGGACACCGCCTTCTCCGCGCCATCTGTCGCGCCAGCGCCCCCCGCCGGCAAGAAGGGCAGGCTGCTTCCCGGGGATACGCCAGGCAACGCCCCGGACGCCTCCTCCGCGCTTCCGTCGAAACTGGTCCCGCCGGACGCATCCGCCCTCTACAAAACAGCCCTCAGCGACTACATGGCCGCCCGCTACGCGCTGGCCACCACCGAGTTCGGCGAGGTCATCCGCTCCTCTCCCAATGACCCCCTCGCCGGCAACTCCTTCTACTATCTCGGCGAGATCGACTACCGCTCCGGTAAGTACGCCACCGCCATCAAGGACTACGACCACGTACTCGAGCAGTTCCCCAACAACGCCAAAGGGCCCGTCTCGCACCTGCACAAGGGCCAGGCCCTCTTCGAAACAGCCAAACGCGAGGCTGGCATCAGTGAACTGCGCGCCCTCATCACCCGCTTCCCCAACTCCCCGGAAGCCGCCCAGGCACGCAGCAAACTCAATGGCATGGGCGTCCCCATCGTCCCCAAGCGGCCAGCCCAGTAAGCAGCCATCAAATTATTTAGAGCCATCAATCTGGCCCTGACACTGAACGTAGCTCTTCTTGAGATTGTCATTCTGAGCGCAGCCCAACGCGTCGTCATTCTGGCGCAGCCAGAATCTCCGTATTGGCCTTTGCTGTTGTTCTTGCTATTGTCTGTTCTTGCTTGTCATTCTGAGCGCAGCGAAGAATCCCCGCATTTCGCTGTTGCTTGTTCCTGCACTTTCTAGGTAAATCCTTCGTGAAATGCGTCTAAGCTATAGATGTTGAGTCGCTTCAACGTTGAAGACTCGAAGCAGGAGAGACAGACCCCCCGCGTGAAAGAGCGTATTCGCAAACTGGACGCACACCCCAACGCAAGCAGCAAGCCTCTTCGGCTGGTGGTCGCGGCGCTGATCCTCCGCACCGTCCCCGGCGACACCGGCCCCATCACCGAAGTCCTCGTCTGCCAGCGCCGCCCGGACCAGCCCATGAGCCTCAAATGGGAGTTCCCCGGCGGCAAGATCGAGCCCGGAGAGACCCCCGAGCAGGCCCTCGCCCGCGAACTCGACGAGGAGCTCGGCATCCAGGCCGTCATCGGCCGCCGCATAGCGCAACTCCGCCACCGTTACCGCAACGGCGGCTCCATCGACCTGCAATTCTTCGTCGTCAACACCTTTACCGGCAATCTCGATAACCACATCTTCAACGCCCTCCAGTGGTCCCCTCTCAGCCAGCTCCCCACCTTCGACTTCCTCGCCGCCGACTTCAACCTCATCCGAGACCTCGCCCAAGGCAAGCTCCTCTGAAGCACACTCGTCGTCATTCTGAGCGCAGCGCCACTNNCTGAGCGCAGCGAAGAATCCCCGCATTTGTCTTTCGGTCCGGCAATACACTTTACGAAATCGTCACTACAGCGCCCCCACAATCTCCTCCGTCGCACGCACCCGCCCAATCCGCGGAAAAATCCGCTCCACCGCGTTGCCATGGCTCCCCTCGCTCATGCCCGTCATCGCGTCTTCCGCGAACACAACCTCGTACCCGCGCTCGTACGCATCCCGCGCCGTGCTCTCCACGCCGAACTCCGTTGCAATCCCGCACAGCACTATCGTCGTCAGCCCGCGCCGCCGCAGTTGCAGGTCCAGGTCCGTCCCATAGAACGCGCCCCACTGCCGCTTCAGGATCGCAATGTCGCCCGGCTGCCGGTTCAGTTCGACAATGAACTCGCTCCAGTCGGCCGCCGGCGGCGCGCCTCCGCGCATCGGCGCGTCCACCGCCGGATGCAATCGGTCCGCTCCATCCGCCGCGCCTCCCACATGCACCAGCACCACCTGCGCGCCAGCACCGCGTGCCGCCTCCAGCAGCCGCACCGTGTTCGCAATCACTGTCGCCGCCGGATGCGGATTGCCCGGTGCCCTCACAATCCCCTTTTGCAGATCGATCGCCACCACCGCCGTCCGCTTCGCATCCAATACCAGCTCAATCATCTCGCCCTCCTGTCCTCTGTTCCCTGTCACTTACCACTGACCACTTACCACTTACCGCTGTCCCAGTTCCCTACCCGCCGTGCATCTGGTTC
>PLOT01000072.1 GCA_003142215.1 Granulicella sp. | reverse complement strand
CGTCCAAGTGGAATGGAATCAGTCGATTATGTTGTGCCTGGTCGCCAAAATCGTCATTGCAAGCAGGTTACGGGTAAAATCGTCTAAACATTCGGGTTAGGGGTGAAAAATGGGAGTTTTCGGATTGTGGCCGGTAAAATCGTCATTCCATTGTTGTTACCTATAAAATAGTGATTCGCAATGACTTGCAGCGGTAAGCGGCGCGTTAAATGCGAAGGCCCGGCTGGTTGGCCGGGTCTGTTTGTTTACTACTGCTTTAATTATACGCCGTGGAGGGAAACTACTATGCCAAGTATTTTTATTGGGGAAGTGGTTTAGTTGGTGTTGGTTATGGGGATTTTTTGGGTTGGAGGGGCTTGACAAGGTGATTTGCTGGGGAAATTCGGGAAAAAATCTTTCGGTGGTCTCCCAGATGCCCAAATGCGAGGCACCTGGGGCACCCGGCACCCGGCTCTCCCAGGTGCCCAAATGCGAGGCACCTGGGGCACCCGGCGGAAAGATTTTTCGGTTCCTGCGATTGCCCTGAGTCCGGAAGTGCCATCTGAAGTACGGGAAATCTCACTGCGACTTGGTCGAAATGCCAAGCTGGGTGAGCAGGAAGGCGTAATCGAAGGCGATCTCCTTGAGGTAGTCGTAGCGGCCGGAGGCCCCGCCGTGACCTGCGTCCATGTTGATGTGGAGCAGGAGCGGTGTGGCATCGGTCTTTAGGGTGCGGAGCTTTGCGACATACTTGGCCGGTTCCCAGAACATCACCTGCGAGTCGTTGAGGCTGGTCTTGACCAGCATGGCCGGGATGGGCACTCCCTGGAGACTGTTGAGATTGTCATAGGGAGAGTAGGAAAGCATGGTAGCGAAGGCCTCGGGTTCGTTGGGGTTGCCCCACTCTTCGTACTCCGCAACGGTGAGTGGCAGTGTGGCATCCAGCATGGTGTTCATCACGTCAACGAAGGGGACATGCGAGAGGACGACGCGGAAGAGGCTGGGCTTTCCGGCTGCGGCGGCGAGGTTGACGACCGCGCCCATGAGAAGGCCTCCGGCACTGGCACCTTCGATGGCGACTTTGTTGGCGTTGCCGTAGCCGCGCATGACGAGTTGCTCGACGGCGGCGATGAAGTCGGTGAAGGTGTTGCGCTTGAGCTGCATCTTGCCGGCGTCGTGCCATTGGTCGCCGAGTTCGCCGCCGCCGCGGATGTGGGCGTAGGCCATGACGATGCCGCGATCGAGCAGGGAGAGGCGCGAGGGCGAGAAGCCTACGGGGAGCGGGTAGCCGTAAGAGCCATAGCCGTAGATGTAGAGCGGATTGGTGGCATCGCGGTGAAAGCTGTCGCGGCGATAGACGATGGAGATGGGAACTTTGGTGCCGCCGGAGGCGGTGATCCAGAGGCGTTCGGAGGCGTAGCGGGCTGGGTCGAAGCCGCCGGGAACCTCCTGCTGCTTGAGCAGCCTGGACTGGCCGATGGGAAGCGTCGGGTCAGCGTGGGCGATGTTGTACTCGTAGACCGAGGGTGGTGAGACAAGGGACTGGTAGCTGTAACGGAAGACGCCGGTGGAGAAGATGCGGTTGACGTGAGCGGCGGTCGAGTAGGTGGGCTCGGGGAAGGCGATGGCAACGGGCGCGGCGAGCTTTGGGGGAGTGGGCAATGTTGAACCCACCCATCGCGATGAGACAGCGATGGATGGGGCACCCGATTCATCGAGGAAGCGGAGGACCTCCAGCGTGGGCAGGCCGAGCTTGCGGCGGGTGGCGACCGCGAAGGACTGGAAGAGGTCGAAGTCTTCCAGCGGGTGTTCGGGATCGAGCGGGACCAGCTCCTGCCAGTGGTCGCGGCCGGGAGTGGCGACCGGCGCGGCGACGACGCGGAAGTTCTTGCCCGCATCGTTGGTGCGGATGAAGAAGAGGCCGTCCCGATGATCCGGGTAGTACTCCTGTTCGTCGAGGCGCGGCGCGATGAGGCGAGGCTTGGCTGAGGGATCGGCGGCGGGGAGGAAGCAGACTTCGTTGGTGGTGTGGCTGCCGGACTCAATCATGAGGTAGAGGCCGTCGCGGGTGCGGCCGACGCCGACGTTGAAGCGGGCATCCTGCTCGCCGAAGATGAGTGCATCTTCGACGGAAAGCTGGCCGAGGGTGTGGCGGAAGATGCGGTCCTGACGCTTGGTGGTCTCGTCCTCTGTGGAGTAGAAGAGGGTGCGCGAGTCGGCGGCCCAGGCTAGCGAGCCGACGCGCTCGGCGGTGTCTGCGAGGTCGGCTCCGGTGCGAAGATCACGGATGTGCAGCGTGTACTGGCGGAAGCCGGTGGAATCCGTGGAGTAGGCGAGGAGGTTGCCGTCGGGGCTGATGGCCATGGCTCCGACGTCCATAAAGGGCTTGCCTTCGGCGAGCTGGTTTACGTCCAGGATGACCTGTTCCGGCTGGGTTGGATCGAAGGCGAAGTTGAGATCGGGATTGGCAGCGGCGCGGCGGCAGTGGATGGGATATTGGCTGCCCTCGACGGTGCGCGTGCTGTAGAACCAGTCGCCGAGGCGGTAAGGGACGCTCTCGTCGGTCTCCTGAATGTGGGAGAGCATCTCGTCGTAGAGACTGGTCTGGAGTTCGGCGGTGGGAGCCATGACGGCGGCGGTGTAGTCGTTCTCTGCGTTGAGGTAGGCGAGCAGCTCGGGCGAGGATTTGTCGCGCATCCAGCGGAAGTCGTCGTGCAGGGTGACGCCGTGGAGCGTAGTCGCGGCGGGGTCGCGGCGGGCGATGGGCGGCTGAGCAGACGGATTCGATTCGGCGGGGTTGCTGGCGTGCGACATTGCTTAATGCGACTCCCGGGTGTTACATGCATCTGATTGTTTGGATGGCACGCGATGGAAGAGGGATGTTGCCAGTTCAGAGCTTGTGGAGATAGGATAACGCTCCAAGTACGGGAGTGCTGAAGGCGGTTGCGAATTGGGAACCAGAGTGAGGAGTTTTGCTATGAATAAATGCAGATGGATTGTGGTGGCTGGAGTTGCGGTGGTGTTGCTGCCGTCGATGCTGGTTGCACAGACGGATACGAGTCTTTCGCCGCAGCCTGACCAGCAGAGTACGATGCCGGCGGCCGGGCCGCAGCCAGCGGCGGGGCCGAGTTCTATGAGGGAGACGCTGGGCGCTCCCGGCGTTAGAGGACAGCAACTGGCGGACCAGGTGTTTCTGCGCACCGCGACCGAGGATGGCATCGCGGACGTAAAGCTGGGGCAGCTCGCAATCGAGAAGGGCGGGCCGGATGTGAAGACGCTCGCGCAGAAACTCGTCCCCGACCACGAGGCGATCGACAAGGAGCTGGCGACGGCTGCCGACTCGCTGGGCGTCCTGCTGCCGAAGAAGATGAACAAGGACGACCAGGCGGAGTACGACAAGCTGAACGGACTCTCCGGCAAGGACTTCGATGCGGAGTACATCATATTCATTACCAAGGCGCACTGGAAGAAGCTGCACGACTTCTACATGGAGGCCTCGGTGGCGGCTGACCCCGGGCTGGCGGCGGCGGTAGTCAAAGCCATGAGAACGATGCACGACCATCTTGGGATGATCGCGGCGGTCGCCAAGCAGGATGGGATCGCGTTGCCTCCTCGTCCGCCACGACCGGGCGCGGCCCCCGCAGCGGCTGCGGCACCTGTTGCGAAGCAGTAGGGAGCTTTGCGGAATACGGAAAGAGGGCCTTTGGGCCCTCTTTTTTGTGCGAGGTGGCGCACATGGAAGAGTCATCCGCGCTGGAAGGTCGGCGGTGCGGGAGAATCGGGAAAGCTACATGCCATTTGTTCGTCGTTTGTTCGTTTTTTGTTCTCTCCCTCCCCCTGCCATCCCCCTTGGCGATGGATTGATGCGTAAGAGGATTGTTATGTGGTGGCCACAAGGAAAACATACATAATAAAGGATTTAGGAGTAAGCGGTTTGGAATCAATCGGTTGTGCGGGGTGTGGCTGGCCAAAAGATTGATTGCGTTGAGGTTGCGGCTAAAAGATTCAGGACATAAGGGTTATGGGTGAAAAAGAGGCCCTGGCGCGAGTGGTTCCGGCAAAAGATTGATTCTACGCGAGTTGAGGATAAAATGTTGATTCGGTGCTGTTTGCATCGCTTCTCCTGAAGTGAAGCGGCGCAACAAAGGCCAATACGGAGATTCTGGCTTCGCCAGAATGACGACTTCAGCGGCGGCTTATACAGTTGAGAAAGAACGATGCAAGCGGGCGGCGGGAGTTTNNTATGCCAACTATTTTTCGGAGGGAAGTGATTGATGGGGTGTGAGTTATGGGGATTTTCTGGTGTTGAGGGGCTTGACAAGCGATTTTGCTGGGGTTTTTGAGGGTGGGGGATGGCGATTTTTTTTGTTTCGGCTATGAGCTGTGACGGGAGTTAGTGGGAGAAAGGGGTGGAGGGTTGAGGGGGTGCGAACAGTATCGGGATCCTTCGCGCTCGTAAGACGCGTTCAGGATGACAGCATAAAACAAACAACGGCGAAGGACAGGCAACGGCAAAAGCAAAGGCAACGGCCAATACGGAGATTCTGGCTGCGCCAGAATGACGACTCATTGAGCTGCGCCAGGATGACGAGCTAAAACAGACAAAGGCCAATACGGAGATTCTGGCTGCGCCAGAATGACGACTCATTGAGCTGCGCCAGAATGACGACACTCGAGGCGGAGAGCGGGACGGGGTAGAATGGGAGCGATGAAGCGGATGCTGCGCTGGTTGACGATCGTTGTGTTGATGGTGGCGGCCGGGCGGGCGCTGCCGGGCGAGTCGGTGGCCGGGCTGCCGGCGCCGACCGGCTATGTGAATGATTTTGCCGGAGTGTTGACGCCGGAGACAAAGCAGAGCCTGGAAGAGCTATGCACCGAGGTGGACCAAAAGGCGCACGCGCAGATCGCCGTGGTGACGGTCGAGAAGCTGGAAGCCGACCCAATGAAAGGCATGAGCGCCGACCAGATGCCCGCGCCTACGATTGAGGAGTTTACGGTCAAGCTGGAAGAGAAGTGGAAGGTGGGGGCCAAGGGAACCGACCGCGGCGTGCTGGCGATCTTTGTGATGAACCCGCTGCCGGTCCACGGACGCATTGAGGTTGGCTATGGGCTGGAGGGGATACTGCCCGATGGGAAGGTGGGAGACATCGGGCGGGAGATGAAACCGGTGCTGCAGGCGGGCGACCTGAACCAGGGGATCTCGCTGGGCGTGCGGGAGATTTCGCAGGTGATTGCGACGGACGCGGGAGTGACGCTGGCCGGGTTAAATGGGTACGAGGCGCCGGCGAGAGTGCGATATGATTCGCAGCCACAGCCGCAGATGCAGGTGAACCCGATTGCGGCGCTGATATTCGCGGTGATTGTGCTGGTGGTGATTGGGGTTTTGATCCGCACCGGACACATCGGGCTGCTGTTCTTCCTGCTGTTCAGCCTGATGGGCGGCGGCAGAGGAGGCGGCGGATTTGGCGGAGGCGATAACGAGGGCGGCGGCGGATTTGGCGGCGGCGGGGGAGGATTTGGAGGGTTCGGCGGCGGCGGTTCCGGCGGCGGCGGCGCGAACTTCTGAGAAGATTGGTTTCAGTATTGAGCTATGGGCTATGGGCAGTGAGGGCAGGGAACTGGGGACGAGGATTGGACGCATATCGGTTGATGGTCAGACGGAGAGACGAGGGAATATGAATAAGACTTTGTGGGTTGTGCTGGGCGTGGTTGGGTTGATCGTGGTGATGGCGCTGTTTGTGGGCGGCAGCTATGTGGGCGCGCGGAACACGATGGTGCAGAAGAATGAAGATGTGGACCAGGCCTATGCACAGGTGGATGTGGTGCAGCAGCGGCGGCTGGACCTGATTCCCAACCTGGTGGCGAGCGTGAAGGGGTACGTGGGCGAGGAGTCCACCGTGCTGACGAACATCGCGAATGCGCGCGCGGGCGTGCTGGCGGCGGCGGGCAACCGGCCGGGTAGCATCCAGGCCAACACGCAGTTGAGCGCGGCGATTGTGCCGCTGTTCCGTCTACAGGAGGCGTATCCGAACCTGAAGGGCAATGACCAGTTCATGCGCCTGGAAGATGAGCTGGCAGGGACGGAGAACCGGATTGCCGTGGAGCGGCAGAGGTACAACAAGACGCTGGAAGACTATAACGTGTACGTGAAGCAGTTCCCGAACAGCATCTGGGCGGGGATGGCGGGATATCACTACCGGGATGAGTACTTCAAGGGCAATCCGTCGAACTCGGTTGCGCCGACGGCGGACTTCTCGAAATAGGGGACATGGAAGAAGGAAAGGCCGTCGCGCGGGCGACGGCCTTTCTATTTAAAGGCGATAGATGGCGCTCGGTTTATTCTTATGTATCAATTATAAATAGTTCAGTTTATATAGGCCACCTGCGAGTTTTCTCTGAGTTTCGTCAAATCTATGACTGTTGAGATTCCCCGGAAAGTTGAAAGGGTGAGGCTCGAAATCGTTATGATTCCAACCAATTGCAATATTTTCAGGATCGACCATAAAGTTATATCCCGCTTTTGCAATACGAATAGCTATTTCAGCGTTTTCCCAAGACCAACCCATATCATATTCTTCGTCATACCCACCGACATCGAAGAAAGCCTGGCGAGGCGCTGAAGCCCAATCGGCTTCCCACTGCAAAGGTTGAATCTCATGCAATATTCCCTGAGTACGCCAATCCCAAGCCAACTCATTCGTATAATAAACTTCACCGCAACTTTTGAGATTCTTTGTAACTCCTTTAGGCCCTGTCATCAATGTCTTTGGATATTCCTCGTGTCTTTTCCAAAATCGTTCAAGCCCTTGGTAATTTATCTCAATATAATCCTGCAACATTACAATCAACTCACCTTTTGAGCGTTTTACCATGCGATTCAATGAAGCGGAAAGATCGCAACCTTTATAAGGCAATCCTACTTCAACAAGGAGCTCGAAATCCTGGAAAGTCTGCTTTTCCAGGCTTTCCATTACTCTTTCCAACCCTTTTGGACGTATTGTCGGTGTTAAAACGCTTATTTTCGGCATATCTTTTTCAGTCCTTTTTCTAAAGCATCGGCGTGTTTATATTCCGGCCATTCGAAGTTCAGAACCAGGATTCGAGATTCCCTCAGCGGCTAAACAGGCTGCGGAAAAAGGGTTGTTTGGCGCTACGAGCAAAAGGCCCGGGGCTAAAGCCCTTTAATCAATGGTGTAGACCGTGGCACCACGAGAAAAATGCGGGGATTCTTCGCTTCGCTCAGAATGACAATTCATTTTCGGTCTACAGCAATTCCGAAAATGCACTAAAGCCCATTGATTCTATTGGCTTTATTCAAGGGGCTGAAGCCCCCCTGCTCCCTCCGAAAGGAAAAAACGAGAGTTTTTCCGCAGCCTGTAAAGCCGCAGCTCAAAGGCAGCCCCTAGCAGCCCGTGGTTAAAGT
>PLOT01000143.1 GCA_003142215.1 Granulicella sp. | reverse complement strand
GCACTTCGTGCGGTTCTCGACGCTTCGCGTAAAGGCAAAGACAGATAAGAGAACAGACAACGGCACAATGCGGGGATTCTTCGCTGCGCTCAGAATGACAAACGCATATTTCTGTCAGCGGGGGATGTCGATGGGGCCGTTTTTGTCGTCGGGGGACTTGTTGGGGGGATGGGCCTTGAACCAGGCGGCCTGGTCGGCGGCGAGCTGGGTGGTGGACTCGCGGAGGTCGCGGAGGGACTCGAGGGCGAGCTTGCGGGCGATGGCGTAGGCGTCGTCTTCGGGGAGGGCGTTGAGGGCGGCGGACCAGCGGTCGATGGCGGTGAGGATTTTGGGGAGGGCGCGGCGCAGGTCGACGTGGCGTGGGCCGTAGTCGTCGAGGTTGTCGGAGAGCTGGTCGGCGATGGAGGTGAACTGAAGGATGAGGTCGTGGGTGTCCTGCTCGCGGCCGGGGCGGCGGGGATGAGCGTAGAGGTCGTGCAGTTCCTGGGTGCGGAGGTCGAGGAAGTTGACGAAGAGAAGGACGCAGTCGGCGGGGTAGTAGCGTGCCTCGCGGATCTGGTCGATCTCGGCCTGGGTGAGGTCGGAATCGGAGGGCTGGGCATGGAGCGGCGCGGCGAGGGTGAGGAGTAAGGCGAAGGCGAGGAGGCGGGGCATGAGGCGAACCTCTGTTGAGGGCTAGTTTAGCGCGGCGTGGTCATTCGCAACGGCGAAGAACAAGCAACGGCGAAATGCGGGGGTCCCTCCACTCCGCTACGCTCCGGTCGGGATGACGAGTGTATGGTGTGGGAATCGATGCAGGAGAGGTTAGTGGGCGGCGGGAGGTGGGTGGCCGGGTTGGACTTTTTTGAAGAGCCAGGAGATGGCGAGGCAGAGGAAGCTGAGCAGGCAGAGGGAGCGGAAGACGTCGACGAAAGCCCAGAGCGCGGCCTGGCGGTGGAGTTCTCCGTAGAGGAGGGACTGGGCTGGGTGGAGTGTGTTGGCGGGGCCGAAGGTGTTGGTGAGGGCGTGGCGTGCGCCGGAGAGGGAGTTCTGGAAGGGACGGCTGGTGATGGGGACGGAGTTGAGGATTTCGTTCTGGTGGGCGGCGGTGTGGCGGGTGAGCAGCGTTGTGGCCAGCGAGATTCCGATGGAGCCTCCGATGTTGCGCATGAGGTTGAAGAGGCCGCTGGCACTGCCCATCTGTTCATTGCGCAGGGTGCCGTAGGCGGCGATGCTGATGGGGACGAAGACGAAGCTGAGGCCGAAGCCGGTGATGAGGATGGGGATGAGCAGGGTGGTGGGGGATATGTCCAGGGTGACGTTGCCGAAGTAGAGGGTGGTGAGGCCGAAGATGGTGAATCCGAAGGTGAGGAGATAGCGTGGATCGACCTTGTTGGAGAGGTAGCCGATGGCGGGCAGGCCGCAGATGGTGCCGAGGCCGCGCGGTGCGACGACCAGGCCGGCGGTGAAGGCGGTGTAGCCTAGCAGCTCCTGATAGAAGAGCGGGAGGACGACGATGGTGGAGTAGATGGCGATGCCGAAGAAGAAGATGAGCAGACAGCCGACGCCGAAGTTGCGGTTTTTAAGGAGCTTGAGATCGACCATGGGCTCGTGCTTGCGCCATGAGTGCCAGATGAAGAAGGCAAAGCTGGTGACGAGGACGAAGAAGGACCAGCGGATCCAAGTGGCGCCGAACCAGTCTGACTCCTGACCCTTGTCGAGGATGATCTGAAGCAGGCCTGTCCATACGACGAGTGCGCCGAAGCCGAGGTTGTCGAATGCGGGGACGCGGGCGTTTTTGATGTAGCTGGGGTCGTGGACGAAGCGGTTGATCATGAAGAGGGCGAAGATGCCGACAGGGATGTTGATGTAGAAGGCGTATCGCCAGGAGTAAGTGTCTGTGAGCCAGCCGCCGAGGGTGGGGCCGAGGACGGGAGCGACGACGACTCCGAAGCCGAAGAGGGCCATGGCGGCCCCGCGCTTTGCGGGCGGGAAGGATTCGAGCATGATGGCCTGGGAGAGCGGCTGAAGAGCGCCGCCGCCGGCTCCCTGGACGATGCGCGCGACCAGGAGGAAGGCGAGTGTGGGCGCGGAGCCGCAGGCGAAGCTGGCGACGGTGAAGATGGCGACGCAGGACATGAGGAAGCGCTTGCGGCCAAACTTGAGGGAGCACCAGTTGCTGGCCGGGAGGACGATGGCGTTGGCGACCAGGTAGCTGGTGAGCACCCAGGTGGCCTCATCGGTGGTGGCGGAGAGGGAACCGGCGATGTAGGGCAGGGCAACCGAGGCGATGGCGGTGTCGAGCACCTCCATGAAGGTGGCAAGCATGACGGCCGCGGCGATGAGCCAGGGATTGACTCCCGCGCAGACTTCAGCGGAGAGGTCGAGCGGTGCTGTGGCGGTTGCTGCCATGCGGGGCGGAAGACTCCTTGGTGCAGGGGATGCGATCCGGTTGAGTTGGATGATTCAGTTTGATGCTTTGGCCAATTTGATGCGTCACTCTAAGGATATAGAGAAGCGCGGTGGACGTGGGATGCAATTTGTCGCTGGGGGTTGCGACGGAGGGGTGGAGTGTGGCTGGAGTGGGGCGGAAGTGGGCTGCTGGTCTCCCACCCATCGCTCAACCACCCCAGCGAGCTAAGACCGCTCGCCGGGGGTCCCGGTTCTGCCGCGATGGATGGGCACCCGATTACTGGCGGATGAGGGTGCCGTTATAGCTCTGGGAGTTGCATGTGGAGAAGAAGAAAAGATTCCCGTAGAGGGTGTCGGCCGTGGGGTCGATGGCGCCGGTGAAGGTTCCCTGCTGACTGATTGGGCCGGAGAGCGGCCAAGAGGTTACACCATCGCCAAAGACCAAGCCATTGGTGATGGCGAGGGTAGCGGTGCAGGCACCGGCGGCGGTGATGGAGCCGGTGAGCGGGAACTGGCCGTCGGCGTTGGGAATGGTGGATTGCGTGAGCACGGCGGTGATGGCGGTCGCGGTTCCAGGAACGGGTGTGAGGGTTCCTGTGGCGAGGACATTGAATGTTCCAGTGTAGGTTCCGGTGGTGTTGGCGAACTGCGAGATTTTCATCGCGGTTGCGGGCATGGCGCAGGGACCGCCTACGATCTGGTAGCTGCCGGGGATGAAGGTGTGGATGTTCTGCGGCAGGGTTGCGGTGATGGTGGCTATGCCGCCCGAGATGGGGACGGTGAGAGTGAGGTTGTTGTTGGAGTCGAGGGTTCCGATGGCTGGCAGATCCTGGGTGAGGGCGACACAGGGATTGAGGACGCTACCGTTGTCGAAAGCGCGTAGGACTCCAATGACGCTGCCATTGGTGAATGCGAGGGAGCCGTTGAAGTCCTCGATGGGGGATGGCGGAAGCCCAGTGTTGGATACCAGATTGCCAATCGCCTCCCAGTTGCCGGTGAGGTCGAGCGCCGTGGAGGGGGTTGAGACGATTCCGCCGCTGGAGCCGCAGCCGAGGATGGCGGCGAGTGGGAGCAGGAGGAGGATGCGCAGATGAGAACGCATATGCGGCATGATACACCGGACGAAGTGGAGGGGCGTTAAGATTGTTCCTTGGATGAGGATGCGCGGACTACTGCGGGTTGATGGTGCCGGAGTAGCTGCCAGCCGGGCAGGATGTTGTTCCACTTGAAATGAGAACATTGAAGGTGATCGGCGATGTGGTCTCGCTGGCGGAGACGATGACCGGGGACGTTAGCGAGGAGGTCCCTTGATACAGATCAAGGGTGTAGCCGCTGATCTGGCCGGCGAGGCTGTTCGTGAGTGTCTGCGAAAAGTTACATGCGGCACCGTTGAAAGTGAGGGAGCCGGAGGCTGGGATCAGGCCGGCCGCGCTGGTGGAGGTTGCGAGTGTCTGCGGTATTGATTCCGCCAGGATGATTGTCGCTGTGACCGTGCTCGTACCGGAGGTGAGGGTCCCGGTGTAGCCCCCGTTGTAGGGCTGGAGGTACTGGGCGGTGAGCGTTGAGGAGGCAAGCGCACAGTTGGTTCCGCTGGTGCCGGCGGCGATCTGGGCCGTTCCCGTGGTGTTGTAGGTGTTGTTTGTGTACGCGATGAGCGGGAGCTGAAGGGTGAGCGTCGCGGTGTTGCCGGAGAGGCTGCCGGCAAAGGCGCTGGAGTTGAGGCTCATGAGAGTACCGGCGGAGTTGATGGTCCCGGTGACCGGGAAGCTCTGCCCGTTACAGGACGAATTGCCGTTGTTGTAGAGGAATGACCCGCTGACGCTGGTTCCGGAGATGTAAAGATTGCCGGAGAAGCTGCTTGCGGCACTGCCTGAAACCGGAGCGACACTGAGGAAGTAATCCCCGCTGGTGGGGGCGATGCCACCGACGGCCGGTGCGGACGAGCCGCAGGCGATGAGAGCGGCGAGAGGAAGCAGAAGCAGGGAGCGAAGCGCGGTGTTCATGAGTGGAATGGTACGCCGCGGGGAGTTGCGTGGGCAAGAGCTACTGGAGGGTGAGGGGCCCGGTGTAGGTGGTGGAGCCGGTGTTGCTGTTGCCGCAGGGGCTGTTGGCGAAGACGACGCTGGTTGCGGCGATCTGCGTGGCGGCGGGATTGGTGGAGGCGGTAAAGGTGATAGCACCCCAATACGGCGCAATTTCAGTCCAGTTGAGGGTGATGCCTTCGCCGCTGACGGTTCCTGTGAGGGGGAAACCACTGTCGCAGCCGCCGCCAATGAAGCTGAATGTGCCGGTGAGGGGGAATGAGCCGTCGGCGTTAGGCGTGGAGGACTGTGTGAGAGCGAGGCTGACCGCGCCGCTGGGGATGGGCGAGGCGAGGGTGGATGCGCTCTCGGTGAAGGTCCCGGTGTAGGTGCCGTTGAGCGGGGCGATCTCTGCTCCTGCGGCCGGAAATAGTGCGATGACGGTACAGGTGGCACCCCCTGGCGGTGGTGGTGGGCACCCAACAGTCATATTTCCAGTTGCCAGGTTGGTGGGGTCGGCGGGAAGTGTGAGTTGAACTCCGAGATAGGCTGGCGTGGAGCTTATGGCGAGGACCGATGTGGTGGAGTCGAAGGAGCCAGAGAAGTTTACGATACCGGCGCCACCGCTGGCAGCGTTGGTCTGGAAGACGGCGGTGGCCTGAGAGCCCTGGAGCTGCATTGCTCCGATGAGATAGATGCCCGTGGGCGGGGATGTAAGCGCGGTGGGCGGGACGCTGGTTGAGGGCCCCGCTTGAATCTGCCAGTTGCTCCAGTTGCCGGAGAGGAATTGGCTTGAGGGGGTGTAGGGCAGGGAGCAGCCGAGGAGACAGGCGAGGGGAATGAGGAGCGCAATGGAAGCCCTGGTGCGCATAGAGGGATGGTACTCCTGTGGGGTTGCTGGTTCAAGGAGATTTGTTGCGGCTGCGGCGGGTAGTACTGGCCGTTGGCTGGGTTGCTGGCTGGCTGCGCCAGAATGAAGACGCGGGGGGCTGCGCCAGAATGACGATGCGTGGAGGCGGGGCGACGACTTCTGGCAGAGCTGCATCGTGGGCGATATGGAATGCATCATATAAGTTGACAATAAGTAACTCATATGTGAGACTGAATGAGTCGATAGATGGATTGCAGGCGCGAACCGGCTGGTTTTGAGGGATTTGCGCATCTAACGGATACGGAGATTCTGGCTGCGCCAGAATGACGAGCAAGGACAAGAGCAGGCAACGACGAAATGCGGGGGTTCCTCCACTGCGCTTCGCTCCGGTCGGGATGACGGACTCATTCGTTGGGATGACGGGCAAGAACAGGCAACGACGGAATGCGGGGGTCCCTCCACTGCGCTTCGCTCCGGTCGGGATGACGGGCTCATTCGTTGGGATCACGGACTCATTTGTTGGGATGACGGACTCATTTGTCGGGATGACGGACTCATTCGTTGGGATGACGGGCTCAGGGCGTTGCGCCAGAATGACGAGTTTGGGCAGCTTTTTAGGGTTTAGCAGTTAATTTGAAGTACAGGTTTAGCAGTTAATTTGAAGTACAGGAGCGTAAGGCAATGGGAAAGACGATTGGAATCGATCTGGGAACGACGAACAGCTGCGTTGCGGTGATGGAGGGCGGCGAGCCGAAGGTGATTCCCAACGAAGAGGGCGGGCGCACCACGCCGTCGATTGTTGCGTTTACCAAGAGCGGCGAGCGGCTGGTGGGGGCGGTGGCCAAGCGGCAGGCGATCACCAACCCGGAGAACACGGTGTATTCGATCAAGCGGTTCATGGGACGGCGGCTGAACGAGGTTGGGGATGAGCTGAAGATGGTGCCGTACAAGGTGGTGGCCAAGGGCGACAAAGTGGCCGTGGTGGCGCAGGGCAAGGAATATACGGCGCCGGAGATCTCGGCGATGATTTTGCAGAAGCTGAAGAAGGCGGCGGAGGACTATCTGGGCGGGTCGGTGACGGATGCGGTGATTACGGTTCCCGCTTACTTCAACGATGCGCAGCGGCAGGCGACGAAAGACGCGGGCAAAATCGCTGGACTTGACGTCAAGCGGATTGTGAATGAGCCGACCGCGGCGGCGCTGGCATACGGGCTGGACCGCAAGAAGGACGAGACGATTGCGGTGTATGACTTCGGCGGCGGAACGTTCGACATCTCCATTCTGGAGGTGGGCGAAGGCGTGATCGAGGTGAAGTCGACCAACGGCGATACGCATCTGGGCGGCGACAATCTNNCTCGACCTGCACGCCAAGGGCAACGAGATGGCGCTGCAACGGCTGCGGGACGCGGCGGAGAAGGCGAAGATCGAGCTGTCGACGGCGCAGGAGAGCGAGATCAATCTGCCGTTTATTACGGCGGACGCGAGCGGGCCGAAGCACTTGGTGCGCACGCTGAAGCGGCCACAGTTGGAGCAGATGGTGGACGATTTGCTGCAGAAGTCGGTTGGGCCGTGCAAGCAGGCGCTGAAGGACGCGGGGATCGATGCGTCGAAGATCGACGAGGTGGTTCTGGTCGGCGGACAGACGAGAATGCCGGCGATCCAGGAGCTGGTGAAGAAGCTGTTCGGCAAGGAGCCGCACAAGGGGGTCAATCCGGACGAAGTCGTCGCCATTGGCGCGGCGGTGCAGGCTGGCGTGCTGGCGGGCGATGTGAAGGACCTGCTGCTGCTGGACGTGACTCCGCTGACACTGTCGATTGAGACGATGGGCGGCGTGGCGACTTCGATGATCGCGCGCAATACGACGATTCCGACCAAGAAGACGGAGACGTTTTCGACGGCGGCGGACAGCCAGACCGAGGTCGAGGTGCATGTGATGCAGGGCGAACGGCCGATGGCGGCGCAGAACCGGACACTGGGCAAGTTCAAGCTGGGCGGGATTCCTCTGGCCCCGCGTGGCGTGCCGCAGATCGAGGTGACGTTCGACATCGATGCGAACGGGATACTGAATGTGACGGCGAAGGACAAGGCCACGGGCAAGGACGCGAAGATCGCAATTACCAGCTCTTCGGGGCTGAGCAAGGACGAGATCGACCGGATGGCGAAGGACGCCGAGGCGCACGCTTCGGAGGACAAGGAACAGCGGGAGAAGGTTGAGGCTCGCAATGGACTCGACTCGCTGGTGTACAACGTGGAGAAGATGATCAAGGACGGCGGCGAGAAGGTGGCGGCGGCGGACAAGGTCGATGTGGAAGCGGCGCTGGCAGAGGCAAAGAAGACTCTGGAGGGCGAAGCGAGCGCGGCGGAGCTGAATGCGTCGAAGGAGAAGCTGACGGCGGCGAGCCACAAGCTGGCCGAGGTGCTGTACAAGGCGGCGGCAGAGGCCGGTCCGGCAGAGGGCGCGGCGGCTGCGGAGGGCGCGGCGAATACAACGGAAGAGGCAAAGAAGGACGAAGGTGTTATCGACGCGGAGTATGTGGACGTGGATAAGTAAGACAGCCACGGACACGATGATGGGATGTGGATCGCTGTAGAGCGATTCGGCATCCAATCAAGAAGAGAAGCAGGGAAGGGCGCTCTGGTTGAGTTCGGCTAACTGGCCGGATCGGTTGGGGCGCTCTTCTTTTAGAGGCAGGGGTCAGGGAACAGGGAAGACACAGGCTGCGTTGCGGAGGTGGGTGCGTATGACGGATTCGACGGTTTGGCGGTGCGAGCAGTGGGTAGGGGGAAGCATCAAGGAGCAGAACCTGTTCCGCAGCGAGGAGGCTGCGCGGGAGTTTGCGCGCGCGCTGGCCGGGGTCTCTCCGGACCTGGTGCTGAAGATTGAGCCGATGCCGTTGCAGATGGTGTGGAACTGAGGCGAGCGAATTGAAAAGCAGATTCCTCCGCTACGCTGCGGAATGACAAGCAACTGCGCTGCGCAATGACAAGCAATAGGGCTGCGGAATGACGAGAAAGAAAGTGCTGGGGGGAGGATTCAGGATGGTTCCCCACAGGAATTTGCAGGATTGGGCTGTTGCGCGGGGCGAGGACGTGAGACATTGGAGGAGACAAAAGGACGCATCGAACGGTGGAGATGAATTTTTTGCACGACTGAAGTGCTGCTGAAAGGTCTGATCTTCTTGAAGGAGCGGGGACGCGAACTGAAGCGGAGTTGTTGTACGAAGAGCGCAACAAGAGAACCTGGAACTCAATCGGAGCTTGGAGGGGAAGGCTATGACGGAGACCATGTGGCGGTGTGACCAGGTTCGAGCCGGACAGTTGTACAACCGGGTGATGTTCGACACGCGCGAAGAGGCCGAGGAGTTTATGACGCGGATGCGGCAGATGGAGCCGGACCAGGCGATCTCTGTGGAAGAGATTGAGGCGCGTAAGGTGTGGAACTGAAGGGCTGGCAGGAACGGAAGCTGAGCTTGGAGTATAGGATCAAAAAAAAGGCGCGGCTTCGGCTGCGCTTTTTTTTGAGTGCAGGAGCGATCAAGAGCAACGGAACAAATGCGTATTGAACGTGG
The DNA here is from genome assembly GCA_003142215.1 of Granulicella sp. Classification (GTDB taxonomy): domain Bacteria; phylum Acidobacteriota; class Terriglobia; order Terriglobales; family Acidobacteriaceae; genus Edaphobacter. Next base: position 6,699 of record PLOT01000143.1, on the reverse strand, counting down.
AGCGTTCAACGTGATACGGTAAACGCATGATACGGTCGTTTGCCGACAGGGAGACCGAACATCTCTTTTTTACGGGGAAGAGCCGCAGGTACGGCGGGATTCTCATGGTTGCGAGGCACAAGTTGCAGGTGCTGGACAACACTCCGCATCTGGACGATCTGCGGCAGCCCCGCGGAAACCGGCTGGAGGCTTTGCGGGGCGACCGCAAGGGCCAACACAGCATACGCATCAACGATCAATACCGGATTTGCTTCCGCTGGCAGGATGGCGAGGCGCACGAGGTCGAGATTGTCGATTACCACTAGAAGGAGAGGATGATGACTATACCAAGAGACCCGAACCGCATGCCTCCGCCGATGCATCCCGGCGAGATTCTACGCGAGGAGTTCATGGTGCCGATGGGAATTTCAGCGAATGCGCTGGCGATGGCGCTTCGCGTTCCGGCAACTCGCATCTCGCAGATCGTCAACGAGCGGCGCGGGATCACGGCGGACACAGCGTACCGGCTTGCAACCTACTTTGGCACCTCGGCGGAGCTGTGGATGAATCTACAGACGACGTATGAGCTATCGATGCTGCAACGCACGACGCTTCCCGCCATACGGAGAGAGGTGCAACGCCAGGTGGCGTAGTGACCGATGGCTTGCATGCAGAGGCCGGCGCGCGGATGAGGTTTGACGGAAGCACTGAAGATTGAGATAAGGCCAGAAGGGTTGCAAGATGGCGACACAGACGAAGGACTACTACAGCACGCTGGGAGTGAAGCGGGGGGCGACGGCGGAGGAGATCCGCAAGGCGTTCCGCAAGCTGGCGCGCAAGTACCACCCGGACGTGAACCCGAACGACAAGCGGGCGGAGGAGAAGTTCAAGGAGATCTCGCAGGCCAACGATGTGTTGAGCGACGAGAAGAAGCGTAAGATCTACGATCAGGTGGGATTTTATTCGGACAATATCGATCCGGCGGCGGCGGAGGCTGCGGCTCGCGGCGGGTACGGCGGGGGATTTGCGGGCGGCGGATTTCCCGGCGGGGCGCGGGCCGGCGGACGGGGCGGACAGGAGGTTCCGTTCGACTTTGGAGGGTTCGATTTTTCGGACTTCCAGGGCGGCGGCGGGCACGCGCGTCCTGGAACTCAGGAGCAGGCGGGCGGCGGGTTTGGCGGGAGCTTCAAGGACATCTTTGGCGGAATGTTCAACGGCGGGCACAAGGCTCGCGGGTCGCGGCCGGGGAGCGACCTGGAGTATCAGGTGAGCGTGGACTTCTGGTCGGCGGTGCGCGGCGGAGTGGCGCGGCTGGAGATTCAGCGACAGGAGGGGTGCCCTGCGTGCAAGGGCAAGTCGGCTACGGGCGGCGGCAGCGAGTGCCCGGAGTGCCACGGCACCGGCCAGGTGACGCAGATGGGCGGGCGGATGAAGTTCAACATCCAATGCCCGCGATGCGGCGGGACGGGCAAGTTGCAGCAGGGTTGCCCGACATGCAATGGCGAGGGCGTGGTGGCGCGGCGCGAGCCGCTGGAGTTCCGCATCAAGGCGGGAACGCGTGACGGGCAGAGGATAAGGCTGGCGGGCAAGGGGAACGCGGGGACGGATGGCGGCGCGGCGGGCGATTTGTTTCTGATTGTGAAGGTGGGGACACACCCGGTGTTTACGCGGGTGGCGGACGACATTTATGTGACGGTCCCGGTGACGATGACGGAGGCTGCGCTGGGGGCGAAGATCGACGTGCCGACGATCGACACGCACGAGGGCGGCGGACGGACGCAGTTGAAGATTCCGCCGGGAACGCAGACCGGGCAGAAGCTGCGGCTGAGGGAGAAGGGTGTGCCCAGCGCTGCGCGCGAAGGGATGCGCGGCGACGAGATTGTGGAGGTGAAGATCGTGGTGCCGCATGTGCAGGACGAGCGGTCGAAGGAGATATTGCGGGAGCTGGCAAAGCTGAATCCGGAGGACCCAAGGGCGGAGTTGCTGGCGGAGATATGACAGACGATATCTATGAGTATCTAGGCCAACTCTTCGAGTGGAACATGATGAAGGCCGCGCGCAATGCAATCAACCATCGCGTTCGGTTTACTGAAGCTGCTTCGGTGTTCTTCGACGAGCACGCGCTCTTCGAGGCAGACCCCGATCACTCTGACGATGAAGATCGGTATATTGTGCTTGGTTACTCGATTCGAGCAGATGTACTCTTGGTGGTACATGTGATTCGAGGCGAGCGGATTCGCCTTCTGAGTGCAAGAGTTGCTACCCCCGGTGAAAGGAGACGCTATGACGAAGGAAGAGGAAGAAGCATTCGAGATGCGCGATGAGTATGATTTTTCGGACGCAATTCCGAACCCCTATGTGCAACGGTTTCAGGAACTGAATCTAGTGTCGCTCGATGCGGACGTGAAGGCTGCGTTTCCGGATTCTGCGTCGGTGAATGAGGCGCTGCGGCTGCTGATCAAAACTGCAAAGAGCGCTCAGGAACTGCCGAAGAACGCGCAGGAGTTGGCGAAGGCGAGCTAAGGGCGGCGATGGCGACGAAGCGGAAGTCGAAGGGCGCGTACATGATCTCGGCGGTGGCGGAGATGTATGAGATCCATCCGCAGACGCTAAGGCTGTATGAGCGCGAGGGGTTGCTGCTGCCCAGCCGGAGCGACGGCAACACGCGGCTGTATACGGACGAGGATCTGGAACGGCTGGAGTTCATATTGAACCTGGCGCGCGATCTGGGAGTGAACATCGCGGGGATCGCGATTGTGCTGCAGATGCGGGAGCGGATGGAGGAGATGAACCGGCAGATGCAGGGGTTTGTGGACTATGTGCGGACGGAGATGCTGAGCCGGATTCAACAGCAGCAGCAGCCGGGAGCGGGGCTGGTTCCGATGCCGCGGCCGGCGTTTGTGGCGCAGAGAGCGGCGGGGAAGGCTGTTCCGTTGAAAGGCGCGATTCTTGGGGGGAAGAGCGTGGGGAAGACGGCGAAGGGGAAGTAGTAAACTGGGCGCGCTGGGGTGGTTTGTCCCCTCAAAAGAAGAACGAGCAAAAGAAAAATGCGGGGGTCCCTCCACTGCGCTTCGCTCCGGTCGGGATGACGGCTGTTCTTGTGATGCTGCGGTCGGGATGACGGGAGTTTTTGTGATTCTCCGGTCGGGATGACGGGAGTTGTTGGTGCTGCGGTCGGGATGACGGCTGTTTTTGTGATTCTCCGGTCGGGATGACGGCTGAAGGGTGCGATGAGTTTGCTGCTGCGAATCATTTTTTACTGTGCGCTGGCGGGGACGGTGACGTCGGCGATCTACTGCGGAATGGTGCTGGTGGGGGCGGTGCGCTTTGCGCGGCGGAAGCGGCGGGAGGAACGTGCCGCGGTGGAGTACATGCCGCCGGTGAGCGTGCTGAAGCCGCTGCATGGCACCGAGCCGGACCTGGAAGAAAATCTGCGGCGGTTCTTCGATCTGGACTATCCGGAGTATGAGTTGCTGTTCTGCGCGCGCCATGCGGACGACGCGGGGTTGCAGATGGCGCAGAAGATTGCGGCCCAGTACCCGGAGGTGCGGGCGCGGTTTCTGACCTGCGGGGAGCCGCGGTTCCCCAATGCGAAGATGTGGTCGATGGCCGCGCTGGCGCAGGCGGCGAGCTACGAGGTGCTGGTGACGAGCGATGCGGATGCGCGGGTGTCTCGCGACTATCTGCGGCGCATGGTGCAGGAGATGGCCGACCCGGGCCGGGAGCTGGCATCGTGCCTGTATGTGGGGCGGACGACGGGCGGGCTGGCGGCGCAACTGGACGCGGTGGGCAAGAGCGTGGAGATGACGGGCGGAATTCTGGTGGCGGACATGATCGAGGGTGGGACGCGGTTTGCGCTGGGAGTAAGCATGGTGCTGCGGCGGGGCGCGTTTGAGAAGGCTGGAGGGTACGAGGACCTGGGGCAGTACTACGCCGAGGACTTTGTGCTGGGGCAGCGGCTGGCGGAGGCGGGGTTCGGCGTGAGGATGGCGAACTATGTGGTGCGGCTGATGGTGCTGCCGCAAGGGTTGCGCGAGTCGTTCGTGGACCAGTTGCGGTGGATGAAGAGCACGCGGCGGTCGCGGCCGGCGGGGCATCTGGGAACAGGGCTGACGTATGCGGTGCCGTTCGGGTTGCTGGGGCTGGCGTGGGGATTGCTGGCGGGGCATCCCGTGGTGGGCGCGCTGTGGCTGCTGGGGACGTGCGTGAATCGTTGGGCGATGGCTGCGGTGGTGCTGTGGGCGATCGATGACGAGCAGGCGGGTTGGCCTACGCTGATCTATCCGCTGAGGGACCTGCTGGGGTTTGCGGTGTGGGTGGCGAGCTACATGGGGAGCACGATGGTGTATCACGGAGGATCGTACTCGCTGGGGCCGGATGGGCGGTTCGAGCCGGTGGAGCGGAAGTGATCAGCGGTTGGTGAGGATGGATTTGCCGCCGGCTGCGGCGAGGGTGCGGACGGGGCCGAAGGGGCTGAGGCTAATGGTGCGTGCGGCGGGGGTGTAGGTGAGGAGGAAGATGCGGCGGGGGCCGGCCCAGAGGCGGTCGAGCCCGGCGTCGTCGTCGAAGACGGCGGGGGCGTCTGGCCAGAAGCTGCCGTACCAGGTGCCGTTGACGCGGCCGTTGACGAAGTGCGCGGGCTGGCGGGTGTAGAAGAGCAGGGTGGAGCCGGAGGTGAGCTCGCCGTCGATGAGAATGAGATCGTCTGGACGCGGGCGTGCGGTTTGTTCGGCGACGATGGCTTGGGCAAGGCCCTTCGATCCCATGGTGGGATAGAAGCGGACCAGGCCTTCGTGCATGCAGAGGAGGAGACAGGCGGCGGCGGCGGCCATCGTCAAATTCGCCGCGTAGGTGTGGGCTGGTCCGTTACGACGGGGGCGACGAAGGATGTAGCTGAGCGGGCCGATGACGATCATGCCAAGAGCGACGAAGGTGAGCGGTGCGCGGAAGAGGCCCATGGCGCGGCCGGTGAGATCGAAGAGATGGCTGAGGGAGAGGTTGTAGTCTCCGCCCTGGGAGAGCAGGGTTGCGATGTCGGTGCGCGGATCGGTGTGGGGCGCGGTGATGGCGAAGAAGAGTGCGATGGCGGCGACGAGCGAGCAGATGGGGACGAGCAGCCAGCGATGGGCGAGGAGGGCGCTGCGGGCTGCGGGGCCGTAGGGGTCGCGGTCGGCGCGGGCGAGGAGGCCACCGGCCATCAGAGCGAGGGCGGGGATTGCAGGGAGGGAGTAGTACTCCTGGCGCGCGGAGAAGGTGAAGAAGAAGAGGACGAGGCCGGCCCAGAGGAGGAGGGTGAGGGCGGTCTGGCGGTCGCGGTGAGGGGGGTCTGTCTCATCGGAAGACGACGGCGAAGACAAAGGCGAAATGCGGGGATTCTTCGCTCCGCTCAGAATGACAATCTTTTTTGGTTTGGAGAAAAACTCTGAGCTGCGGAGGTCGCGGATGTGGCGGAGGAGCGCGGCGGGGAGGAAGGCCGTCCACGGAAAGAGCCAGAGGGCGGCGAGGAGCCAGAAGAGGAGGACGGGGACCTGGCCGTAGTCGTGCGGGATGCGGCGCTGCAGGAATCGGGCGATGTGCTCGTTGTAGAGATAGAACCAGGCCCAGCCTCCGCGGGCAGGCAGGCCGAGGCCTGCGGGGAGCGCGATGGCTGGATTGCGCAGCGCGGCGAGGATGTGCCAGGGGGCGGCGATCAGGAGGAAGAGCAGGGTGGATGGGATGAGGTGAAGCTTCAAGAGCAGGCGAAGCTGGCGGGTGAGAGCGAGATATAGGACGACGAAGCCGATGGGGAAGACGAGGCCGATGATTCCCTTGGTGAGGAGGTTGAGGGCGGTGACAGCGGCGAAGGCGAGGCAGGGGACCAGAGCGGAGTTAGTCCAAAAACTAAATGCGGGGGTCCCTCCACTCCGCTTCGCTCCGGTCGGGATGACGGAATTATTTGCCGCTCCGGTCGGGATGACGGTAGCATTTTGCACTCCGGTCGGGATGGCGGAATTATTTTGCGTTCCGGTCGGGATGACGGAATCCATTACAAGTTCAAAAGAAGACTGGGCACTGAGGCGGTCGAGGGCGATGAGGAAGGCGTGGACGGCGAGGGTCATCCAGAGGCAGATGAGAATGTCTGGGATGAAGAAGCGGGTGTAGAGGAAGGGGCCGATGCAGGTGGCGAGTGCGAGGGCGGAGTAGAGCGCTGGACGGTCTGAGGGGCGGTCGGGGTGGTTGGCGGGGGAGACGGCGGCGAAGAGGCGGAGGCCGAGGGCGTAGGTGGCGAGCAGAAGGGCGAGGGTGAGGAGGGCGAGGGGAAGGCGTGCGGCCCAGTCGGTCGCGCCGAAGAGGTGCATGGAGGCGGCGGCGAGCCAGTACATGAGGGGCGGCTTGTCGAAGAAACGGATGCCGTCGATGGTTGGCGTGACGTAGTCGTGGCGGAGGAGCATGGAGCGGGCGATCTCGATGTAGATGGAGTCGACGTCGTCGAGCAGACCGGGAGTGAAGAGGCAGCCGATGTGCAGGATGAGCCATGCGAGGACGATGAGGGCGATGGAGCGGGGACGCCAGCGGGAAGCGGATTGGAGGGGGGAATTACTCACTGCGGCGCGTCTCATCTTTCTGCGGAGTTGGGTCGATGGGACGGTCGGTGAGCAGGGCCTTGCCGGAGGTCTCCTGGAGGAGGAACTGGCGTGGGCCGAGGAGGCGGTCAACATCGTCGCGGCGTTCGAGGGGGAC
>PLOT01000218.1 GCA_003142215.1 Granulicella sp. | reverse complement strand
CCATTCGACTCCCCACTCCCATACGTCACCTGTCGCTCGCCACTGCTGTCAGCCGCCTGCGGAACGATAACTGAAACGACCTGTGAAACCGAAATCCCCCCCTCATGCACCTCATCCTTGACGGCCTTATCGTCGTGGGTGGGATTGAGCGCCACCACCCAAAGATGGTTCACCTTCGTGTTCTTCTCCAGCGACACATCCGTCACCGAAAACATCACCCACTTCCCGCTCGGCGACACCTGCGGATCGCTCACCCGCTTCATCGCCATCAAATCCGCAAACGTCATCGCCCGCTTCGCCGCGCCGTTTTGTTTGTCATTCCGCAGCGCAGCGGAGGAATCTGCTTTTCCAGCCTGCCCCGCCGTCTGTCCGGCAACCTGTCCCTGAGCCGCCACCATCCCGGCCCACGCCAATACAATCCCAACCACACGCATCTTCTTCATCGCGCCAGTCTACATCCAACCCACCGATCTCTCCCACCCGCCGCAGCCATCGAGGCCGCGAAAATAAATTCCTCAAAAACACCAGCAAATTCGCATGTCAAGCCCCCCCGGCCTCGAAAATTTCCATAACCACTTCTGTACCAGTAACTTACCCGAGAAAAAATAGTTGGCATAGTAGTTATGCTCCAGCGCGTATAATTAAATCAGTAAGCAAAACCATACAGACCCGGCCAACAGCCGGGCCTTCGCATTTATTGTGCTTCTCTTGTTGGTATAGAGCCGAACCCCTCAAGTCGTCATTCTGGCGCAGCTCCACGAGTCGTCATTCTGGCGCAGCCAGAATCTCCGTATTGGCCTTTGCTTGTTTTAGCTCGTCATTCTGGCGCAGCCAGAATCTCAGTATTTTGTTTGTAGCTCCTCTAACACCTTCAGGAGATCAACTCTAACCCGCAACCGTCTCGACGAAGTCAAGACTTAGTCCAGACCTGATCCAGACAAGTCCAGACTTAACATGCCTTTTTTGAAGACTTTAGTATTTTTTCGCACACAAGGGAGATTCCGCATGTCCGAAGCAGACGCAACCAGCCGGGTCTTCGCCTTTACTGACCACGTACCACTGACCCCTTACCGCTGCCTCTTCGCCTTTTATACGCCTCTCGCGCTTAGCGAGAGCTTAACATGCATGTTTTGAATACTTTACGCTATTGGCACCGGGGGGTGGGTCCCCCGCCAAACCAGAATCGTCTAACCTCCAGACAGCCCGAAGACGGAGTACAGCACCGATGAATCTGCCCGCCAAAGCCGCCGCCCTCCTCGCCCTCGCTCTCGCGGTGCCGCTGCGTTTCGCCGCCGCCCAGGACTCCTCCGGCTTCGGCAAGCTGGACCCCGCGCCCCCCACCGGCCTCACCTCCGACCAGATCATTGCAAAGTTCGCCGCCCGCGAGGCCGAGTTCGCCCAGGCCCGCGAAGACTACGTCTTCCGCCAAGCCGTCAAGGTCGATACCCTCGACGAAGACTCCGGCAAGGTTGACGGCGAGTACCAGCAGGTCACCGACATCACCTTCTCACCCGAAGGGCGCCGCGAGGAGCACGTCGTCTTCGCCCCCCAGAACACCCTCGACCGCATCATGATGACGCCCGCCGACTTCGATGAGATCGAGCACCGCCTGCCCTTCATCCTCACCACCGGCGACCTGTCCCAGTACGACGTAAAGTACCTCGGCAGCCAGAAGGTCGATGAGATCGACACCTACGTCTTCGAGGCCGGCCCCAAGACGCTGGTCAAGAACCACCACTACTTCCAGGGCAAGGTCTGGGTCGATCGGCAGGACCTGCAGATCGTCCTCATCAACGGCAAGACCGTCCCCCAGGACATGCGCCCCGGCCACGAAGACCTGCAGCCGCCGTTTACCACCTACTACGAGCAGGTTGACGGAAAATACTGGTTCCCCACCTACACCAAGGCCGAGGGAGAGCTGCACTTCGCCGCGCAGAACGGCGCGCTCAGCCAGGACGTCCACATCCGCTCAACCGTGCGCTACACCGACTACAAGCGCTTCCGCGCCACCAGCCGAATCATATACAACGGCCAGGACATCACCAACAAAAAGGACCCGGACGATCGGAAGCAGCAACAGAACAGCGGCCAACCGCCAGCTCCCGCGGCACCGCAAAAATGAAGCGGACGGATGTGAGCGTCACGCGACAAACTGCAACTCCGGTGCCGACTCAAAATAGAGATAGCGCCTCCAGCTTGGGTCCGCCGATCCGATCATGCGCATGATGTGGCGCGATGTGTGCAGGGTGAACGGTTGCGGCTGGCGCAGCAGCCTCATCTCGGTTAGCTCGTGCAGCAGTTGATTTCCCTTGCGCCGATTGCACTCGTGGCAGCACGCGACCAGGTTCTCCCAGGTCGAAAGGCCGCCCCGCGAGCGTGGAAGCACGTGGTCGAGCGTCAGTTCGCCGGCGGTCAGCACGAGGCCGCAGTACTGACAGGAGTTGCGGTCGCGCAGCAGGATGTTCTTGCGCGAGAGAGCGCGCGTCTGGTGCGGAATCCTGCGGTACTCCAGCAGCCGGATCACGCTCGGCATGGCCACATTCATGCGCGCCGCGTGTAGCACCGCGCCCTGTTCCTCCTCGGTGCGTGCGACTCCCTTCAGCACCAGCACCAGCGCGCGCCGCGCGCCGCAGATGTTGATCGGCTCGTAGGAGGCGTTCAGCACCAGCACCGGAGTCTGCATCGCCGGCTGACGAAAGACGCCGATGCGGACATCCAACTCCGTGGTCAGTCGCGGCGAGCTGTGTCCGCTCGCGTGCCGGCTCCCGCTCACCCGCTGCTTCCGCACCTTCGACGAACCGTGGGACGCTTGCATTGGTCTAACCCTCCGCTTCCGATCCTCATCCGAATCCGCTGCGTTTATACCGTTGAACGCTCAAGACCGCTGAACTTGCTTGCCCATTCGCGCTGCCTCTATCCGAATCCCTGCGGAGAGTGCGACCGAGTTTCGTCCCACATGGCAACCGGAATGCGCGGGGTCTGTGCGCGGGCCAGCGTGGCGACCCAGACCTTGCTTGCGCCGGCGCGGCGCAGTGCCCGCGAACACTCGCGAGCGGTCGCGCCCGTTGTGTATATGTCGTCGATCAACAGCACCTCGCAGCCAGGACGAAGGAGGTTCCGATCCACCTCGAAGGCGCCCTTGACGTTCCAGTAGCGGCTGGTCGGGTTGAGCGCAAACTGACTTCGCGTGTCGCGGCGGCGGCGAAGGATTTCGGACTGTAGACGAAGGCGCCAGTCAGGACGCGTCCGATGCAGCTCGGCCAGAGCGACCTTGGCCAGCAGTTCGGACTGGTTGTAGCCGCGCTGGCGCAGCTTGCTCGGGAATAGCGGCACCGGAACGACAATCAGCTCCTGAGCAGTCTCAGTATGAGCAGTCTCGGCTTCGATCGACAGGATTGCCGCGGCCAGCATTGGGCCAAGCAGCTTGGCAACACCGCTCATCCGCTCGTACTTGAGCAGGTGAATCATCTCGCGCAGTTCTTTCCGGTAGACCGCGTACGCAACGGCGCGCTCGAACTTTGGCGGACGATTGCGGCAGCCGTCGCAGAGCAGACCTTCTACCATGAACTGGCTGGCGAAACGAGCGCTCTCCATGTCGATGTCGAGAGCCTCGCCACATATGCGGCACATGGCTAGAGTCTGCGGCGGTACAGAAGTCCGGCAGTTGTCGCAGATGGGAAGGATTGTGGAACGCAGCAGCGGGCCGTTGCACACGCGGCAGTCTGACGGAAAGACTGTTGTGGCAAGATCGTCAACAACAGAGCAAAACACCTCGCCTGTGCGAACGGCCAGGCGTTGCAGCAGGTGCATTTGAGCGCGACCGTCTTCCGGTCTGGCGCATGAACCTGGCGGCGCGCCGGGGGGAACTTGGAGCGTACTCTCATTCAGGCTTACGCTGAAGATGCACCTCGCTCGCACGGCGCTCCAGGCCGCTTGGGCCGCGCCGATGGTCGAAGTATAAATCCCCGCGGCCCGATTCGCCAGCAGGAATGTCCGCGCCTGCCTGCGCCGCAGCATTGCGCCACTCCAAAGTTGGTTGGCGCTGATACACTCCCATCGGAGCCAATAACTGCGAATTCACGCGGGAGATATCAAACACATGGCCGCATCGACACCCATCAAGCCTGTCTTCAAGCCCTTCGTTCCCGCGACCGAAACACGTCCGGAGTTGACGGCGAGGGCGCTCATTCTGGGCGGGATCTTCGGCGTGCTGTTTGGCGCAGTGACGGTGTACGTCGGGCTGCGCGCCGGGTTGACAGTGGCCGCCAGCATCCCAATCTCCGTGCTCTCGATCTCCATCCTGCGGGCCTTCGGCCGCGCCAGCATTCTGGAAAACAACATTGTGCAGACAACGGGCAACGCGGGCCAGTCCATCGCATCTGGAGTCATCTTCACGCTGCCCGCGCTGATCTTCCTCGGCTTCGATCTGGAGGCGAGCCGCATCTTTGCGCTTGCGCTCTTTGGCGGCTGGCTCGGCGTTCTGTTCATGATCCCGCTGCGCCGCCAGCTCATCGTCGAGGAGCATGGAGCACTGATCTATCCCGAAGGCACGGCCTGCGCCGACGTACTGATCGCTGGCGAGCGCGGCGGCAGCTTCGCCTCGCGCGTCTTTCTCGGTCTCGGACTCGGCGGGGTCTACACCCTCTTCCAGAACGACGGTCTCTTCGGCCTGTGGCCCGACACGCCGAAGTTCGACCCCGACCTCGGCCCGCAGCATCTGCTCAAGGGCGCGTCGATCCGCGCCGACTGTACAGCGGAGTATCTCGGCGTGGGCTACATCATTGGCGCGCGCGTGGCGGCGATCATGCTGGCCGGAGGCATCTTCTCCTGGCTGGTTCTGATGCCAGCGATCTACTTCTTCGGGTCGCACCTCTCCGGCCCGCTCTATCCCGGCACCGTCCCGGTGAAAGACATGTTGCCCTCCGATCTTTGGCGAACCTACGTTCGTCCAATGGGGGCGGGCGCGGTCGCTGCTGCCGGACTCATCACGCTCATCCGTACGCTGCCCACAATCTTCAGTGCGCTGACGCAGGGTCTGAAGAAGGGCGGCGGCAAGCTTGCGGCTGCACGGCCTTCGCGCACGGAGCACGATCTGCCTCCTATCGTGGTCTTCGGCGGCAGCGGCCTGCTGATCGTTCTCATGTTCCTCTTCCTCCAGTTCAAGCCCGTCCCCGGAGCGTACGTCGGACCGCTGGCGAACGCTGCCGCGGCGCTGCTGATCGTTGTCTTCGGCTTCCTCTTCGTTACGGTCTCGGCTCGCATCGTGGGCATCGTCGGCTCATCCGCGTCTCCCGTCTCCGGCATGACCATTGCCACGCTGATGGCGACCAGCGCAATCTTTCTGGTGAAGGGCTGGACCGCGCCGGCGTTTGGCGCTCTCGCCATCACCATCGGCGGAGTGGTCTGCATCGCGGCGTCGAACGCGGGCGATACGAGCCAGGACCTGAAGACCGGCTACCTGATTGGCGCGACGCCGTGGAAGCAGCAACTGGCGCTGATGATCGGCGTCATCGTCTGCATCTTCTCCATCGGAGCCACGCTGAACGCGATGAACGTCGGCTTGGAGCAGTTCCAGCGGATGCAGAAGCCGGTCGCGCTCTCGCTGGCACAACTTCCGGATGGCGTGCAGGACAAGGGCCATTTCACGCGCGATAGCGTTTCGCTCACCTCGCACAACGCGGACGATCACGCCAAGGAACAGCTTGGCGGAACACGGCAGTACATTCTGCTGAACGCCATCGGCTCGACCACGCTGGACGACGGCAAGTACCTCTACAACCCTGCCACGGGGCAGATCGAGGTGCAGTGGATCCAGGGCATCGGCAGCGAGCGGGCCGCCGCACCGCAGGGACGCCTGATGGCGACGGTGATCAACGGCATTCTGACGCGCAAGCTGCCATGGACGCTGGTGCTGCTCGGCGTGGCCCTGGTGATCGTCGTCGAACTGCTGGGCGTTCGTTCGCTCACCTTTGCAGTTGGCGCCTACCTCTCGATTGCCACTACGCTGGCGATCTTTGTCGGCGGCGTGATGCGCTGGATGGTCGACCGCGCGATGATCCAGCATCGCGCGCGCGCCCGCCTCGCGGCCAATCCAGAGGTCATCGATCCCGAGACTGGGCTTCCCGTTCCGACCAGCGTGACGCCTGCGCTCGATAGCGAGAGCGAGATCTCGCCGGGAAGTTTGTACGCTTCGGGGCTGATCGCCGCCGGCGGCATCGTCGGACTGCTGGGCGTCTGCGCGCGTCTGCTGGAGGGACTCTCCGAACAGCACGGCGGCCACTGGCAGCTCTTCCGCTTCAGCGATGCCAACCCGATGCACCACGACTGGGTGAGCGTGGTGATGTTCGCGCTGCTTGCGTTCAGCCTGTACTACTTCGCTCGCAAGCCGCTCGGGGAGAAGCACGGGTGAGTGCTGGTCTGATCCGGCTGTGGTCTGCGGCTGCCGGTGTGTACCCCCCCGGTGGCAATAGCGTAAAGTATTCAAAAAATGGAGTTTAAGCACCCTAAGCGCGTGAGACGTAGTAAAGGCGAAGATTCGGAGGATTTCAGTTGCGGCGGACATGCGGGTTCTNNTCTTCAAAAAAAGCATGTTAAGTATGGACTTGTCTGGACTTAGTCTGGTTTAAGTCTGGACTTGGTCTGGACTTCGTGGAGACGATTGAGGGTTAAAAGCGAAGGCCGGCGCGGTTGGCCGGGTCTGT
>PLOT01000077.1 GCA_003142215.1 Granulicella sp. | reverse complement strand
AAGGGCGGCGTCATCATGGACGTCATGAACGTCGAGCAGGCGCGTATCGCCGAGGAGGCCGGTGCCATCTCCGTCATGGCGCTCGAGCGCGTCCCCGCCATGATCCGCGCCGAAGGCGGAGTCGCCCGCATGGCCAACCCCAAACTCATCCGCCAGATCATGGCCGCCGTCACCATCCCCGTCATGGCCAAGGCTCGCATCGGCCACTTCGCCGAAGCGCAAATCCTCCAGCACCTCGGCGTCGACTTCATCGACGAATCCGAAGTCCTCACCCCCGCCGACGAGACCTACCACATCGACAAGCACGCCTTCACCACGCCCTTCGTCTGCGGCGCGCGCAACCTGGGCGAAGCCCTTCGCCGCATCGCCGAGGGCGCAGCCATGATCCGCACCAAGGGCGAACCCGGCACCGGCGATGTCGTACATGCCGTCCGGCACATGCGCCAGATCGTCAGCGAGATCAAGGCTCTCACCGTGCTCAGCGACCAGGAACTATATAACGCCGCCAAGGTCCACGGCGCGCCCTACGAGCTCGTCCGCATGGTCGCCAAATCCGGCTCGCTCCCCGTCCCCAACTTCTCCGCCGGCGGCATCGCCACCCCCGCCGACGCTGCCCTCATGATGCAGCTCGGCGCGGAATCCATCTTCGTCGGCTCGGGCATCTTCATGAAGGAGCGCGCCACCCCGCTCGATGTTGGCCTCTATGAAGAAGGCGATGTTTATAAGGATGGCGATTGGTACTGGGCGAAGATCAAGGGAGAATGGCAGCCCGATGTACGCATCGTTGGTAGCGACTTCGGCAAGACAATCGATCCATCGCTGATCGGCAACCCGCGCAATCCCGAAGAGCGCGCCGAAGCCGTCTCCCGAGCCCGTGCCATCGTCATCGCCACCACCCATTTTGCCGACGCCAAAATCGTCGCCGACGCCGCCGAAACCGTCACCGGCAGCATGAAGGGCCTCGCCGCCGCCGCCATCGAAGAAAAAGACCTCATGCAAACCCGCGGCTGGTAATGATGGCCGCGCCCATCTCTCCGCTCATCGGCGTCCTCGCCTTGCAGGGAGCATACGACGCGCACGTCCGCACGCTTACCGCTCTCGGCGCAACCCCGCGTCTCATCCGCGTCCCCGCTGAACTCCACGCCCTCGACGGCCTCATTCTGCCCGGCGGCGAATCCACCACCATGCTCAAGTTTCTCGACCGCAACGGTTTCTTCGAACTCCTGCAAACCTACGTCAAATCCACGCCCACCTTCGGCACCTGTGCCGGGGCCATCCTTCTCGCCACGCACGTCGAATCCCCCGCCCAGCGTTCGCTCGCCGCCCTCGACATCACCGTCCAGCGCAACGCCTACGGCCGCCAGATCGACTCCTCCATCCTCACCGCGCCCACCTCGCTCCCCGGCCCGCCGCTGGAGATGGTCTTCATCCGCGCACCGCGCATCACCCGCACCGGCCCCGCGGTCGAAACCCTCGCCACCCGCGACGGCTTCCCCACCCTCGTCCGCTCCGGCCACATCCTCGCCGCCACCTTCCACCCAGAGTTATCCGCCGACCCCCGCGTCCACCAGCTCTTCCTCACCCTCGTCCGCACCCACCACGCAGCCGCCCTCAACCGCTCATAGCTCCCCGCTCATAGCTCACCGCTCATAGCTGAAATCGAGACCCTCTCACCCTCCGGCACCACAAAGCTCTTCACCACCACGCCCGCCGTCTCGAAGTGCGTCACGCGGTGCCCTGCCGCGTGTCCCATCTGGATCGCCTTCTTCAGCATCCGCACCATCCCGCGCGACTCCTCCTCGAACCATCGCGTGCTGGCCCACTCCCACCCCACCACCAGGTTGTAGCTCGCATCGCACTTCGGACAGACCAGCGCCGTCTCCAGCGTGCGATGGAACGCCCCCTCCGGCAGCCTTCCCACCGGCTCCGTCCCACTCCGAATCGCCGCAATCGTCTGCTTCAACTCACTCCTCCCTAATGAATCTTTGAATATGTTCATGCGTTGTCTTTCGGAGGGAGCAGGGGGGCTTCACAGGCTGCGGAAAAACTCCCGTTTTTGCCTTTCGGAGGGAGCAGGGGGCTTCAGCCCCATGAATAAAGCCAATGGAATCAAGAGGCTTTAGCCCCGGGCCTTTTGCTCGTAGCGTCAAACAACCCTTTTTCCGCAGCCTGTTTAGCCCCCGAGGGAATCTATAAAACCTGTTCAGACACTCCCTCACTCCTCCGCCCGATACGCCCTGCGCCGCCGCTTTGGTGTCAAAAACCCGAACACCAGATGCAGCGCCGCCAGCGCCAGCGCTCCCAGAAACGCCGCCTTGAACGTCTCCACGCGGAATCCCGGTACAAAGTTGCTGGCAAACTTCAGCATCACCGCATTAATCAGCAGGAAGAACAGCCCGAAGCTCAGAATTCCCAGCGGCAGCGTAATGATCTTCAACAGCAGCCCAAACGTCGCGTTGAACAGCCCAATCACCACCACCGCAATCATCGCCGACAGCCAGTCGCCGATCACAAATCCGCTCACATACCGCGACACAATCCACAGCGCCACCGCATTCAAAACCCATTGCAACAGCATCCGCACCATAGGCCACCTCTTCCCCAGCATATCCGACCCGCAACACAAGGTTGGAACCGCGTCCGAAGTGGTTATCGAAGTGGTGGCGACGGTTTGAGTGGCGGCCTCTGGCGGGGCTTAGTGCATTTTCGGAATTGCTG
>PLOT01000261.1 GCA_003142215.1 Granulicella sp. | reverse complement strand
CTCAGTTTAGGGGTTCACTCCACGCGGTTCGCGGCTCAAGGAGGGGAAGCCCAGGACATGACTTGGCTGATTCAGTGTTTGAGGTGGTTTTGGTAACTGATTGAAATAAAAGCGGAAGATAATGTTGGCCTTGGGAGGGATTTGCGGGGGATTTTGCGGATGCGACGACGATTTTTCCGGTTCGAGCTATGGGCTATGAGCTGTGTGGTATGAGGATGGGGCGACCGGCGGGAGCAAATGCAAGGGCCAATACAGAGATTCTGGCTGCGCCAGAATGACGACTCGTGGGTACGCGTCCCACCCATTGCGATAGTGCCGCGATGGATGGGGCACCCGGCTGGGATGGATGGGTACCCGGTAAGGCCCCACCTTAGCCGCGATGAGACTGCGGCGAAGATGGGGCACCCGGCTATTTTTCCGGTTCGAGCTATGGGCTATGAGCTGTGTGGCATGAGGATGGAGTGCCCGGCGGTGTACGCCTACACAGACATGCGATCCGGGGGCTGGACGATTGCGTACTGAATCGGGTTGCTGCAATGGATGCAATCCGTTTCGCGCACGAGGCCGTCAGAGTCGTCGATGGCCTGGGGAAAGCTTCTCAGGCACACCGGGCAGGAGATGGTGACGCATGTCTCCGGGGCGGAGCCATGACCGTTGCGATGAATCCAGAGAGGCACCGCTGAACTGAAAGGTTGGGGAGCGAGCTGTTCTATGTGAGGCAGCGCGCCGAGGATATGCAGGAGCGCCTCCACGCCGCTGCCCTTTTGATAGAAAGCGTCGGCGGAAGCTCCAGAAGGCACCTCAGTGCCGAGATACGCACCGCTCATTGCGATCTTATGGACTGCGGGAAACCGGCGGCCAACCACGGAGAGCAACTCGAAGCCGGACATGTCGGGCATGTTGAGGTCGGTCAGAAGGATGTCTGGCATTTCCTGGCGGATCTCGCGCAACGCGGAGAAGCCGTTTTCCGCGGACCGCACCTGATACCCCATCTCGGCAAGCACCATCGACATCGTCGTTCGAATCAAAGGCTCATCGTCTACAACGAGGACTTTCGCTTTGGTATTGGGCATCCAGCACCTCCAATAGCCTTTTACAGGTATTGAAGCGAGTATCCCATTCAATGAATTGCAATACTGTTCAATTTCGCACAGGGCTGACGGGGGGCTTCCGGCGGGGCTTGCTCTTCTCCCCGGGAAGGCCCAGGATCGGCGACTTTTCGGCATTATTGCCTGGCATATGGTCGAGCAGAACCACGTTCAGCAGCGACTTGTGAACCCGGATGCGGCCGTTGTATTCGATAAAGCCGAGTTTGCGGAAGCGGTTCATGAAGAAGCTGACGCGGGAGCGTGTGGTGCCGATCATCTCCGCCAGGGTCTCCTGCGAGATCTTGGGGACGAAGGGTTCCGGCTCGCCCGGCTGGCCAAACTCCGACATCAACAGCAGGATTCTTGCCAGCCGCTTTTCACTGGAGTTGAAGAGCTGATCGACCAGATCGGCCTGGACGCGCATGCTGCGCTCCAGCAGAAACTTCATGAACAGGTCGGAGAAGTCATGCTCCTCGTGCATGACGCGAACCATCTCCTCGCGCGTGATTTTGAGCGCGTTACAGGCGGTAAGAGCTGTGGCCGTGGCCAAACGAAGCCCAGGCACCGCAGCCAGCGACCCTTCTCCTACAAAATCGCCTTCGGAGAGAAACGTAATCGTGGCCTCCTTGCCGATTGTGGAAACAACGGTGACCTTTGCCCGGCCTTTCTGCAGATAGAAGACCGAGTCCGCGGAATCTCCCTGGGTAAAGAAGTTCTGCTTGGGCTCCAGTTGCACAATTCTTCGCCCCAGGCCGGCATTGGCCAGGAAAGCATGGACATCAAATGTGGGTTTTTCAAGCTGTACCATCGCAAGACCTTTCCCGGATACGGTCTTAATTGACCACCGTCGTGAAACGTGCGCGACCGGACTACCGAGATAGTATAATAGTATACACCGCAACTGTACCGTGAGCGCCCGCAATGCACCCGCACATGCAAACGACGGAGATGGTTCCCTGCTCTTTACCCCGCGCCGATTGCGCATGGTTCTGCCATGTGGAATGATGGATGCGGCAAAAAACAATCATTCCCCTTGAGGTCAGCATGAGGTCGGTAAACATGGAATTGCGGTCTTGGAAGAGCAATCAATCCGCCAGCGCACCGGCGATGGTTATGGCATTCAGCGCGGAGGGGTGCCGATGACAACCCCATCCAACAAGCCCGTTGCCCCGTCCGCCCCGTCCGATACGCGCGCCCTGATCGCCGTCGATCTGGGTGCGGAGAGCTGCCGCGTCTGCCTGCTGCGCTGGAAGGACGGACGCCCGTCGATCCAGGTGGTGCACCGCATCCCCAACAATCCGCGCGAGATTGACGGCGGTCTGCACTGGGACCTGAAGGCCATCACCGGCGGCCTGGAAGAGGGACTGCGCAAGTGCGCCGCGCTCGCTCCCGAGGGCATCCGCTCCATCGCCGCCGACGGCTGGGCCGTGGACTATGTGCGCGTGGACGCCAACGGCGCTGCGCTGGCCGATCCCTTCTGCTATCGCGACCCGCGCAACACCGAGTCGCAGCGCCTGGCCCACCAGAAGTGCAGCCAGGAGCGGATGCGCCAGCTCACCGGCGTCCAGATCCTCCCCTTCAACACCGTCTACCAGCTCTACGCCGACAAGCTCGCCGGGCTGCCAGAGGGCAAGCAGTGGCTCAATTTTCCGGAGTATCTGCTCGCCCACTGGGGCGGCGCGCGTGTGGCCGAGTACACCAACGCCACCCACACAGAGCTGGTCGACCTCAACACAAAGCAGTGGTGCCAAGAGATCTTCAGCACCCTCAGCCTCAACCCCTCCTGCGCGCCGAAGCTCGTCCCGCCCGGCACCGCACTGGGCAAGCTGAGCGGCAAGTTGGCCACGCTGGCCGCCTTCCGCGACACCACGCTGATCGCGCCCGCCTGCCACGACACCGCATCGGCGATTGCAGGCATTCCCGCCACCGGCAACGACTGGGCCTACATCAGCTCCGGCACCTGGTCGCTGGTGGGAATGCTCATCGAGCGGCCCTGCAACACCGCTGCCTCAACCGCCGAAAACTTCACCAACCTCGGCGCGGCCGGCGGCGGCGTCTGCTTCCACAAGAACGTCAACGGGATGTGGCTCATCAGCCAGTGCACGGCCCAGTGGGCGCTGGACGGCAGGGTATGGCCCATCGTCGATCTGGTCGCCGCAGCCGAGAAGACGCCCTGCCCCATTGGGCTGCTCGACGTGGACGATCCCGATCTGCTGCTGCCGGAGCACATGCCGCAGCGCATCAATAACCAGAGAAAGAAAAACGGCCTTGCCCCGCTCGACGAGAGCCCGGCCAACGCGCCCGCCTTCGCCAGCCTCATCTTCCACTCGCTGGCCGCGCGCTACGCCGCGGTGCTCAACCGCGTCGCCCTGCTCACTGGCAGTAAATTGAAGCGGCTCTTCATCGTCGGCGGCGCCAATCAGAACGCATTCCTCAATCGCCTCACCTCAGAGGCCACCGGCCTGGAAGTCTTCCGCGGATCGCCTGAAAGCTCCACGGTCGGCAACTTTGCCGTGCAGCTCGCAACCCTCGAAGGAGACCGCGACGACGCCACCGGGGCCAATGCGGAAGCCGTCGCCCACTGGGCCGGCCTCTTCATCGAGGCCCTCGACCAGACCTCAATCAACGTAAGCATCTAGAGCATTTTCAGCGAGGGTGTAATATATCGCGCTGCGAGCAAAATGCGGGGATTCTTCCCCTTCGGCAAGCTCAGGGTCAGAATGACAATATTATCCTGCATTACAGTAACCGTGAAAATGCTCTAGTAGCGGGCAGTTCCGGGAATGATTCCGGCCAGTTCAATGGGGAGAACAAGTGCCTCTTCCGTATCTCCCATCGAAAACGGCTTGAGGGTAAATCGCCCGCGTGAACCCCCTACATCGAACAAAAGATGGTCGGGATAGAGCAGGGATCGTATGCCGGCGCTCTTGTCTGCATCGACCCCGGACTCGTTTGTGCGCTGGATCTCCATGAGAATCGGCGGCCGGTCCCGCCAGAGTGTCTCGCGAAATCCTTCGAGCGCGTTCACCTCATAGCCCTCGACATCGATCTTGAGCAGGGAGATGGGAGGCAGGCGGTTGGCGGCAAAAAAGTCGTCGCCTCGCACCACCTGGACCGGGATCGGTTCGGCGGAGGCGTTGTCTGGAAGACGGTCGCCCAGCGTTCCGGTGCCCTGATTGGCCCCCGTGGGCGGGTGAAAAACGCCAGTCTCATTGCGATTGCCGAGTGCGACGGGAAAGATAGTTGCGTTGCGAACCATGGCGTGGTTGAACTTGCGCTCCATCTCCTGACGCACCACGGAGAACGGCTCGAAGCAGAACACCCGGTCTGCGTGGCTGGACATGAAAAGCGAGTGATGCCCAATATTGGCTCCCACATCGTAGAAGTTGACCGGCTTCCCCTGAGCGCGCAACGCGTCGGCCAGTGCTGCCAGAAGATGCAGTTCGTCGACTGCGTAGGCCCCATAATAGAAGACCGTCCAGTCGATGAAGTTGTTCAGGTTGCCGGAATAGGAGAGGCCAAAAAAGTCGATCTCGAAGGGCTGAGAGATATGGTGGTCGGGATCGGAAAAGTGGCGCAGTACCCGATCGCGACCGCGAAGCCAGTACCGATGCCCAAGTGCCCGCAAAGCTCGCTGCTTCAAAGACATCTTCATACGGGCATCATAGCCAGTCCTCTCAACGAGCACAATTTTCCCCTTTGCAGGCCAAGCGCTCCAGTCCGCCCCGGCTACTTCCCGGCCCCGTCCTCCACCAGCCCTCGCTGCTTCAGCATCGGCCCGGCGGTCGGCTCCCCGCCCAGCCACGCCGAGTACATCTTGCCCAAGTCCTCCGTATATCCCTTCGACAGCACCATCGAGCGGAAGCGGTCCCCGTTGGCGCGCGTCAATCCGCCATTGTTCTCGAACCACTGGTACGCGTTGTCGTCCAGCATCTCGCTCCACAGATACGCGTAGTACCCGGCCGCATAGCCTCCGCCCCAGATGTGCGCGAAGTAGCTGGACCGGTAGCGCGGAGGCACCGTCGCCAGCGCAATCTTCTTGCGCTCCAGCGCCGCCTTCTCGAAGGCGTCCGAATCCGTCACCGAATCCGTTGCCACAATGGTGTGCCACTGCATATCCAGCTCGGCTGCCGCCAGCAGCTCGGTCAGCATGTATCCCTGGTTGAACTTCTCCGCCTTGCGCAGCTTCATTGCGAGTTCTGGGGGCATAGCCGCGCCCGTCTTGTAGTGCTTGGCGAAGTGGTCGAATACCGCCGGATAGCTCGCCCAGTGCTCGTTGAACTGCGAGGGAAACTCCACGAAGTCGCGCGGAACATTGGTTCCCGACAGCAGCGGATACTCCACGTTCGAGAACATGCCATGCAGCCCGTGGCCGAACTCGTGGAACATCGTCGTCACATCGCTGAAGCCGATCAGCGCCGGCTCGCCCGCCGCGGGCTTTGCGAAGTTGGCCACGTTGTAGATCACCGGCAGCGTGCCCATCAGCTTCGACTGGTCCACGAAGTTGCTCATCCACGCGCCGCCGCTCTTGTTGTCGCGCTTGAAGTAGTCGCAGTAGAACAACGCCAGCGGCTTGCCGCTCGCCTCGAAGACCTCGAAGACGCGCACGTCCGGGTTGTATACGGGAATATCTTTTCGCTCCTTGAAGGTCAGCCCGTACATCTGGTTGGCCGCGTAGAATACTCCATTCTGCAACACGTTGTTCAGCTCGAAGTACGGCCTCACCTGCGCCTCGTCAATGTCGTACTTCGCCTTGCGCACCTGCTCGGAGTAGAAATCCCAGTCCCACGGCTGCAACTGGAAGCCGCCCTTTTGTGAATCAATCACCGCCTGGATCTCCTTGCCCTCGGCCACCGCGTTTGCCGTCGAAGCCGGGACCAGCTCATCCATGAAATTCACCGCCGCCTCGGGCGTCTTCGCCATCTGGTCTTCCAGGTTCCAGGCCGCGAAGTTCGCGTAGCCCAACAGCTTCGCCTTCTGGGCGCGCAGTTGCGCCAGCCGCACAATCGTCTCGCGCGAATCGTTTGCGCCGCCGCGTTCCGCGCGGTTCCACGAGTCCTCAAAGACTGCCTGCCGCGTTGCGCGGTCCTCCAGCGACACCAGCACCGGCTGCTGCGTCGTATTCTGCAGCGGCAGCACATAGCCCTCCACCTTGCGCTCCTTCGCCGCCTCCACCGCGGCCTCCAGTTGCGCGTCCGTCAGCCCCTTCAGCGCGCTCTTGCCGGTCGTCGAGTAGGCCGCCGCCTTGGTCGCCGCCAGCAGCTTCGTCCGGAAGCCGTTCTCCAGCGTCGACCCCTCCTCGTTCAGCTTTTTCAGCTTCTCCTTGTCCGCGGCCGACAGGTTCGCGCCCTGATGCACAAAATGCTTGCAGTACACATCCACCAGCCGCCGCGACTCCGCATCCAGCCCCAGCGAGTCGATCTGCTTATGGATCGCCGAGACGCGCTGAAACAGCTTCTCATTCAAATAAATCGCATCGTCATGCGCCGCCCGCTTGGGCGACTCGATCTCGTCCACCTTTTCCAGCGCCGGGTTCGAGTTTGCCTGCAGCACGCCGTCGAAGACCTCTGCCACGCGGGTGTAAAGTCGCCCGCTCTTCTCCAGCGCCACCAGCGTGTTCTCGAAGGTCGGCGCGGCGGGATTGTTCGCAATCGCATCCACTTCCTTGATCTGCGCGGCCATTCCAGCCTCCAGCGCAGGCTGATAGTCCGCGTCCTTGATGCGGTCGAAGGGCGGCGCGTGATAGGGCAGCGTACTCTCCGCATAGAACGGGTTCCGCGGCCCAAACGCCGCCGTCTGCCCCGCCGCAGCCTGCCCCGCCGCACTCATCCCGCTCGCACCCGCCATCGCCGCACCCGCCAACGTCACCATCGCCATCCGCAAAGCTCTCCTCATGCTCATCTCTCCTCTTGCTGTTGCAATGATAAACTCCACCACCGCTGCAAAAACAAAGCAGCAGCAGGTGTGGAGCACTCGTCATGCTGGTTTCCGTTAGAGCCAGATCAGCAGGTCCGCGCAGCTTGCGTTAGCGATGCAGCGGAATGTCCTCCGGGTGTCCCGGCTGGTCCAGGAACTGAATTCCGCTGGCCGGCCCCAGAGCGGGGTCCGTCCACTGCCGCAGCGCCCACACAATCTGCTTCGCCGGATTCACCTCAATCAGTTGCACCGTAGTCGGCCACTGTTCGGGCGGCTTCACGTCGTTGGGAATCCAGTTGGAGAAGACCGTGTCGCCGTTGGCCAGCCGCGCCACGTCCTGAATGCAGCCGATCTTGTACCCCGCATCCGCAAGGTCTTTGCGGTCGAGGCGCCAGACGACCTCGCCCTTCTTGTTCACCTCGACGATGCCGCCCTTCGCGTTTCCCGTAATCAGCGTATTGCCGTTGGCCAGGCGCACCGCAGCCCACGGGCTGGG
>PLOT01000139.1 GCA_003142215.1 Granulicella sp. | reverse complement strand
AGATCCAGGGCCAGCCCCTCACAGTTCACAACAAAATGGCGCATACTACGTCTAACAGAGTGTGGGGGCGTGTCTGTTTGCAGGCAGCCCGTCCCGTGCGGAGAAGAAACCCGATGCGTCCTGGAACCCACTTCGATCTCGCCACCCTGGTTGCCGCGGTTCTGCTCGCGGCCGTCGGCGGCGTCAACGCGCAGCAACCTGCGCCTGCTTCGACCCCCGCGACCACCCCATCGACGACCACGCCATCGGATTCGACGACGGCCCAGCCGGTAGCAACCGCTCCGGCCGCAGCGCAGCCAGACACTAAGACCGGCAGCAAGACCGATGCCGCATCCGACACCGCATCCAAGCCGCCGGTCGCAAAGACCGCCGACACTGCGAAGACCGACGTTCTTCCCTCCCCCGGCGAGGCGCTCGACCCGCACATCAAAAAAGGCAGCGAGGACGACGTGGACGCCATCGGCACGCGCAACATCGGCGGGCGCGGCGTCACCAACTGGTACTCCACCAACTGGGAGATCGGCACCGGCAAGCAATACTCGATGGAGATTGAGAAGTCGGCCCACCTCATCACCGATCCGGTGGTGGTCGAGTACGTCAACCGCGTGGGCCAGAACATTGTGAAGAACTCCGACTGCAAGGTACCGTTCACGATCAAGATCATCGACTCGGACGAGATCAACGCCATGGCGCTGCCGGGCGGCTTCTTCTACGTCAACTCCGGGCTCATCATGGCCGCCGACGAGGAGGCCGAGCTGGCCGGCGTGATGGCGCACGAGACGGCCCACGTCTGCGCCCACCACGCGGCGCGCGGGCAGACCAAGGTGAACTTCGCCGAGATCGCCTCCATTCCGATCATGATCCTCGCCCAGGGAAGCTACGCCGGCTACGGAATCTACGAGGCCTCGCAACTGGCGATCCCGATGGGCCTGCTGGAGTTCAGCCGCGAGTACGAGGCGGAGGCAGACTGGCTGGGCGTGCAATACATGTACCGGGCGGGCTACGATCCGCAGGCCTTCATCCAGATCTTCGAGAAGCTGGACGCGCTGGAGAAGCACAAGCCGGGGACCCTGGCCAAGGTCTTCGCCGACCATCCGCAGACGCCGGACCGCATCGCCCACTCCGAGGAAGAGATTGCCACCATCCTACCCGCGCGGCCGGACTACATGGTGACCACCAGCGAGTTCGACGACATCAAGGCGCGCCTGGCGCGCATCGAGAACCGGCGCAAGCTGAACGACAAGGGAAACAGCAACGCGCCCACGCTGCGCCGCACCGGGGGCACTAACAACGACCCCAACTCCACCACCGGAACCTCCACCACGGATGGCAGCGACCGCCCAACCCTGGGACGCCGCGACTAGAATAGAACCCATGCAGACGCAGAAGACGGGCTACACCGACACGCACGCCGCCGCAGGGCTGGACGCGAAGTTTCCCTCCATCGACACCTGGGCGAACCAGTTTCGCGGATACGAGATTGTGGTGGACGACCCGGAGTTCACCTCGGTCTGCCCCAAGACCGGGCTGCCCGACTTCGGCCATCTCACCATCCGCTACATGCCACGCAAGCAGTGCCTGGAGCTGAAGAGCCTGAAGGAGTATCTATTCACCTACCGCAACCTGGGCATCTTTCAGGAGAACGTGGTGAACCGCGTGCTGGACGACGTGGTGAAGGCCTGCAACCCGGTGTGGGCCAAGGTCGTAGGCGACTTCCGCCCGCGCGGCGGAATTTCGACGATTGTGGAAGCCAGCTACCCCAGACCGGAAGAGTTACAGCCGCCGCTCGATTGAACTTACGCTACCTTTGAATCCGAAGACATGCGGCGGCGGTACGCCTCCATCACTTTGACAACGGTTTCGTGGTCTCCATTGCCTTCTGTCCTCGTGGCGAACTCCAGTACATCGACCGACAGCCCCGTCTCCGCAGCGATTACATCCACGCCACCGCGCGCCCGGATCACCGTTCCCAGCGCAGAGGCCAGATACGGCATCTCATTTTCTTCAACTTCGGCCTCAAGGAAGTAGAAGATCGATTCGGCATCTTTCAGATAATCCGCAGAGTCGTAGGGTTTCGTATTCAGTGCCAGCCATACGCACCTGCGCCAATGATGCTGCGACCCTTTCAACCGCCTCGATTTCCTTGCTTTGAGCACCCGTATCGTCTCCGCTGAGTACAAGCCTAGCAAAGAATGTTTATCTATAGCTGTTTTCCTTTAGGCGTACTCCACTGCCGTCCCAAACGAAATGCGGGGATTCTTCGCTTCGCTCAGGATGACAATCTTATGCGGTGTACAGCCATCGGGAAACATCTCTACCCTGCTATTCTCGGCAGAGATGCAAGAGCTGCCGCCCAATCTGACGCACTCTGCGCGCCGCCTGCCCTCGGTGGCTGGGGCCGCGACCGCGCTGGCGCTGCTGACCGCGCTGAACTTCGTCAACTACATCGACCGCTACATCCTGCCCGGCGTGCAGGAGCAGGTGAAGCGCGAGTTCCACGTGTCGGACGCGGCGCTGGGCTCGATCACCTTCTGGTTCTTCGTCACCTACATGCTGGCCGCGCCGCTGACCGGATGGCTGGGCGACCGGCTGCCACGAAAGCCGCTGATCGTGATCTGCGCGCTGATGATCTCGGCAGTGAACGTGCTTACCGGCACGGTCCATGCCTTCGATTCGCTGCTGCTGCGCCACGCGGTGCTGGGGATCGGCGAGGCATCGCTGGGCATCTACGCGCCCGCGCTGCTGGCCGACTTCTATCCCGAAGAAGATCGCAACCGCATCCTCACGATCTTCTACACCGCGATTCCGGTGGGCGCGGCAATCGGCTACCTGATCGGCGAGATGGTGGGCGGGCGCTGGGGCTGGCGGATGCCGTTCTACGTCTCCGCCGTGCCGGGGCTGCTGATCGCGGCGCTGATCCTGATCTTCCTGCGCGAGCCGGCGCGCGGAGCATCGGACGCGAAGCCTACGGGGCGCGAGCACAGGGCGCAGGCAATCTCGCTGGCGCGCAACGCGCCGTACCTGTACGCGACGCTGGGCATGGCGATGACGACGTTTTCGATGGGCGGAATCTCGGCGTGGATGCCGAGCTTTCTGGAGCGCGCGGGATTTTCGCACTCGACCGTCGGGCTTACGCTGGGCGGAATTACGGCGAGCGCGGGACTGGGCGGAACGGCCGTCGGCGGGTGGCTGGCGCAACGCTGGCTGCGGACAAACCATCGCGCGCTGTATCTGGTCTCCGCGTGGTCCGCGCTGATTACGGTGCCGTTTGGCGTGGTCTGCTTCTTTGGCCCGCGCGCGATGATGCTGCCCGCGCTGGCGCTGGCGATGTTCTCCATCTTCCTGGGGACGGGGCCGCTGAACGCGGCGATTGTGAACGCTGTTCCGGCCACTGTTCGCGCAACGGCCATCGCTGTGGAGTTGTTCCTGATTCACGCGCTGGGCGACACGCCATCGCCGCGGCTGATCGGCATGGTCAGCGACCGCACGACGCTGAGCACCGGGCTGGGGCTGACGCTGGTGTCGATGCTGATTGCAACGGCGCTGCTGTTCGCGGGCGCGCGCACCCTGCCGCGCAATTACGTTGAGTAGTCGGCGTTGATGCGCACGTACTCCGCGGTGAGATCGCAGGTGAGAAAGAGGCATTCGCCCGAGCCTGCGCCGAGGTCGATCGCGATGGTGTACTCGGGCTGCATCATTGCCGTGTGCGCGGCAGCCTCGTCGAAGCTGGGGGCGCGGACTCCGTATTCGAAGACCGGCTGGCCGGCGATCCAGATGCGCGCGCGCGCGGGATCGAAGGCTGCTCCACTGTAGCCGGCGGCGGCCAGCAGACGTCCCCAGTTGGGGTCTGCGCTGGACCAGGCCGTCTTGCAGAGCGGGCTGTGCGCGATGGCCTTGGCGACTCGCTTGGCATCAGCCGCAGTTGCCGCGCCGCGAATGTCGAGGGTGACGGCGTGGCTGACGCCCTCGCCGTCGGCGACGATCTGGCGCGCGAGCGAGCGGCAGACCTCGGCGAGGGCCGCGTCGAAGGCAGGAGAGAGTTCGCGGCTGAGGCGCACGCCGCTGGCCCCGCTGGCGAGGAGCAGAACCGTGTCGTTGGTGGATGTGTCGCCATCGATGGAGATGGAGTTGAAGCTGGGCTCGACGGCGGCGGCAAGCGCTGTCTGTAGATGCTCCGCGCGGGCCGCGACATCGGTGAAGAGATAGACCAGCATGGTGGCGTGCGGCGGTGCGGCAAGTTGGGGATGGATCATTCCCGCGCCCTTGGCCGCGCCCCAGATGCGCACCACGGCGGCGTTGCCATGATCCTGAGCAGGATCGACCGAGACCACTGCGTGGGCCATCTTGACCCGGGTGTCGGTGGTCATTATGGCGCGCACAAAAGACTCGGCGTGCTGCTCGGTGCTGCCGAGCGAGGCCTTCAACTCGGGCATTGCGGCGACGATTTTTTCCGCGGGAAGGGGAACGCCGATGATTCCGGTGGAGGAGGGAAAGACCTCGTCGAAGATGCAGCCGAAGCTCTCGGCGGCGGCGACGCAGGTGGCGACGCAGCCCTCGATGCCCGGCTCTCCGGTGGCGCAGTTGGCGTTGCCGGAGTTGACCAGCACGGCCGCGACGCGTCCTCCGGTGGCCGCAAGATGCCGCCTGCCCACTGTGACCGGAGCCGCAACCACGCGGTTGGTGGTGAACATGGCCGCGCCAACCGCCGCGCCCGCGCCGTGCGCAATCGCCATCGCCAGGTCCAGGTTACCGCTGGCCTTGATTCCCGCGCGCACCGCTCCCCACTGGAACCCGGCGGGAAGATTGGACGCCGTCAACTCTGCCTTATCGTTCATTCCCTTACTTTACCAAGCCAGGACGGGGCAGTCATAGGGCGGAGTGGACGGGGACGATGCATCCCGGAGCATGGCGTGGCGCAGAATCCATGTTTACGCGGCGCAGAATCCGCACTCGCGGAGCGCAACCAAATGGCGTATCTTGGGTCTAATCCAGCAGGAGTACATAGGGCAGCGGCGGCGAGGATGACGCAGGCGGCCCGGATGGACTCGAGCGGCTGCAGTCCGCGCAACCCGCAGTTTGAAGGCTGCAACGGGCAAGCGAAGGACCGGCAGAAGAAGGAAATGACGATGAAGATCAGACGGGTGTTGATGAGCACGATTCTAGCGGTTGCGATCGCCGGAGCGCTTGTGATGGTTCCTGCCGCGGCCAACGCACAGGAGCCCGTCACGGCCACTGCTGCTCCTCCGCCGATTCCGGATTACGCCCAGCCTGAGGCCCCGGGCGATGGGTATATGTGGACTCCCGGCTACTGGGCTTGGGGGTCCGGCGGTTACTACTGGGTGGACGGCGCCTGGGTCATGCCGCCCTACGAGGACGCGCTTTGGACGCCCGGCTATTGGGGCTTCGGATTCGGCGACTACATGTGGTACCCCGGCTACTGGGGGATGGGCATCGGCTACTACGGCGGCATCAACTACGGCTTCGGCTACTTCGGCACGGGTTTCTACGGCGGTTACTGGGGCGGCGGGCGCTTCTTCTGCAACGGCGCCTATAACCGCCTGGGCGGCAACTACGGACACTTCTACAACCGCACCTACGCCGGCTTCAATGGACATGCCGGCGGCGCGGGCTTCGCGCGCGGCACAGTTGCAGGATTGAACGGCAGACCTGCTGCGGAGAACCGCGGCGCAGGAATTAACGGCCGCACCATCGGCAGCCGCGGCGCATCCGCCTACAGCGGCGGAGCGCGCGGCAACTCCTTGACGTCCCGTAGCAGCTATGGCGGCGCGAACACTCGCTCCTACTCCGGCGCTCAAGCACCCCGTAGCAGCTATGGCGGCACAACCACTCGCTCCTACTCCGGCACTCCAACTGCAAGCGGCTACTCCGGCGCTCCAACTGCACGCGGGTACTCTGGCGCTCCAGCCGCACGCGGTTACTCTGGCGGAGGCAGCTACGGCGGAGGTACACGCAGCTACTCCGGCGGCGGTGGCGGCGGATTCGGCGGCGGTGGTGGACGCGGCGGCGGTGGCGGATTCGGTGGACGCGGCGGCGGCGGCGGTGGCGGTGGACGCCGATAAGCAGACGAACCGATCAATTTGAAAAATCAAGGGGCTGAGGCAAACAATCCTCAGCCCTTTGTTTTTTTTGCTGAAGGTCGAAAGCTCACAACAGCTACCGGAAACTTGCAGTCAACCCTTACGCGCGAGTCCCACAACCATCGACGCGATCTGCCGCGCCGCGTCGGGCCGGGCCAGCGTGCGAGCGCGCACGCCCATCGCGCGCAGTTCATCGGGATCTGCAAGCAGGCGCGAAAGCTCATCGAGCAGGCGCTCAGGACCGGCCAGCAGCTCTGCCTCGGTCAACATGCGGGCCGCGCCGGCCTGGAGAAATATCTCCGCGTTGCGCCGCTGGTGATCGTCGGCGGCCAGGGCAAAGGGCACCAGAAGCGAGGCCCTGCCGGCCGCGCCAAGCTCCGCCATGGTGCTGGCGCCGCTGCGGCAGAGGAGCAGATCGGCGGCGGCAAACTCGCGCGGCATCTGGTCCAGATACGGTTGCACGCGGACGCACTGCTGGCCGGACACGCCGGCACGCGCGTAGGCTTCGGCGGTCGACGCTGCGTGGCGCGCACCCGCCTGATGCACAATTTCCAGATTTGCAAACCGATCGAGCAGCCGTTGCGCGATCTTCGGCATTGCCTCGTTCAAGACGCGCGCGCCCTGACTTCCGCCGAAGACCAGAAGACGCGGAGGCGCGGAGGCGGATTTCGGCGCAATCGCAAAAAAATCAGCGCGCACGGGGATTCCGGTGACGCGCGCATTGCGGAAGTAGCGCGCGGTCTGCGCGAAGTTTACCGCGGCCGCGCTCACCCACCCACCGACCAGCCGGTTTGCCAAGCCGGGAACCGCATTGGGCTCAAAGGCCAGCGTGGGAAGACGCAGCAGAATCGCCGCCAGCATTGCGGGGCCGCTGGCGTATCCACCCACGCCGACAACGACCTGCGGGCGAAACTCGCGCAGCAGGCTTACGCACTCCATCACGCCGAGTGGCAGATCGATGGCGGTGCGCAGGCGCGTTGCCAGGCTGACATTCTTCAACTGGCCGGAGCGCACCAGATCGAGATGGAAGCCCGCCTCGGGGACCAGGCGCGTCTCCAGCCCGCGCACCGTGCCCACAAAGCGCACTTCGGCGGCGTGCGCGTCGCGCAGCTCGCGCGCAATGGCCAGCGCGGGAATCACATGGCCGCCGGTGCCTCCGCCGGCAATCAGAACCCGCAGCGGGCCTACTGTTCCCTGTTCCCTGTTCCCTGTTCCCTGCATCAGTCGATCTCACGCGTAATGTTTAGCAGCACACCCATTCCGGCCAGGGTGAAGAAGAGCGAGGTGCCGCCAAAGGAGATGAATGGCAGCGTGATCCCCTTGGTGGGAACCAGCGCAATGGCGACACTGATGTTGAAGAAGGCCTGGATCAACACCGCGCTAGTAAGCCCAAAGGCCAGAAAGCGCGCAAAGGGATCGGTGGAGAGAAAGGCGGCGCGCAGACCGCGATAGCCGAAGTAGCAGAAGAGCGCGACCAGAGCCAGAGCGCCCAGCAGGCCCAGTTCCTCGGAGATGTTGGCGAAGATGAAGTCGGTCCAGGCCTCGGGCAGGAAGTAGAGCTTCTGCCGGCCCTCCATCAGTCCCAGGCCGGTGACTCCGCCCGTGCCCACCGCGATCAGCGACTGCGTGATGTGGAAGCCCTTGCCCAGCGGGTCGAGTTCGGGATGGAAGAATATCTCCATGCGCGCGCGGCGGAAGGGCACCATCCAGAGCATGTAGTAGAGCACGGGCGATGAGGCCAGCAGGCCCACGCCGATCCACTTCACCTGCATTCCGGCGAGATAGAGCATGGCCATGGTGACCGCGGCGCAGACCAGCGCGGTGCCCAGGTCCGGCTCCTTGAGGATGAGGCCGATGAAGACTATGGGAGGCAGGGCCGCGCGCAGGATGGTTCCCTTCCAGTCGTCCATGGCGTGAATGCGCGTCTGTAGAAAGTACGCGAGAAAGAGCACCAGCACGGGCTTTGCCAGCTCCGAGGGCTGGAAGGTGAAGAAGCTGCCAAGACGGAACCAGCGGTGGGTGTGGTTCAGCGCAGGCATGGCAAAGACGGCCACCAGAAGCATGGTGGTGAGTGCGACCGCGGAGCCGACAATGGGATAGCTGTTAAAGCGGCGGTAGTCCACGCGCATCAGAGCGAAGAGCGCGACCATCCCGAAGATGGCGTACATCCCCTGCTTGGCGACGTACTTATAGGGCGAGCCCGACTCCGCCTGCGACATCACCGCCGAGGCGGAGAAGACCATCACCAGCCCGAAGAGCACCAGCAGCAGCACAGTGCCGAACAGCCATTTGTCGACGCCTACGCGCTTTGCCATTCCGC
>PLOT01000286.1 GCA_003142215.1 Granulicella sp. | reverse complement strand
TCTTCGCCGCTGTCCAGCCGGTTTTTCAGCGCCTCGATCTTCTTCTTCGCCTCGGCGTCGCTCGTCGCCTTGCTCCCCTGCAGATTGCCGGGTTGCGCCGAAGGCACGCTGGTCACGCGGATCGCCGCCAGATGGTACTGCGTCTCGATCAGGTCGAACTCCGCCTTGTGCGCCCCGTAGTAGCTTGCAATGTCCGCGTCGGACACCGTCACCTTCGAGTTGATCTCCTTGTTCAGCAGCTTGTCGATGGTCAACGACCGCCGCAGGTCGTGCTTCACATCGTCCAGCGTGCGGTTGGACGCTTTCAACTGCTGCTGAAACTGCTCCTCGCTATACGGGGCCTTCATCTCGGCCAGCTTCGCGTCCACCTCTTCCGTGGTCGCGGTCAGGTTCATCTTGGCTGCGCGCTGCTCCACAATCTCTTCATCGATCAGCTCGCGCACCACATTCAACCGCAATGAATCGGCCTGCTCCGGCGATGGCTGCTGCGCCTCATCCTGGCCCAACTGCGCCGTGTACATCCGGTCCATGTCCGCTTTCATAATGGCGTGGCCATTCACCGTGGCTACCACATCGACGCCATGCGTGCGGTTGCATCCGCCCACCAGAAGTAGCGCAATCGGAAGCAGGCCCGCGACCGTCCCGCGAACCATGCGCCAACCATCCCCAGTCCCTGCCTGCTTCGCCAAACCCATGCTCGCTCTCCTGCTCATATCGCTCTATCCCGATTCTAGTCCCGTCCCGATCGCGCTACTCTTTCCGTCAAATCTTCTTCCACTCGTATCGCTCTGCTAGCTCCCTGGCTTGGCCGCAACCGGCGCGGGCGATGCAACCGGAGTCGCGGGCGATGCAACCGGCGCGGGCGATGCAACCGGAGTTGCTGGCAACGGGTTCACAGGCGGCGGAGGAGGAGGTGGTGTCTGGCCCGCCGCAATCAACGCCCCATCGATGATGCGATAGATCGTCTCGATCGGGACGACGCCGATCACTTCCTCGCCGTTGATAAATAGTATGGGCGCCGAACCAAGGTGCAAGGGATCGCCCTCCGCCAGCTGCTCGGACGCCTTCACCTTGCTGTCGTCCTGCTTCTGCACGCAGGACGCCAGCTCCGCCGGGTTCACCTTCTGCCGCGCGCCCTCGTCCAGTGCCAGCTTGTCCAGTGTCGCATCGGCCTTGGCCAGGGCCTGCTTGAATCTCTCGGCCTGATCTGCGCCCGAGGTCGGATCGGTTCCCGCGGCCGGATCGCTCCCCACTATCTGATCGGCGTGGGCGTGGACATAGTCGATAAAGTTCCAGTAGCCCGCCGTGCTGGTTGCGCCCAGGCAGTTCGCATCCACCGCCGCGTGCATCGCCCACGGATGAATGTCGACGAGCGGAAAGTCGCGGTACACCATGCGCACCTGGTCCTTGTAGCGATTCTGAATCGCGGGAAAAATCTCCGCATTCATCTGCGCGCAGTAGGGACATTCCAGGTCGTCGAAGCCCACGATAAGCACCGGCGCGTTCTCTGCCCCGCCACGCGCCGGACGGCCCACCGCCGAAACCTTGTCCTTCGGGTCCTGGCTCAGATCGAACTTGTTGAACTGAGCCAGCGTCTTGCCATCGGTCGACAGCAGAAACGGCAGCGGCTTGCTCGTGCTGCCATTTTCCGTAAACGTCACCATGATCTGGTCGTAGCCGGGAACCTCACCCTGGGTGGGCTCGCCGATCAAGATCGTATACTCCGGAGAAACCTGCGCCTTGCTGCGGATCATCACCTCGACCCGGCGCGCCATCTCCGGCGTCAGCTTCACCCCCACCTGGATCGCCTGCGCTCCGCCAGCCGGGACGCTCGTCTGCGCATGACAGCCCAGCGCCGCCACCATGGCGATCGACGCGAGACAGCGCAACGGCCTGAACCCACTCAGCACAACACCGATTATCTCACGCACAGGTCAAACTCATCGTCATCCTGAACACATCGCAACTCCACCGAAGCGCACCACTGAAAGCTCATACCTCATACCCCATAGCTCATAGCCTGAAGAAGAAACGCCTTTGGAAATCTGTACAAAAACTGCTCTTCGTCGGTGCTTGTCTTCGCTCGCCAAACACACCAACGCAAATCCCGCGCCCTCAAAACACCTGCTCCGAGTGGCGCAGATTCCCCGCGCTCCCAATATTGGCCAGCGTGAAATTAAACTTGTACCCATTGTCGTTGCGTGCTGTCCCCAGTTCGTACTTGCGGTACTCCACGCTCACCCCGCAGCAGTTCCAGTTGTACGAGGCCTGGATCGCCCCATACTGCACCGTCCCCAGATCCAGATCGATCCCCGCGCTCGCCGCCGCGCTCAAGCCTGCCTTGGTCGGCCTTCCGAAGCCAACCGTCGTCCGCATCTGGTTGAAGTCCGCCACGCTCGACGCAACCCCCTCCACATACGAGCGCCCCGGAGCATTCAACCGCGCATAACTCACCCCGGCAAAAAAATCCTTCTGATGCACATCCGCATAGATATTGTTCGCCGTAAACTTCTTCGCCCCCGTGTCGTAGTCGACGTCCCACTCCACGTCCGTCTTCTCCGACGTCCGCACGCGCAGCCGCGACAGCAGCGGCGATATGTTTCTCGGCTCGGTCAGAAACGCAATGCCGGAAAAATCCAGCGTCGTCCCCAGAATGTTCCGCCGCCCCGCAACCGCCGCTCCCCCGAAGCTCGGATCGAAAAAATACTTCTGCGCCACCCTCCAACTGATCCACTCGCGGTTCCCGCACACTGGCTCCGTATCGTCCGTCCTCCCCATGGCCTGGCCGGGCTCGGCGGCATCGGCATCTCCGCCTGCCGCCCCCAGAATCTCACTCGCGTCCGCCGCTGCACCCGCCTCGCGGCACGGCGCTGCTCCCGTCCCACTCCGCCGCAGAAACAGCCGCTGCGTCGCGCCATATTCAATCTCGTTAGTATTGCTCGCCACATCCACCGCGTCGAAGCGCAACACATTCGCAAAGTTGTCGATCCCGCTCACATAGCGGTAGGTCAACTCCGGCTCAATGGTGTGCTTCACATCGTGGCGCAGCAACTTCTTCATAAATCCAGAATCGAATGTACGTTCCAGCACGGGCATCCGCAGGTCCAACTGCGCCTCCACGTCCGACCGGCTCAGTGTAGCCAGGCTCTCGATCTCCGGCCCCGTCGCTCCCGCAGCCGCCGGCAGCCGGCTGCGACTGTAGAACGTCTCCCGCGCCGCCACCGAAGGCCGCAACCGCCATCCGCCAGCACCGAACGGGTAGGCGATCTCAGGACGCACGTCCACCCGCTCGATCATCCCGCCGGTGGCGAAGGTCGGCTGGATTCGCTTCAGCATCGCCACCGAGCTGTCCACGTTCCACTCCAGTCCGGTCGTCCCCAGCCCATGGTCGGTCGTCGTAAACTCCAGTGCCGGCGCATGGAAGATGTGCAACTGCTCCTCCGTCTGCGGAGGCACCGACGTTGTATTCGCAACCCGCTTCTCTCCCTGATACCGGTCGCCCTCCGCCGACACCGCCATCCCGTCCCACTCCCGAGTGCCATACACCGTCGACACCACGTCGCTCGACACTGCCTGGTTGAAGTTCGACGAGAACGCCTCGCGGTACGGAAACGAACTCAGGTACTCCACGTCCGCCACCGCCCTCGTCTGCGAATCTCCGCTCCCGCTGCGCGGTGCTTCGCTGCCGGACGTCTCGTCCCCAACAAAAAAATCGCGCCGCCCCGAAAACACCACGTCCGTGCCGCTCTGGTTCACATAAACCGTCCCACCTCCCGGATAGTATCCTCGGTCCTGCAGTCCGCTGTAGTGCGACTTCGCAAAATCCTGCCCCAGCCCGCGATACTGGAAGCTCGCCGACTGTTCCCAGCCGCGCGCCGAGTAGAAGATCGTCCCCACCGTCAACTCCGTGCTGCGGTTGATCGCCCAGTACACCTGCTCCCCGATCGTCTCTCCCTTGCTCGCCGAGTTGAACCCAATCTCCGGTATCAGAATCCCGCTCTGCCGCGCGTTCGCATCCACCGGATGCGTCACATACGGCAGCCACAGCAGTGGCATGTTCCTCACATGGAAGACGCTGTTGGTCGCCCGCGCCTTCTCCCCATCCACGCTGAACTCCGCGGCTGACAGCAGCCAGTCCGGCTTCAGTAACTGGCACGACGTCACCCGTCCATCGTAGATCTGGTACTCCCGCGGCCCCGTCTTCACCACCAGTCTGCCGCTGAACAACAATGGA
Organism: Granulicella sp.; assembly: GCA_003142215.1. Lineage (GTDB taxonomy): Bacteria > Acidobacteriota > Terriglobia > Terriglobales > Acidobacteriaceae > Edaphobacter. The sequence continues at coordinate 2,508 of PLOT01000286.1, read as the reverse complement.
TTGCCGTTGCTATACACCGCACGCTGGCCCACCGCCGCCGCGCCCGCCACCGGCCTCAAACTCATCCCCACCGAACCCGTCACATCATAGAAGCGCCCCACCTGCGTCTGCACATTGATCGCCCCATGGCTGGCGTGGATGCTCTCGTCGTTCTCTCCGCCGGTCAACTGCAGGTGACCGGTCAGCGTCACCTCGCCCGAGTCCTTGTCGTATTCAATGTGGTCCGCCTCGAGCGTTCGGTCGCCATACGTCACCACCGCATGGCCGTCCAGAACGGAGACGCTCCCCAACATCGAACAGCTATCCGCCTCCAGCCGCACCGGCACGTCCTGCGCCGCCGCCGCAATCGGCACCGCCTCTGGATACTCCGCCTCACCCGGCGCGTCGGGCAGTGCGTCGCCGAGCGCAACAGGCTCACCTGCCGCACCTGCCGTCGTCGTCACGCACCTGCCGCTCGCCGCCGTCCCCATTTCACTCAGAGGTGCCGCACTCGTCACCTCCTGCGCCGCAAGATGAGCAAAACTTGCCACCCCCACCGTGATACTTATGAAGAAGCAGACACTCCTCAGCGCCTTCGCAAGGTTGAACCGGCCGTCAATATCTGTCGCACGCACCACCCTTTGAGGGTATAGCAATCTCGGGTTGCTGTATCCGGGGTCAACAAATCCGGAGTGACTTTTCCCTCAAGGAAAAGTCAGCCGCAACACACTAAGCAAGGGCAATTGAACCCGGAGATTGCTCATTAGACGATTTCACGGAAGTGAGTTTGAGTTTTGAGCAAAATGGGTTCCGCACTGCTTGATACCGGCCAGTTGGATACGGCAACGTCCAGCGACTCTCCCTCCGTGGCCACCCTCGCCACGGTCCGCGCCACTGCGCCGCCCGTCGCCTCCGAAGCCCTCCACCGCCAGGTCGCCGACCGCCTCGCCGCTCATCGCAGCCGTCGCAATCAAGCGCAGCCATCCCTCGCCCTCTCGCCCGCACCCTCCGCCCCTTCCCGCACCAGTCGCATTGCCGCCGCCGTCGCCAAGCGTTACGCCCACTCCCCCAGCTACCGCGCCTACCTTGCCGCCGAGGCCGAGCGCGCCACCCAGCAGGCACAGGCCGCGGCACAGATCGCCGTACTCAACGCCCAGGCCGTGGCAGCAGCCCAGCAACTGCTCCTCGACTCCCTCAATCACGAAGCCCCCGACCAGACCCCACCCACCCGCTCCGTCACAAATCCGGGTGTCCCATCTTCTCCGAGTGCCCCATCTTCGGCGACGGCTTCATCGTCGCCTGAGGTGGGGTCCACCGAATCCCGCTCATACCACACTCACTCCAGCGCCAGCCACCTGCCCCAGCAGCAAGACCGCAACGACGCCGAAGCCCGCCTGCTCGATGAAGAGATCGCCTTCCGCCAGTCCCCTGTCTTTGAAGAGCCCGCCGGCCCGCCCATGCCGCTGCCCACAAATCTGATCGAGTTTCCCCGCCAGCTTGTCGCNNCGCATCTTCGAGGTCGATCCAGCCCAGATCTCCACCACCCCAGTCCCCGCCGAAGCCCCCGCGCCTCAGTGGACCTCCATCTGGCTCGACGCACCCGTCCCCGGTGCCGCCGAATCCGCCCCCACATCTTCTTTGTTGTCATCCCATAGCGATGATTATGTGTCCCGCAGCGATGATTATTTGCCCTCCTGTAACGATAATTATTTGTCCTCCCGCAGCGATAATTACTTGTCATCCCGTAGCGATAATTACTTGTCATCCCGTAGCGAAGCGGAGGGATCTGCTTTTTCCTCCGCCAGCCCCGCCCCGCTGCCTCACATCGCCTCTATCCCCCGCCGCCTCATGGCCGCCGCAATCGACACCTCGGTCCTTCTCGCCGGATTCCTTGCCTTCGCCGCCGCCTTCCTCGTCGCCGCTGGCCGCTCCAACCTATGGCAACCAGCCGCGGTCATCCCCGACGCGTCCTTCCCACTCGATCGATACCCCGGCCTGGCTCGCCTTGCCGCTCAGTTCACCGCCCACACCGGACTCCAACCCAGCTTGGCCCTGGCCTCCAGCGTCCTCGTCCTCGCCCTCCTCTATCTCCTCTACCAGGCGCTCTTCTTCTCCTTCTCCGAGTCCACTCCAGGAATGCGTTGCGCCCGCATCGCCCTCTGCACCTTCGACGACGAAAACCCCACCCGCCGCACCATGCGCCGCCGCAACCTCGCCGTCCTCCTCTCCGCCTGCCCCCTCGGCCTCGGCCTGCTCTGGGCCGCCTTCGACGAAGACCGCCTCACCTGGCACGACCGCCTCACCCGTACCTACCAGCGCATCTACTAAATACAGGGGTAAGGGGTAGGTTGTAAGTTGTAACGGATAAGGGATGAGCAGGAAAATCTCCCCGCAAACAACTCTCTCCCATAATAAAAAGAGCGGCTGCCCAATTCGGCAGCCGCCCTTAACTTACCCCTTACCCCTTATCCCTTACCCCTTATCCCTTATCCCTTACTCCTTATCCCTTATCCCTTACCCCTTATCCCT
>PLOT01000184.1 GCA_003142215.1 Granulicella sp. | reverse complement strand
CATCTAACCGGACACCAGTGATAGATAGTATTCTCTGATATCGCATAAAGCATTCCCCGCGTGCCCAAATCATTGGGTGACTCACCAGAGCTGACGCCAGAAAGTGAGTGCCGCTACGCTGTCGACTGAGGATAATAACTTGAGGAATATGGAATATAGGAAGGTGCATACTGTTCTACCTCCGAGCATCCCAAAGGCTAAGAAAGCTCTGAATAAGTCCCGGTTTTGAAAGAGCGGGACTTCAGTCCCGCCGTAAGCACAACAATTGCAACTCGGCGTTAGCTGCCGAGGGAATGTCGAACACTTGTTCAGACCTTCCCTAAGGAATTTTTAGCCGTATCGATCACTGCACTGCCCGATCTTTTGTACCAGTTCGTTTGTTAGTGTAGCGCGCTATTCAAGGGCTGTCCCTCGCCAAAAATCTATCCGGGTACAAAATGGGCGGGATTCTCGAACCTGAAGGTAGTTCTGCAAAGGGCTTCGATTGGAAAGATTGCATCCTGTGACCACGGAGAGCGATAGGAGCGATGTTTGACGCTGTGCCTCGCCAAAATACCATCCCGGTGCATAACGAACCCGGCTAATGAGTTCGGAGCAAGTTCTGAGGGAAAAACTCGACGGTTGAGATGCCAGCGGATGAGGACTTTGAGCAATAAGAACGAGGCTGGCACCTCGTTACAGTTCAGCGCGCATACTTCTCCTGCGGCTTCTCGTCAACTTTGTTGAAAGATGTCCGCAACGAAAGCTCAGGCAGCCAGATCGTAGCGATGATGCAGACCACCGAGTCTCGACACGGATACGACTGGCTTGCTCAGGCTACGGACATCGGCCTTGGCGGGATCGGTCCAAACTATCCGTTTCACTTCGGTTCCCGAAAGTGGTTGATCCCTTCCTGGGTGATTCCGAGCTCAGCCAAGACCTGCTCGTGAGGAATGGCCTGTTGAGCTTCGACCATGCATTCGCTTCCGCGAGCAATTTCTCCTCTTTCGCCGTGACCGGTTCGTCGTCGAACGGTGCGTTGGCGATAGCGCGAGACGGGATCGAGCATGATCTTCAGGAGGCCGAAGACGGCCGAAACCTGGCCGGGAGCCATGCGGTCGATCAGCTCGTACGCTTGCTGCTTCGTATTTCTGGATGCAAGAGCCATATTTGATCCTCACGGTTTTTTGCCGTGGTTGAATATGAGTGTAGTCGATTTTGTAACGGTCAAAGCACCCAGAAGCCACAAGATTCAACAGGGATCGGCAGCATAGCGGTAAATAGTTCAATCGAAATCACTTATTTTTCACTCAATTTCAACAGAGTTCCATAATTGATCTGATCTGTTTTGGGAGCAGAGGGTCGGAGGTTCGAATCCTCTCGCCCCGACCAATCTTGCAATCACGTTTGCGTCACGTCGCGCTGCGGGGCATTGCGGGTCTGTTCTTCGATTAAACTCAGAATCTCCACACCGACTGGGCCACCAGCAGCAGCAATTCAGCGCCCAACAGAACGATGATGATCCACTCGAGAAGTTTTTCCACCTCCGCGGCCCGATACTCTCCCATTCGCTGACCGCTCATCTCGTAGATGTCCTCGAAGACCTCGAGTTGTGAATCGACGGTCTCCAATCTCGCATCGGTCCGTGCCTTCTCGCGCAGTTCCTCGCCCAGCTTCTGGCTGGCCGCCGGCAAGCCCGCTTCCGGATCGTAAAGATGCGGTTCAATCCGCACGAGACGGATGCGCCGCTGCAGCGTTCGATTCATGCGTTCGCCGACGGCTGCACTGCGTTTCAGGTCGGCAGGCGTTACATCGAATGCCAGTGCCTTGTCCTGCTCCAGTTCTGTCCATGAGTCGGCGATCTCGCGCTCGATGCGCCGCAGTTCAGCTTCATAATGAGCGAATTCGGCGACGGCGGAGAGGAGCGATTCCGCCTGTTCGGAATCGCATTGCAGCATGGCGTGGCCGGGACGCCACATCAACTCGACGCCGCGAAATTTGACGTAGACCGGCGGCGGCGCGCCTGGGCCGTTTGTCTTCTCCAGCCAGTCCGCAAAGCCATGATTCGTGCCCGCAGGCGTCCCTTGCGGCGGAGTGGACAATGGCAAAAGAACTACATCCATGACGTCGCCGCGCGGCGCGGCTGCAATTGCTCCAGTTGCCGTTGCAGGGGCCTCGGCCAGGATGGCAAAACGCGGCGCCGGGTCTGGAAAGGACATCAACACGCGATCGCCGCTCGCGATCTGTTCGACAAAATGAATGCTGCGTATGTTCGCGACGCGATGGATGGCCTGGACTGATTCGCTCATTTTTTGGACTGATTCGCTCATGTTCTGGACTGTTTCGCTTATAAAGCCGCTGTACACATGGCCTCTGGAGTGCGGGAAGCCATGCGCGCCGCGATCTTTTCGGTCAGGCATTCCGCCACAAAGTCGGCGGAATCAAGGACGCCGTTGATCGTCGAATCGAACAGGTAATCGCCGACCGCGAAGAGGTTCGGCCGCGCAGGCTCGGGGATGTGGCGCGATTCCATATCCAGGATTGGCGAACCGCCCGGAAGTCCGTTGACCGCGCCGATCCAGCGGTGGACCTGCCCCTCGACAAACAACTCCCGCCCGCGTTGCATGAAGGAAGGCAGCGTATCGATCACCCTTCGAATCAACTGTTCGTCGGTATGATTGCTGGCGACCATCGCAGCATCCCCGGCCAACAGCCAGCCCAGCACTCCGGCGGTCCGGCAGCCGTTGCGCGACGATTCGTCGTACAGGCAGCACCCGCCAAAGGCGTCGAGCATTAAGTAGGAGTCCTTGAAAGTCTGCTCCCAGAATATCTCGCGAAACAGCACGCTCACGCGCAGGTAGTGGGCCGGGTAATCGTAGCGCGCGCAGTGACGATGCATAGCTTCGCCCAGCGCGTCTCCTCCCCATTCGATCAGCGGGACACACGCATTGGGCAGCGCCACCACGACGAAGTCGTACTCTTCGGACGCGATCCTTCCATGTCGAACAGAAAGGACGCGCAATATCTCGTCCCCGGCGCGTTCCACCCGGACGACCGGCTCTCGCAGCAATATCCTGGCTTCAACACGGGCCGCCAGTTCCTGGGGCAGCCGTTCAATGCCTCCTTCGATCGTGTAGAGCCGCATGTATCTGGAGTCGTTCATCAGATAGTTCTGCAGACCGTAAGCCGCGCTTGTGCGATGCGGTTCCGTGGCCAGATCGCTATGGATCAGGGTGCGAATATACCGGCGCGCGTCTTCGTCGGGAACCTGTGCCAGTTCGTCGTGAAAGTTCCTGCCTGCCTTCGGATCGTCGTTCGATTCCTGCCAGTCGGAGTCGTAGTACTCCTGCGGACTCGACCATTGCTTGGCGCGCGCGTCGAAATCACGCAGGGCCTGCCGGGTCGTTTCTCCATAGACACGGCCAACATCATCGAGATCGCGCATCATCTGGTCGTGGATGACGACCGCGGTGCCGCTCATCGGCTTGACCTTCAACCCCAGCTTGTCGACGAGTTCGCGCAGCGGGTCTTCCCCAACCTGCGAATAGTCATAGAGCTCGGCCGCCCCTGCTTCGTAGGCCACCGGCGCGGACTCGAATTGTTTAGTGAGGATCTTGCCGCCCAGCCGCGAACTCGCCTCGTAGATGGTAGCTTCAAACGGCAGGGAGCACTGCTGTTGCAACTGATACGCCGTCATCAAACCACCGGGGCCACCGCCGATAATTGCAATGCGGCAAACCTTCGGCGTATCGCTAAGTTCTACTTCATCAGACATTTGTGGCTTCTCCCTTGGCGCTTCGGACAACTAAGAGTCCATCCAGGAGAAAACCCAGTTGGATCAGAAAGTCGCGTTCCGAGCAAATCGTCTTGCGTCCGCTGGCAAGCTGTGCCTCGCCAACGTGTCATCCCAGTGAAATGGTCTCGATCTTAAGCTGTCGAACCTTAAGACGCGGTCGCCGCGGGAAAGGCCGCGCGTTGTGATTCACTAAATGCTGTTGGAACGAATACTGACCCCACAGGGAGGTAGAACGAGCTCAAACTCGTGGAGTCTCGCATTGGAGCCATTCCGCCAGGGCAGGATCGCCAATTGCCAGTGGAAGTCCGTGGCGCCGAAATTGAACCCGGCAAAACCTCAAAGAGGCAGCCGGGATCAACAGATTTCAACAATCTGGCTGAAGATAAAGGGCTTGCCAGCCACGGCGGAATGATGGCATACCCGCCGAACAACCTATCCTGAGATTAGCCATCTTATGGTATGAGCGCTCTTTCAGCCGGATGGTTGAGGCGAGCGAAGACGGGACACCGCAGGATCCAATGCATCTACCAGGAGCCGCAGCCACCGTAAATGAGGTTCCTTATGCGTGGATCGAGAGTTCTACTTTGTGCAGCAGTCTTGCTTACTACCTTGACTCTGGCTTCAGCGCCGGCGGCAAACGCACAGATTGTGGTCGGCATCGGCGTTCCGTCGATTGGTATCGGCATCGGAATTCAGCCGGTATGTTCCTACGGCTACTACGGCTATGCACCCTATGCCTGCGCGCCCTACGGTTATTATGGGTCGGGCTACTTCTATAACGGCATCTTCCTGGGCATGGGCCCATGGGCCAACTGGGGCTATGGCCACGGCTGGGGTGACCACCGCTTCGCCGGCTACGGTGGAGGACGCTATTTTGGCGGTGACGGTAGAGGGCGCTATTCAGGCGGCGGCGGTCGTGCCGTACGTGGCGTCGGCGCAGCACGTGGCGGTGGTGGTGGAGCAGTACGTGGTGGCGGCGGAGCAGCACGCGGCGGCGGAGCAGCACGTGGCGGCGGCGGCGGAGCACGTGGCGG
>PLOT01000128.1 GCA_003142215.1 Granulicella sp. | reverse complement strand
TGCATCCACACCACCATCGCGCGAAAACGGTTACTCACATCCGGCAGGGCCTCGCCAGCCGAGTCCGCGGCCACCAGCATCTCGCCGCGGCTTAGGTCGATCTCGTCCTCCAGCTCCACCGTAACGCTCTGCGGATACGACGCAGCCGCAAGGTCGCCGTCATAGGTAACGATGCGTCGTACCGTCGATTCGCGCCGCGAAGGCAGCGCCATCACGTGATCGCCCGCGCGCAACGTTCCCCGCGCCACCTGTCCCGCGAATCCGCGAAAGTTCGCGTCCGGTCGCAGCACAAGCTGCACCGGAAAGCGCATTGGCCCGCTCGTCTCTGCCCTCACCAGCGGCACCGTCTCCAGGTACTCCAGCAGCGTCGGCCCCTCGTACCACTGCATCCGCGCACTCGGCGTCACTACGTTGTCGCCCTCCAGCGCGCTCACCGGAATCGTCACCTCGTCCGCCAGACCAAGTTGCTTGCACAGCGCATCGAACTCGCGCCGAATCGCGGCAAAGCTCTCCTCGGAGTAGCCCACCAGGTCCATCTTGTTCACCGCCGCCACCACATGCGGAATCCCCAGCAGCGACGCGATGTAGGTATGCCGCCGCGACTGCGGCAGCAGCCCACCCGCCTTCGCAAACGCCTTCGCATCGATCAGAATAATCGCCACATCCGCCGTCGACGCGCCTGTCGCCATGTTGCGCGTGTACTGCTCGTGCCCCGGCGTGTCCGCAATGATGAACTTCCGTCGTGCGGTCGAGAAGTAGCGGTACGCCACGTCAATCGTGATTCCCTGTTCGCGCTCCGCCTTCAACCCATCGGTCAACAGCGAGAAGTCCACATGCCCGTTCGCCGCGCGGTTCACGCGGCTCTTCTTCACCGCCGCAAGCTGGTCTTCGTACACGCTCTTGGTGTCGTGCAGCAGCCGCCCAATCAGCGTAGACTTGCCATCGTCCACGCTTCCCGCCGTGGTAAAGCGCAGCATCTCCTGGCCCAGATGCCCTTCCAGAAACTCCTCAAACGACCGCGCCAGCACAGGCTTTTCCAGAACGCCGGTCGCTGTTCCCTGTTCCCTGACCCCTGTTCCTTGCCCCATTAGAAGTATCCCTCCCGCTTCTTCACTTCCATCGAGCCTTCCTCATCGTGGTCGATCGCGCGGTTCTCTCTCTCGCTGCGGCGAAACGTAATCAGTTCCTCGATGATCTTCGGCAGCGTGTCCGCTTCGCTGCGGATCGCGCCGGTGCAGGGCATGCAGCCCAGCGACCGCATCCTCACCTTGATCTGCTCCACCTTCTCGCCGGCCATCAGATCCATCCCCTCATGCACCAGCGTCAGCGCGCCACCGCGAATCACAATTGGCCGTTCCCCGGCAAAGTACAGCGGCACAATCGGGATCTTCTCCGCGTACAAATAGAGCCACACATCCAGCTCCGTCCAGTTCGACAGCGGAAACACCCGTATGCTCTCGCCCTTGCGCAGCCGCGAGTTGTACAGGCTCCACAGCTCGGGCCGCTGGCTCTTCGGGTCCCACTGCCCTGCACCGTCGCGGAAGGAGTACACGCGCTCCTTGGCACGGCTCTTCTCCTCATCGCGCCGCGCCCCGCCGAAGGCCGCGTCGAATCCGCCCTCCTCCAGCGCATCCAGCAAGCTGCGCGTCTTCAGCAGCCCGCAGCAGTTCTGCGTCCCCAGCTTGTACGGGCTCGCACCCTCCGCAATCGCCTTCTCGTTGCGATGCACAATCAGCTTCGCGCCAATCTCGCGCGTATACTCGTCGCGAAATTTGATCATCTCTGGAAATTTGTAGCTTGTATCGACGTGCAGCAGAGGAAACGGAATATTCCCCGGATAAAACGCCTTCTGCGCCAGCCGCAGCATCACCGACGAGTCCTTGCCAATCGAGTACAGCATCACTGGCCGCGCAAACTCCGCCACGGCCTCGCGCAGGATCGAGATGCTCTCCGCCTCCAGTGTCTGCAAGTGGTTCAGCCGCGCCGCATGAATCTCGTTGGTCTCGTCTTGCACTACTGCCTGCATCGTCATCGAGGTGGGTTCTCCAGAGCGTCTGTTCGTCGCACCCTATAGATACAGATGCGCACCGCAATCGCAAAGAATCAAAAGCTGAGTCGTGAAGAGAATTGATAGCTAAGGAGTATGGGAAACAGATAGCTAAGATATACGGGGATGCAACAGAGATGAGATCGCTAGCGTCGACAGCGGTCGCCCGTGGTCGTCCGGCAACAAGACGCGCAATTCTGGCGGAGATTCATCATCTCTCTCAGTATATCTTCATCCCATTCCAAGCCGCAACGCCGCCGCCCGCGTGTCGAGGCAATGCCGCACACACCACATCGAATTCTCTGCTAAACTGCTGTAGTCGGTACTCCAATCCAGCGCGCCTCCCATGGCCCACGGATTGCCTCCCACATACCGGCATCCACTCAGGCGCGGCTTCTGGCACTTGGCATCGCGAGTGGCTCTTGGCAGCACGTTCGGGGCGTAGCGCAGTCNNTCGGGACCAGGGGGTCGGAGGTTCGAATCCTCTCGCCCCGACCATTCTTTTCAATGCATTGCCAATTGGCGCGTCCGGCCACCAGGTATCGTTCCAGGTGTTCCAACACAAAAACGCGCGTCAATGTTGGACTTCCGCCTAATAACGGATGCGAACCCATCTGCAAAAGCATCTTCAGGCAGATCCCTGTTGATGCTTATTCTTCCGTGGGCACCGTCACCGCCCTGAAACTCCATGCACTGCCAGACCTTCAGAGTTGCGTCGCGAGGATGCACGGATCACGACGGTAGGCTCAAAGAGAATCTGGCGCGCCGGTTCCCTGTCCCGCGATTTGATCAGGTCAAGGGCCAGAAGCGCAGCACGTTCACCTAGTTGATAACTATGTTGATCGATGCTGGACAGAGGCACGCGCAGAAACGGGTCATAGTGGATGTTGCCGCACCCGATGAGCGCAACATCTTCGGGAATTCTGAGGCCCTTGTCGAGCAGCATCCGCAATGCTCCTACGGCGAGGGGGTCATTGAAGCAGAAGATCGCATCGGGCCTTCGTTTGAGATTGAGCAGAGAAGCCGCGGCGGCCGCGCCACTGCGCCGCCCATCGACATCCACCATCTCTCCTGCAATCACATATTCTTCCCGGATGGTGATATTGTGCTTCGCGAGCGCCTTTTTGTAGCCTTTCAGTCGGCCATTTCCCACGCTGTTCTTCGGGCCGCGAATATGGGCAATTCGCTTGCAGCCCATTTCGATCAGATGTTCGGTTGCCAGCAGGCCAATTTGCGTATCGTCGCAGCCGACAAAGCCTCCGCCCAAGTCACGAGGGAACCTACGATCGATAAAAATGTACGGAGT
>PLOT01000210.1 GCA_003142215.1 Granulicella sp. | reverse complement strand
AGTCGAAGGACCCCGATAGACTTCGCACCACCACAACCGCCCACCCCTTTCTCCCACAAACTCCCGTCCACAGCTCAAAACTCACAGCCCATAGCCGAAACAAAAACGCCTCGTCCACCCTCAAAAACCCAAGCAAAATCGCGTGTCAAGACCCTCGACCCTCCAAAATTCCCCTAACTCACACCAACTAAACCACATAAATCCGAAAAATAGTTGGCATAGTAGTTATGCTCCATCGCGTACAATTTAAATAGAGGAGAATTGCGGGAAACCGTCGAGTGTGGCGGCCTCTCTCTATTGCGCGATTGGTGCCATGTAAACGGTTTGTTTTCTTATCGATGATCCTTAACCCCTTGCAAAGGACTCCTTTGCAGGTAAATTCGTGCATCTATAGGAATCCGGCTATTTTAGCTGGGGGGGTGGGGGGGGGAGGGGGGAGAAGAAAAAATGAATAGAAGGCGAAATAATGGCAACTCAGAGAAAATGCTTTAAGCTTAGGAGATTATGTCCTTCACGCTTGTCATCAATGGCCAGAACCGCAGCTTCGACAACCTGACCCCGCCAGTCACCCTCGCCCAGGCCATCGCGGCGATGGACCTCAAGGGAGACCGCATCGCCGTCGAGCACAACGGCCAGATCGTCCAGCGCGCCCACTGGGCCGAGACAACTGTCTCCTCCGGCGACCGCCTGGAGGTTGTACACTTCGTCGGCGGCGGAGCGTAACGAAAGGGAAGTCGCGGCTCATTACAAGAGCATGGCGAGAGGGGATTGGCATGGCAATAGAGTATCCTTCGCAGCTTGCCCGTTTCACTATACATAATATCCGTTATCGGACATTGCATTGCGCTCAAAATGACTCTGCCACTTGTGGCGTTCCGTCTCCACTGCTCGCTGTGGTAGATTCATAGAGGTTCGCCGACAACGGAGAGATGGCCGAGTGGCTTAAGGCGCACGCTTGGAAAGCGTGTATACCGCAAGGTATCCAGGGTTCGAATCCCTGTCTCTCCGCCACCTTCGCAATCCAACCTGCACTCCCCACACTCTCCAATTGCTTCGCGCCCCTCGTTACCGGGATCGAACCGGTGACCTCTTCCATGCCATAACAACCAATGCTTGTAACCTATTGATTCTAGGAGCATCGGTGGCCACCAAAGGCATCCTAGAGCACTATTAAACACTCCTCAACACCTTCGCCAGCACCTTTAACAAGCGGAAAGAAGAGGTCTGGAGACTGCAAGATTTGTCTACACGGCCCATTGCCCAAGGTTCAGGGTGCATCGGCAATTGCGTCCATAATTGATCAGCCTGCATACAGCGCCGCGCGAGGAACGTAAGCGGGCGCAGAACATCCTCTTGGGCCAGTCACTGAGTGCTAAGGCGATTTCACAACACTTGACCCGGGCGATGTATGGTTGAACTTCTGGCCTGTAGGCAAAGTCACAAAATTCCCCCAATGACTGTTTCGAAAGGATGCTCAACACCATCGCCTCGATTGCTCCCTTTTGAAACACCGCAACTACTATAAAAACCGCGCTTCCCATCCCAGAAGACCCGCCACCGCATGGGTTGTATCCCCATGAAAAAAAGACGGCGAAAGACTCCATAAACGCTGTTCCAGAAGGCGTGGGTTGGGAAACAGACAACAGGATTTGCTGAGCAGTAGACTATGTGTGGCCGCTGCTGCCGTCAATCCGATAAGCAGTGCATCGCCGAAGCCTGACCCCTCGGCGAGTCCTAAGACGGAGGCACTCTCTGTCGAATGTAGCATCAGAGAGAATATGAACTTTTGCAGCCTGGCAACCGACTATGACGGTACGCTTGCCGAGGATGGCCATGTCGCCAAATCTACGATCAAGGCCCTTGAATCTTTTCGTCGTTCCGGCCGCAGCATCATACTGGTAACGGGACGGGAGCTTCCCCAACTGCTTGAGGTATTTGATCGTACCGACCTCTTCGACTGGATAGTGGCTGAGAATGGCGCTCTTCTCTACCATCCGGCCACCACACAGGCGCGTCTCTTGACGGAACCGGTTCCACTTCACTTTGTCGAAGAGATGCGGAAACGAGGTGTTACGTCGATCTCAACAGGGGGTGCGATTGTCGCGACCTTGAGGACGCACAAGAATACGGTACTCGATGTGATTCGCGAGCTTGGCATCGAGCGTCAGATCATCTTCAACAAAGATTCGGTGATGATGCTGCCCATCGGGGTGGACAAAGCCAGCGGTATGGCGGTTGCCCTGAAGGAAATGAAGCTCTCGTGGAAGAATGTTGTCGGTATCGGAGACGCCGAGAATGACCTCGCGTTTCTGCGCAAGTGTCAATGTTCCGTGGCCGTTTCCAACGCCATCGATTCGGTCAAGGCGGAGGTAGACTTCACGATGCGCGCCGCTTGCGGCGAGGGAGTTGTTGAACTGATCAATGAAATTCTCAAAGACGATTTGCAGTCGCGCTGTCTCATCCAGCATGAAGGACCGATAACAATTCTTTCCAATACACGATCCTAGCCATGCAACAGGCCGAGGTGCAACACGATGCGGATACTAAGCTGGCGATTGATTCTCGCTCTTACCATAGGACTCTCGCTCGTATCGCTCGCCTCGTCGTGGTATGAGATACGGGCACAGAGGGATGCCCTCCGTCGCGACCTCGACTCCAAAGCTGCAACTATAGGCGATAGCGTTGCCGGAACCGCTGAGTTATATCTCGCGACCGGGGACCATGTTGGCCTTGAGAAGTTGGTCGATCCCTCCGGCAACAGTGAACACCTGGTGGGAGTCGGAATCTATGGACGCGATGACTCTGCGCTTGTCATAACCCCCGGCCTGAATGCTTCGCTCCCCGTTTTGACTCAGTTGTTGAAGAATGCCATGCAGGACAATCGCAGCATAAGCGACTTCACTGATCTGCGATTCAAGAGTGTCCACGTGCTTGCTGCTCCACTGCACGCGACCGATAAAACGGTCATCGGCGGAATCCTTGTAGTCCACGACAGCGGCTATATTGGCGCCGAGACCTTCCGCATCTGGGGCCGCGTCTTCGTTCGCATGGCAATTCAGGTGCTTGTGATCGTGACCATCACGCTGCTGATTATTCGCTGGAGCCTTACCGGACCCATCGCGCGTGTCGCTGTGTGGATAAGGGCGCTGCGGACGGGCCAGGATGCGGTTCGGCCTGTGGCGACCGATCTCGATGTTCTCTACTCGCTGGCCGGCGAGGTGGGGCCTTTGGCGGAAAGCATGCAGCGTGCACGCGCCGCCGCAGAGACCGAAGCGGGATTGCGCAATGCCAACGAATCGCAGTGGACGGCTGAGCGGTTGGCCGATCAGGTGCGCAATCGGCTGGGCAAAAGCAGTCTCTTCGTAGTTTCAAACCGCGAGCCCTACATTCACTCGCGCCACGATAACACCGTTACCGTCACCGTTCCCGCCAGCGGCCTCGTCACCGCGATCGGACCAATTCTATGCGCCTGCAATGGGACCTGGATTGCCCACGGCAGCGGCGATGCAGATGCTGAGACGGTCGACGCCCACGATCGCCTCAAGGTGCCGCCCGAGGAACCGCGCTACACCCTGCGTCGCGTCTGGCTAAGCCACGAGCAGGAAGAGGGCTACTATTATGGATTCTCCAACGAAGGGCTGTGGCCGCTCTGCCACATCGCCCACACCCGCCCCATCTTTCGCGCGTCGGACTGGGAACACTACTACGCAGTCAACCGAAAATTTGCCGACGCTCTGATCGAGGAGATCGCCGGCGAAGAGAATCCCGTGGTCCTTATTCAGGACTATCATTTTGCCCTGCTGCCGCAAATGTTGAAAGATCGCCTCCCCAACGCGCGTGTCGCAATCTTCTGGCACATTCCCTGGCCCACACCGGAGGCGTTTGAAATCTGCCCGTGGCAACGCGAACTGCTCGATGGCCTGCTTGGCGCGGACCTGATCGGCTTCCATGTGCGCGCTCACTGCAACAATTTTCTCTATACCGTAGACCGCATTCTCGAGTCGCGCGTCGATTGGGAGCACTTCTCCGTCAAGCGCAAGAACCACCTCACGTCCGTCCAGCCGTTCCCGATCAGCGTCGAATTGCCCTGCGACATCCCAGAGGCCCGCAGCAATCTGACCGCTCAAGAGGAACGCAGCGCGCTGTTCGCAGAGTTGGGAATCGAGGCAACGTTCCTCGGCATCGGCGTCGATCGCGTCGATTACACCAAGGGCATCCTGGAGCGATTCCAGGCCGTCGAATGCTTTCTGGAAAGATACCCCAGCTACCAGGGTAAGTTCACCTTCATCCAGATAGGCGCTCCCAGCCGCACCCGCATCAAGCGATACGCCGAATTTCAGTCGGAGGTCGAAGCCGAGGCCAGCCGCATCAATGCGCGCTTCAAACACGGCAGGTGGAGGCCGATCGTATTTCTCAATCGCCAGCACNNTCCCTGCACGATGGAATGAATCTGGTGGCCAAGGAATACATCGCTGCGAGGCAGGATGAGCGGGGTGTACTCATCCTCAGCCGGTTCACCGGAGCTGCGCGTGAGTTGCACGACGCCATCATCGTCAATCCCTACGACATCAGCGCCACCGGCGAATCAATTGCCCAGGCACTCAAGATGGATTCCGAGGAAATGGTTGAACGCATGCGTCACATGCGCCGGTCCGTCAAAGAACACAATATCTATTGGTGGGCCGCCAGCCTCATTGGGACCCTTTGCGACGTTCGCCTTGAACAAAAAGGCGACGCAAATTCCGCCGCGCCTGACTACGTTTCAGGAGTGAGGTAGTGTACACGCACCACACAATCCCGACCGAAAAGCGTAACTTCTGGCGTCACGGGAGAATATGGTGACATCGTATTTGAGGATCAAGAGGACTAAAGCGATTGGCAACTGACGCCCAGCCCATACCGGGCATCCAAACAGATTCGGAGATTCGCGTGAAGAAAGCCGGCAGCGCAACCGATCCCCTCTGGTACAAGGATGCCGTCATCTACGAGTTGCACGTCCGCGCCTTTCAGGACTCCAACGGCGACGGCATCGGGGACTTTGCCGGCCTGCTATCCCGCCTCGACTACTTGCAGGATCTCGGCGTCACCTGCCTGTGGCTCCTGCCCTTCTTCCCCTCGCCCCTGCGCGACGACGGCTACGACATCTCCAACTACGTCGACGTCAATCCCGTGTACGGCACACTCGACGACTTCAAACAATTTCTCGCCGCCGCCCACCAGCGCAACATGCAGGTCATGATCGAGCTGGTCATCAACCACACCTCCGACCAGCATCCCTGGTTCCAGCGCGCCCGTCGCGCCCCTACCGGATCGTGCGAGCGCGATTTCTATGTGTGGTCCCCCAGCGACCAGCTCTACAAAGAGGCGCGCATCATCTTCTCCGACACGGAAAAATCCAACTGGACCTGGGACGAGCAGGCCAAGGCCTACTACTGGCACCGCTTCTTCTACCACCAGCCCGACCTCAACTACGACAATCCCGCCGTCATGGAGGAGATTCTCAAGGCCATGCGCTTCTGGCTCGACATGGGCGTCGACGGGCTGCGCATGGACGCCATCCCCTACCTCGTCGAGCGCGACGGCACCTCCTGCGAAAACCTTCCCGAAACCCATGCCATCATCCGGGCCTTCCGCGCCGCCATCGACGCCGAGTACGCCAACCGCCTCATTCTCGCGGAGGCCAACCAGTGGCCCGCCGACGTCCGCCCCTACTTCGGCGGCGGCGATGAGTGCCATATGGCCTTCCACTTTCCGCTGATGCCACGCATATACATGGCCCTCCGCCAGGAAGATCGCCTGCCCATCACCGACATCATGGCGCAGACCCCCGCCATCCCAGACACCTGCCAGTGGGGCCTCTTCCTGCGCAACCACGACGAACTGACTCTGGAGATGGTCACACAGGACGAGCGTGACTACATGTACCTCGCCTACTCCGCCGACCCGCGCATGAGGATCAACATCGGCATCCGCCGCCGTCTGGCGCCTCTGCTGGACAACAACCGCGGTCGCATCGAACTGCTCAACTCGCTCCTCTTCAGCTTCCCGGGCACGCCCATCCTCTACTACGGCGACGAGATCGGCATGGGCGACAACATCTACCTCGGCGACCGCAACGGCGTCCGCACCCCCATGCAGTGGACCAGCGACCGCAACGCCGGCTTCTCCCGCGCCGTCCCGGCCCGCCTCTACGCGCCGGTCATCATGGACCCCATCTGGGGCTACCAGGCCGTCAACGTGGAGGCGCAACTCTCCGACCAGTCCTCTCTGCTCCACTGGACGCGCAACATGATCGCTTTGCGCAAGCTCTTCAAGGTCTTCGGCCGCGGCACGCAGGAGTTCCTCGCGCCGGAAAACCGCAAAGTCCTCGCCTACCTCCGCCAGTACCACGACGAATCCGGCAACTCAGAGACCGTTCTCTGCGTCGCCAACCTGTCCCGCTTCGCCCAGCCCGCCACCCTCGACCTCTCCCGCTTCGCCGGCATGGTCCCGGTTGAGATGCTCGGCTACGTCACCTTCCCCCCCATCGACGAGACTCCCTACGCCATCACGCTCGCGCCCTACTCCTTCCTCTGGCTCGAACTGCAGCCCGCGCCCGAAGTCCCCGAGGCCCCCACGGTCAAGACCGAAGAGACCACCCTCGACCTCATCGCCAGCTCCTGGCACGACCTTCTCGCCACACCCGGCCTCACCCTCCTACAGAAGCTTTTGCCCGCATACCTCGTCCGCCAGCGCTGGTTCGGGGCAAAATCCCGCACCATCTCCAGCGTCCGCATCCTCGACTGGGTGGAACTGCCGGGCATCCCCGCAGCCATCGTCTTTATCGAAATCACCTTCTCATCAGACTCGCCGCCCGATACCTACCAACTCCCCTTGGCCCTCACCACCGGCTCCGAAGCCGACGCCATTCGCTCCTCCGCGCCAGCCTCCATCCTCGCCTCGCTCACCACCGCCAACGGTCCGGCTATCCTGCACGATGCCACAGCCCGCGAAGACGTTCGCCAGGCCTTCCTCACTCTGATCGAAACCGGCGGTCGCCTGGCCGCATTCTCGTCCGATAGCTTCGCTCCCCCGGCCTCCCGCGCCAGCCTCGCCGGCCGCAAATCCTCCGCTTTCGACGTCGCCCGCGGCCCCGGCCCGCTCCCCTCCCGCAGCGGCACCACCGAGCAATCCAACACCTCCATCCTCTACGACCAGAAGCTCATCCTGAAGCTCTTCCGCCGCCTCCAGCCGGGCGAGAACCCCGACACCGAGATCGGGCGCTTCCTCACCGAAGTTGCCCACTTCCCCCGCATCGCCCCATTCCTCGGCGACATCCGCGGCCAGAGCACGCCGGAAGCCGAACCAACCACACTCGCGATGCTCCAGGGCCTCATCGAAAACGAAGGCGACGGCTGGCAGTTCACCCTCGACGAACTCGCCCGATACTACGAGGGCGTCATCAGCTGCCCTCCGCCGGAAAACGTTGGCGTTCCAGCGACATTTCTGCAGGAATTGCGGGCCGGAGCCGGGGCCCTGCAAATCCCCTCCGACGCCCGCGAACACGCTGGCCTCTCCCTCGACGCCGCCGCCCTGCTGGGCCGCCGCACCGCCGAGCTGCACCTCGCCCTCGCCACCCCCACGGACAACTCCGCCTTCACCCCCGAACCCTTCACCCCCGAAACACTCGCCGCCGATGCTGCCCGCATCCACGCCCAGATCGCCGGCACCCTCGACGCCCTTAAGCACGCTTTCACCAACCTCCCCGACGAGCCCACCACTGATTCCGCCGCCCTCATCCTCTCCCGCCGCGTCGAGCTCTTCGCCCGCGCCCACTCCATCGCTGAAGTCCCTCCTTCAGGTGCCGGCCTGCGTATCCGCATCCACGGCGACTACCACCTCGGCCAGCTCCTCCGCGCCCGCGGCGACTACGTGATCCTCGACTTCGAGGGCGAGCCCGCCCGCACGCTCGCCGAACGCCGCGCCAAACAATCGCCTCTCAAAGACATCGCCGGAATGCTCCGCTCCTTCAGCTACGCCGCCTACACCTCCCACGACCACTTCATCCAACGCCACCCCGGCACCGCCAAGAGCCTAGAACCCTGGGCCCAGCTCTGGCAAAACGCCGTCTCCAGCGAGTTCCTCACCACCTGGCGCAGCACGATAGCGGCGAATTCGCATCTCACTCCACAGCCCCTGCAGGCCCACCGCCTGCTCAACGCCTACCTGCTCGAAAAGGCGCTCTACGAACTGCTCTATGAGCTTAACAACCGCCCCGCGTGGGTGCGCATCCCGCTCGCCGGCATCCTCTCCCTCCCGCAGGAATTGGTTTAGACACAGCACCTGCATTCGCCCCTTGAAAGACCTCGATGGCCACTACCTCCACGATCACCGAAGATGCCATTCCGTCGAGTCCCGGCCACGCCCCATCTGGCCTCCTCGTAAGCCTAACCCCACTTTCGTGCGAAGCCCTGGAGGCCACCCTCGCCAATCTCGCACTGGCGTTCGCCGACCGCGATCTCCTTGTAATCACCCCTGACCCCACCCCCACGACACTCCCCACATCGGGCCAGATCCGCCTTACCACCTACACGGCCGCCACCATCGCGCCCGGCGGATGGGTGCTCACTCCCGCCGAATTCCTCGATACCTGCAAGCTCATGCGGGAACACGCCTCCACTGCCTGCCTCTTGCTCGGCCCCGAGGCCCATTCCCTGGCGCCTGAAGCCCTCCGTGCGCTCGCCGATGCCGCCCTTACCGGCAACGCCGACCTTGTCACTCCCTGCTACTCGCTCGGTCCGCGCGACGGCCTGGTTAACTCCGCCATCCTCTACCCCGTCACCCGGGCCCTCTTCGGCACGCGACCGCACTACCCGCTGGCCATCGATCTCGCCTTCTCGATGCGCATGGCCGAGCGCCTCGCCGCCTGCGCGCAGAAGTTCACCGCCGCCAACCAGAGCGCCACCCTCATCTGGCCCGTCGCCGAGGGCGCCGCCGCCGGCTTCTCCATCGTCGAAGTCCCCGCCGGAGCACGCACTCTGCCCCCACCCGCCGCCGACCTCAACACCATGCTCGCCCAGGTCGCCGGCTCCTTCTTCGCAGACATCGACGCCAAGGCCAGCTTCTGGCAGCGCGCCCGCTTTGCCTACCCATCCCGCGCCGCCGCAGTCGCTCGCGCGGAAACCACGCCTGACCAGCCCACCGCGCCCGAAACTCCAGACGTCCAGCAAATGCTCGACTCCTTCCGCCTCGCCTATACCAACCTGCAAGAAATCTGGTCGCTCGTCCTGCCGCCCAACTCCCTGCTCGGCCTCAAGAAGCTCTCCCTCATGCCTCCCGCAGCTTTCCGCATGAGCGACTCCCTGTGGGCCCGCATCGTCTACGACTTCATTCTTGCCTACCGTCTGCGCACCATCAATCGCGGCCACCTGCTCGGCGCGCTCACTCCGCTCTACCTCGCCTGGGTCGCATCGCACTTATTGCTCACCAGCGGAGCCAGACCGGAAACCACCACCCCTGAGAAACACATCGAAGCCCTCGCCTCCGCCTTTGAAATCGACAAGCCCTACCTCGTCTCCCGCTGGCGATGGCCCGACCGCTTCAACCCGTAGTCCTCGAACCTCGTACCTTGTCCCTCGTACCTCGAAGGAGAACCTCCATGGGTCAACAAATCGAATTCGCGCTCAGAGACTCGATGCACCGCGTGCTCGTCAAGCTCGCCAGCTTTTTGCCCGGCCTGCTTGCGCTGCTCGTCGCCGTCGTCATCCTTACCGCCGTCGGCGCGCTGCTTGCGCTCATCCTGCGCCGCATCCTCACCGCCGTGAAATTCGACGAGCGCTTCGCCCGTAACCAGACTGTCAACGTCGCCGACTGGTCGCCCCGCCACTCGCCCACCGTGCTCGTCGCGCGCACAGCATTCTGGGCCTGCGTCATCCTCGGCTTCATCATTGGCATCGCCGCGTTCGACGCGTCCTACGCCGGCAACTCGCAGATTGCCGCCATCCTCATCCCCTATCTCACTCACTCCGTCGGCGCGGTGCTCCTTCTGCTGGCAGGAACCGTCATCGCGCGCTTCCTCTCCCGCTCCGTCCTGATCGGCGCGGTCAACCTGCAGCTGCAGTACGCGCGCCTGCTCTCGCTCGGCGTCAAATGGCTCGTCCTCGTCCTTACCACCGCCATGGTCCTCGACCACCTCGAAATCGGCGGTACCATCGTCGACCTCGCCTTTGGAATCCTCTTCGGAGGTATCGTCCTCACCCTCTCGCTCGCCATCGGCCTCGGCTCGCGCGACCTCGTCAGCCGCTCCCTCGAAAAGAATGCCGGACACAGCACCGATCCCAGAACCGTGGCGCACGCCGCGCCCGAAGACGACCTCGCCGACATACTCCCCCGAACCGCCGCCCCCCGGCCCAACCCATCCGAGACCCTGCGCCACTTCTAGCCCACACATGTTCGTAACAAAAAGACGAGTGCGACCGCAGACTGACGCGGATAAAACATGGCATTGGCTCTAATACACATTATCCGGGAATGACCTAACACAACTGGTGACTCGAGACAGTGACGCTTCGGGGTGTTGCGAAGAATGCTGCGAAGGAGCCTTCCTACGCAGCCAGCCAGACCATACCTTTTGGTTACGGTGCTACGCATCATTTTCGATCATCTCGTTTCAGCAGATTGCGGAAAGCCCAGCAGTCGGCCTTTTGGAATAATCTTGAGCGGATCTGGATCTTGACACCGGAGCGGGGTGTCAATTGGCGAGAACAGGCCGATGCACTCATTGAGCTTCTGCCTTGGCTTAGGATGCCAGCCGGTACATAGAGCCCCCGGCCGGATTAGGACAGGGGCTTCCCGCTACGAAGCCAGCGCCTGCTTCAAGCAGGTGGCTGATACAGAAACTTCTGGAAGCCGGTGAAGAGTTCCCGGATCTCGGAGTGGGCTCCGAGATCCAGCACGCCGTCGCTGACCGAGCCGTATCTGAGCGTGACAAGCTGAGAAAGCTTGGAGCCGTCGAGTTCCTGTATTCCCTCAGCAACATAGTGATCCAGCACAAAATCGAGGAATGCCTGCTGTTTCTCGGTAAACGAACTCTGGATGCTGGGGCGCGCTCCATCGGCCCGCGCCTGGCGAGTGATCGGTGGCAGTGCAATGCGAATGCATGCGAGCACGTCGAACAGGTCGGACTTCTCAGCAGCGATGAGCTGCTGGACCGCCCCGAGTTGTGATGGCCCGAAGCCCTTCTCCTCTAAGCCGCGCAGAAGTCGAGCCCGGGTAGATGGGTCGCTCCACAGCCGGCGCAGCTCATCTTCATCCTTGAAGAGTGCGGGAAGGACTCCGAAGAGGCTCTCAATGAACTGTGTGGCCGACATCGGCTTGCCGTCAGGTGACCAGAAGCTCGTGGACGACATGTGCTGGATGCTGCGATCTTTGCCGTCCGCCAGTTTAATGATGAGACGCGCCGGACGGAGGGCAGGATCAGGGCCGCCAGGCCCATGCTCAGGACCCGGGGGGGCCGGCGGTTTCGGCGGCACTGGGGGCTTCGGTTCCGGCTCGATCGGCTCGCCGTCCCACTCAGGATCTTCGAAGAGGTGATAAGCCTTTACGAAATCATAGATTGTAAAGAAGTCTTTGCCCGCGAAGAGCCGTGTGCCACGGCCAATGATCTGCTTGAACTCGATCATCGAGTTGATGGGCCGGAACAGGACGATGTTGCGGCAGTTTGGCGCATCCACTCCCGTCGATAGCTTTTGCGAGGTGGTCAGGATGGTTGGGATAGTCCGCTCATCGTCCTGAAACTCGCGGAGAAACTGCTCCCCGGCCTCAGCATCGTTGGCGGTCACGCGAACGCAGAAATCGATTTCCTTGCTCTTCTTTCTCTGGTTGATGAAGTCTCGAATGACCGCAGCGTGTGCCTGATTCCGGCAGAAGACGATCGTCTTGTCCTTCTCTCCCATCTCGTCCATCAGCAGATCGACACGCTTCTTCTCGCGCTCGTTGATGAAGATGCTGCGGTTGGGTGCAGCGTCTTCGGAGCGATGATCGTCAGCGAGATCAGGCCGCAACCGGTTCCGCGAGACACGCGCCCCCTGTGGATCATGGCCACTCGTGAAGAGTGGGACGTGAGTCGCCTGAAGGCCGAGGCCAAGTTTCTGGCGGAGTTGGCGAACTCCCTCGGGCAGAAGGCACCAACGGCCAGAAAACGCCGACTGAGATAGCAACCTGGGTGGGTCGTGGATAGCCCAGAAGGTCCACAAGGCCTTTGGAGGCGCAAGCAGGTGTCACCGATGGTAATGATCACGATAGCCGCCATTTTCCGAGGAAAAGCAGCATTCTCAATCTGAGAGACGTGATCTTCCTATACTAAACAACCTCCGACAGCAACCGATGGTCATGGGCAAGAGATCGGGACTGTTCGGAGGAATCAAATGATCGAATGTTGTGCTAGCTTTTTGAACGCTGAACAGGCTGCCGAATTTCTGGGTGGGTTGAACACGCGTACGGTTACCAGGTGGTCACGCGAAGGGTACCTGCCTTCATGCCCGATTGGGGAAGGAAAGAGGCGGCTCTGGCGGTATCTGAAAGCTGACCTGGCAGCATGGATGTTAGGACGCCGACATGGGGTCCTGATGAGTCCTGATACCCACATTACGGGGATGTACACTCGCCGTAGCCACCGATGCCCCGATCGAGGACTATTCCAATGATCGAGAGTAGACGTTTTCAGAATGGAAGCCTCACACTCGTGAAAAACAAGACCACGCCCGACACCTGGTTCCTCCGCTTTTACGAGGACGCAGGTGAAAAGCGTGTTTACCGCAGACAGCGGATCGGTACGGTGCGGGAGTTCCCGCTTCGCCGGGACGCAGAAAAAGCGGTCCTGACTCTTCGCGGAAAGATCAACAACGAGATCGGCTCGCCGGAGACGGTGAACGACCTCATAGCCCATTATCAGAAGTACGAGCTCACGCCTGCCCGTAAGGCGTTCGCGTCGATAGAAAACCACCTCACCCTGTCGAAGTGCTACATCATACCTCGCTGGGGTTCCTACAAACTTGGTGCTGTACGGACCGTTGAAGTTGAGAGATGGCTGGATTCGCTGACGCTTGCGCCAGCGTCCAAGACGAAGATCAAGAGTGCGTTCTCCGTCTTGTACAGTCATGCCATTCGATATGAGTGGCTGTCTTTGAACCCCATCAGCAAAGTTCGCACTTCATCCAAACCGCTACGCGAAAAGGATGTTCTCACGCCGGAGGAGTTTCATGAACTGCTCAAACAACTCTCGGTGCGGGATAGGGCGATGGTCCTACTGATCGGAAGCACCGGGATTCGCCGATCAGAGCTCATGGCCCTTATTTGGACCGACATAAATATTCAAGCGATGGAGGTAAGCATTACCAGATCCTGCGTGCGCAACCGGTTCGGCGATACCAAGACCGAGTGCTCGCGCCGGCCGGTGCCGCTTCACCCGCTCATCCTGGATGCACTGCTCGAGTGGAAGCGCCAATCGCTCTATCAGAGCGATGGCGACTTTCTCTTCCCATCGATTCGGCTGAATGGTGAAAAGCCTCTCAGCCCTGACACTCTGCTGAAGAAATGCATCCGTCCGGCACTTGAACGCGCCGAGATCAAAGGCAAGATCGTCGGTTGGCATACCTTCCGTCATACCCTCGGAACTTTTCTCCGGGAGCTCGGTACGGACATTAAGACGGCGCAGGATTTATTGCGCCATGCCAGCAGCCGACTCACGCTTGACCTCTACACTCACGCCGTTTCGCGCCAGAAGCGAGACGCCAACAATAAGGTTGTGGAACTGCTGTTGCCTGGACTTGTCAAGGCTCAGCACCTTTCAGCACCTTCGCCCCTCTGAAAAGAAGAGGTCTGGGTGTGGAAGTGGTTCAATTTCGGGGGGTTGTTGGTGGACCTGACCGGGATCGAACCGGTGACCTCTTCCATGCCATGGAAGCGCGCTCCCAGCTGCGCCACAGGCCCACTCTCGGGAAGGACATTCCCTATTCTCATGGTTGCGGCCCGTTGAGTCAAACTTCCCTCCAATCTCCGGCCCGCGACACATGCGAGCCAACCTCGTCTCTTGACCGAAACCAATTCCAATCTGCGCGCCCGCGCAACTGTCCGCATCTATTTGCGCATCGACGGGAACCAAATCCCTATCTTCCGGTGTCTAAACAGTTGAGTGAGCGAACACTCGGTCGCCGGCGACGCACTTGCTTTCGCAGTTCAGGAGTTACGGTTCAGAGATGGCCGACAGGTTCGAAGCACATCAGCCCTGTCTGCGACAGGTTTACAGCCGTTTTAGCGAAGTCGTAAGCTAGAGGTACCCGGAGATGCAGGCGGGCATAACAGTGGACGATCTGGCGATCTCGATTGGCCTTGCGAGCGATGAAGCCGCCTTTGTGGCCGAGCTTCAGAGCGGCTCCGAGCAGGCCTACGCGCAGTTGATCGACCGCTACCACCAGCAGCTCTACTCGCTGATTGCGCGCAGCCTGCAGGACCCCGCCGATGCGGCCGACATCACGCAGGATGTCTTTCTCAAGGTTTTCCGCAGCATCCGCGGCTTCCACGGCGAGTCCAGCCTGCGCACATGGCTCTACCGCATCGCACTGCGCGAGGCATCCAACCAGCGCCGTTGGTGGTCTCGCCACAGGCGGCGCGAGATCTACCTCGACGCTCCCAGTTCTTCGCACTGCGCTATAGAATCCACCTCCGACGCACACTCGCTTGGCTCCGCGCTGGCCGCGGCCGGCACGTCGCCATTCGACTACGCCGCGCAGCAGGAGGTTCGCGAGCGCGTTGAAGCCGCTCTCCGCCAGGTTCCGACGGCATTCCGCGCCGTTGTTGTGCTGCGCGAGATCGAAGGTCTCGCCTATGAAGAGATCGCCGACCTGCTGCATGTGAACCTGGGCACCGTCAAATCCCGCCTGATGCGCGGCCGCGCCGCACTGCGTGCCGTGCTCGTTCCCACGGGCAGCATCTCGTTGTCCGGCCCGCGGGCCACCGCCTCTCATCGCGCCTCGCATTCCCTGCCGCCGGCGAAGCGGTCCAGTTCCCTTTCCGATTCCGCTCTGGATCTTGAACCATGCATCCTGGACTCCGAATTGGAGGTCTCGCGATGAAGTCTTTTCCATGTAGAACAATTCGAGCTTGCTTCTCCGACTATCTCGATGGTGCAATCAGCGGCCTCCGGATGCAGCAGATTGCGCGCCATATCGAGGGTTTTGAAGACGCTGGCGGCGCCAGAATCCCCGGATGCGAGGACTGCGCGCGCGAGCTTGCCGCATGGCGCGCCACCCAGGACGCGATCTCCGCGCTTGGGCCGGCCCGGGCACCCGCCAACCTCGGACTTCGCCTGCGGCTCGCCATCTCGCACGAACTCGCGCGCCGGGATTCCCGTCTGCTGGACCGTCTCTCGCTGGCGTGGGACAACGCCGTGCGGCCCATGCTGCTGCAGGTTACCGGCGGAGTCGTTGGCTCGGTTGCGCTGGTGGGCGGCGTCGCGCTTCTGCTGGGCGCGGTTGCCGCGCCGCAGTCGGTGCAGGCAAACGACGAGCCGCTGGGAGCACTCACAGCGCCGCACTACCTCTACTCCACCGCATCGACCGGGGCCATTGTCACCGGCTCCGACAGCACGATCATCGTCGAGGCCTCGGTCGACAACCTGGGCCGCGTCTACGACTACACCATCGTTGCCGGCCCCAAAGACGAGGCCATTCGCGCCCAGGTGGTGAACCAGCTTCTGAGCAGCGTCTTCCAGCCCGCCAGCGC
>PLOT01000219.1 GCA_003142215.1 Granulicella sp. | reverse complement strand
GCAGTGCTGTACTGCTTCCATTTTCCTGGGTAGCGAGCACGCGCACGCGATTCCCCTTGCTCAGATCGAACTTGTAATTTGTCGCCACTCCGTTCTCCGTGTCGGCCACCGTCTTGGGATCGAGGTGGTAGGACTCCTCGCCGCCTGTGCTGTTCTTGATGGTGAGCAGATGCTCGTGCTTGTCGAGTTTGACGACGGTCCCGATGCTCTTCACGAGCGGGCCGGTGCCAAGGTCGCGCAATGCGACGAGGGTACGCACTACTTCTCCACCGCCGATGTAGTAGGCGATGACGTGGGTCTGGGTGGTGGTGAACTTGTCCGCGGTGGTTGCATCGACGCTGATACTTTTGTCGAAGTAGATGTCACCATCGGACTTCTTCAGCCATTGGAAGTGCCCCGAGGAGCCATCGTCGGTGTCAAGCTCCGTCATTTGAATCTTGGGATGGATCGTGGTGACTGTTCCAGACAGAGCGTGGACCCTTGCTTGCGCGATGGCGATCGAGCTGGCCATGGAAAAAGAGATTGCGAATACAACAGCTCTCGACAGCAGCCTCATGATGGAATTGCTCTCCTTCTGCTCTGTGTTGCGGATCGTCCGGCCAGCACTATTCAGAGCCATGCCGCGAAACCAATTCTATATTCGCACGCCCGGATTCGAGAGAGTGGCGGCAGAAATGCTGCCGAATCAGCCGGCTGCGAGTTCCTTGGCGCGCTCGGTGGCGCGTTTGACGGCGTTGATGAGAGTGGCGCGGAGGCCGCCCTCTTCGAGCGCGAGGATTCCGTCGACGGTGGTTCCNNGCGGTCTGCGCGGCGAGCATGGTGGCCACGTCGCGCGGCAGGCCGACGTTGACGCCAGCCTCGGCCAGCGCCTCGATGATGATGTAGAGGAAGGCGGGGCCGGAGCCGGAGAGGCCGGTGACCGCGTCCATGTGCTTCTCCTCGACCACGACGGTGCGTCCCACGGTCGAGAAGATGCGCTGTGCGAGGGCAATCTGTTCGGGGGTGACAAAGCGCCCGGAGCAGAGCGCGGTGGCGCCAGCCGAGAGCAGCGCGGGCGTGTTGGGCATGGCGCGGATGACGGCGAGATCGCAGCCGGCGGCGTCCTCGATGGCGCGCGTCTTGACCGAGGCGGCGAACGAGAGCAGCATCTTGGAGGGCGTCAGCGCGGGGAGAATCTCCGCGATGAGGGCCGGGACCTGAATCGGCTTGACGCCGAGCAGAATGACGTCTGCCTGGCGGGCGGCGGCGAGGTTGCCGGTGCCGACATCGACGCCGAACTGCGCCGAGAGCGCCAAGGCGCGGTCGGGATGCTGGACGGTCGCGACCAATTGATCGGGCAGCAGAAGATTGTTCTTGAGGAAAGCCTGCAACAGAATGCCGCCCATCTTGCCCGCGCCCAGGATGGCGACGCGCAGGTTGGGTAGTACAGACGCAGGGACTGGAAGTTCGTAGGTGTCAGCGCTCATTCAATCAGGCTACCAGAGTCGGCATTGCGGGCGGAGAGGGAAATGATGACCACTCAGATACTGAACGAAGATGCGAAAACAGTCGAGCTTGAGTAGCGGTAAAATTGCATTGGAAAGCACATTGCGCGTGTTTATGGATTTCAATTGCCGTGCATGAGGCATAGGATTCTGTTGTACATGGTTTCGGCAGACTCCATGGAGGTTTGCAATGCTGAAGCTGCTATTTGTTCTTCCGCCGCTGCTGTTTCTTGCACTCTTAACGCAGGAGCCGGCTGCGCCTGCTGCGTCGACTGCACCTGCCGCACAGACGGCTCCTGCGGAGCCGGCTGCACCTGCCGACCAGGCTGCACCTGCTTCCGCAGCGGTGCCTCAGAACAATCCCGTGAAGCCCACGGCTGAATCGCAGGCCCACGCTAAAAACACATATAGCATCGATTGCGCCATGTGCCACGGAGAGAACGGCAACGGCAAAGGAGATCTTGTCGGCGATATGAAGTTGAGCCTCAAGGACCTGCGCGATCCGGATACTCTGAAAGACATGTCGGACGGAGAACTCTACACGCTGATCCATGACGGCAAGGGAAAGATGCCCGCCGAGGGCGACCGCGCCAAGCCGGACGATGTGTGGAACCTGGTGATTCTGGTGCGCTCCTTCGCCAAGAAGTAGAGCAGCGCTGGGGCTGAACGCACACTCATCCCATAGGTTGACTCCCTCTCATCGCACGTGACCGCGATAAACGCTGTACTTGCTCAAGCACGAGCAAAGACGAAATACGGAGATTCTGGCCTTCGACTACGCTCAGGCCAGAATGACGAGTTGCTGGATTATGGAGTGGCTTTCTGCGCGGCGATCCAGAGGTCGACTTGTTTATCGAGGACGTCGAGCGGGAGCGCGCCGGAGGATAGGATGACGTCGTGGAAGGCGCGGAGGTCGAATTTGGGGCCGAGGGCGGATTTTGCGCGGTCGCGCAACTCCAGAATTTTGAGTTGGCCCATCTTGTAGCCGAGCGCCTGCGCGGGCCACGCGATGTAGCGGTCGACCTCGGATTGGATGTTGGTCTCGTCCAGGCCGGAGTGGTCGTGGAAGTAGTCCACCATCTGCTGGCGGGTCCAGTGCTGGGAGTGGACGCCGGTGTCCACCACCAGGCGGATGGCCCGCCACATGTCGGCTTCCAGGCGGCCGTAGTCGGAATAGGGGTCCTGATAGAAGCCGATCTCCTTGCCCAGGCGTTCGCTGTAGAGCGCCCAGCCCTCGGTGTAGGCGGTGTAGTAGGACTGCTGGCGGAAGGCGGGCAGGCCGGGCAACTCCTGCTGGATGGAAATCTGCAGGTGGTGGCCGGGAATGCCTTCGTGGTAGGCGACGGCTTCGACGCCGGCGAGGGAGCGGTCGGCAAAGTGGTAGGTGTTGATGTCGACCTGGCCGGGACGCTTGCCATCGGGCGTGCCCTGGTCGTAGAAGGCGGCGGCCTGATTGGGAGCCATGTAGCCGGGCATGGCGACGACTTCGAGGCGGGCCTTGGGCAGCGTGCCGAAGAGTTCAGGCAGGCGGGGCTGCATCTGCGCGATGTAGTGACGGTAGGCGTCTAGCAACGCGTCGGCGGAGGCGGGGTGGAGCTTGGGGTTGGACTTGAGCGCGGCGTTGAAGGACTTCTGATCGCTGAAGCCCAGCTTGTGCACGATGTCTAACATATCAGCCTGATCGCGGGCGACCTCGTCGAGGCCGATCTGGTGGATCTCGGCGGCGGACTTATTCAGCGTGGTGCTCTGGCGGATGCGGAAGGCGTAGTAGGCGTCTCCGCCGGGCAGGGACGAGATGCCGGGATCGGTGCGGCAGTTGGGGATGTAGGCGACGGCGAGGAACTTGGCAAAGCGCTGGTAGGAGGGCAGAACTTGCGTGGCGATGGCTTCGAGGAGGTCCTCGGTGATGCGCTTGCGGTCGGCGGGGCTGACGGATGTGGGAAATGATTTGAGCGGGAGTGCAAAGGGGCTGTCGGCTGGCTTCTCGGCGGCGATAGCCTGGGTCTCGTCGAGGGCCTTCTGCATGAGGAACCGCGGGGGAGTGCGGTGGTCGTCCAGGCCGGACTGCAGGTTGGTCATGATCTGCGAGAAGGCGACGGGAACCTTGTTGAGGCGGGCGATGTAGTGGTCGTAGTCGGCGGCGTTGTCGAAGGAGGTGTGCGAGGCGAGCTGGGGCAGGTCGAGCTGCAGACCCTCGAACTGGTTGACGGGCATCTCCCACTCCTTGAAGGGCGCGGCCTCCTGGTCGTCGCTGAGGGAGCGGAGCATGAGTTCGGCGGAGAGCTGGGCTTGATGCGGAAGGTTGGTGGTGTCGATGGCGGAGAGGCGCTCGATGAAGGCGCGGCCGCGGGCCAGCGAGTCGTTAATCGAGCGCGGGGAGAAGTCGGTGAGCTGGTCGTCGTAGCGCTTGTCGCCGAGGTAGGTGGCGTACTCGGGGGAGTGGCGCAGCTTGTCCTGCCAGATCTCGTCGAAGAGGCGGGAGAGATCGCGGCTGCGGGCGGCGATGTCCTGCGTGAGGTTCTGCGCGGGGACGGCCGCTGGGGTGGGGGGGAGAGCGGCGCGGAGCTGTGCGTGAAGCTGCGGAGTTGAACCGGATGCGCAGAGCAGAAGGACGATGGAGAGCTTCATCATGAGACTTCGATACCTCGGGCGAAAATGCGCCTGTAACGAGTGTATCGAGGTTGCGGAAAAGATATTTGTTGCGATCTACCCGGTGAGGGAGTGGGTGGAGACGGAGCCTGCGTCCAACATGCGGTAGAGAGTGGAGCGGCTGATGCCGAGCAGCTCGGCGGCGCGCAGCTTGTTTCCGCCGCAGCGGGTGAGGACGGCGAGGACGTGCTGCTGGATGACGTCGTGCAGGCGCTCGATGTGGATGGCTGGCTGGCTGGCGGGGCTGGCGTTGGCGGGATCGACCAGCGCGAGCAGGTGGCGCGGCTCAACAATGGCGCCCTCGGCGAGAGCGGCGGCCTGGGCGACGACGCGTTCCAGTTCGCGGAGATTGTTTGGCCAGAGGCGCTCCTGGAGCTGGGCCAAGGTAGATTTGGCCAGCAGCTTTGGGACCTGTCCAGTCTCGCCGGCAATCCTGTGCAGCAGCCATGCTACGAGGTTGGGAATGTCCTCGATGCGCTGGCGCAGCGGCGGAACCAGGATTTCCACCGCGGAGAGGCGGGCGTATAAGTCCTGGCGGAACTGGCCGATAGCGGCCAGAACGCGGAGATCGCGATCGGTTGAGGCGAGAATTCTTGTGTTAATCCGTTCCGGTTCGGTGCGACGGAAGTCGCTGCGGCTGGCCGGCGGAGCGACGTTGCGGCGCTCCTCGCAGGCGCGGATGAAACGGAAGAGGGCGGCCTGCAGCGTGAAGGGAAGCTCGCCGACGCTGTCCAGGTAGAGGGTGCCACCGTTGGCGGATGCGAGCAGGGAAGCGGCGGATGGCGAGGATGAGGCGCGCGCGAGATCGCCTTTGGCGATGGATTCGGCGAGCGCACTGGCGTTGGCGACGATGAATGGGCCGTTTGCGCCAGTCGAGAGGTCGTGGATGGCGCGCGCGACAAGCTGCTTGCCGGAGCCGGTCTCGCCGCGGACCAGCGCGGTGCGGAAGTACGGAGCGATGCGCTGGATCTGCGAGCGCAGGCGGCGGATGGCCACGCTGTCGCCCAACAGAACCGGGTTGCGCTGAATGCCGCGCGCGGGGGAGGCAAGCGCGGAGCCTGTTGCGTCCTGATTCTGCGACTCGGAGATAGGTTGCCGCAATGAACCTGCGGAGATGAAGTGGCTGCTCGACATTGTCTTACACACCTCATCGGCGCAAAGCGCTATTGAGATGAGTGGGGAGGAAGGAAAAGGGAGGGAAACAGAGTGGAGGTTAATGCGGGTCTGTGGTTAGAGATTTTTAACCGGACGCAGTTCTTCTGGCAGCGATCAATCGACCGCCGAAGACGGTTCTTCCGCTTGGTGCGGTGGATGCTCTGTGCGTGGGGCTATGCGGCTGCGGTGGCGCAGTAGGCGTCGAAGGCGCGGGTGAGTTCCTGGGCGATGGCGGGCGCTGTGGAACTCTCGATAGCCGAGCGTTGCATCAGGTAGACAAGCTGGCCGTCGCGCAGGATGGCGATGGCGGGCGAGCTGGGCGGATTGCCCGCCAGGTAGTCGCGGGCGCGCCCGGTGGCTTCGCTGTCCTGCCCGGCGAAGACGGTGACGGCCTGGTCGGGAGTGAGGGAGTGCTGCAGGGCCATGCGCACGGCGGGGCGCATCTTGCCGGCTGCGCATCCGCAGATGGAGTTGACGACCAGCAGGGTGGTTCCGGGCTGGGCCAGCGCGGCGTCCACGTCGGCGGCAGTGCGGGCTTCGTTGACGCCGGCGCGGGAGAGCTCCTCGCGCATTGGAATCAACATAATCTCTGGGTACATGGAAAACCTCCTTGGAATATCGTCTCTTCGTGCGCTGTGCAGGCCGGTGATTTGATGTCCCTGGGGGAGTGTCGGATGCAGTACTTCTTGCAATTGGCTGGATGCAATCGGCGAGTTGCTCTACTCTGGTGGCGTGACGATTGTGGAAAATGTATCGCTTGCGCAGTACACCACGCTGGGCGTGGGCGGGCCGGCGCGCTGGTTTGTGGAAACGGGCGACGAAGAGGAGATGCTTGCGACGGTGCGCTTTGCGCGGGCACAGGGCGTGCCGTGCTTCATCCTGGGCGGCGGCAGCAACCTGCTGGTGAGCGACGAGGGATTCAATGGAGTTGTCCTGCGCATCGCCAATGACACGTTGGCCGTACACACGCTCAAGGATTCCGCAGCTGTGCTTGTGGAAGCCGACGCAGGAGTCGAGTGGGACGCCGTGGTTCGCGCCGCAGTCGAGAAGAACGCCGCCGGAATCGAATGTCTCGCGGGCATCCCCGGCAGCGTCGGAGGAACGCCCGTCCAGAACGTCGGCGCGTACGGGCAGGAGGTAGCAAGCGCAATCTACCAGGTCCACGCCATCGATCTTGAGGCGGAGCGGAGGGTGCGTTTTTCTCAGGAGGAATGCGGCTTCGCCTACCGAAGAAGTATCTTCAATACGACCCGCAAGGGACGCTACGTCATCACGCATGTGCAATATCACCTGAACATCGGCCAGCGGCCTCACATCGAGTATCGCGACGTGAAGACTTACTTTGAGCAGCACGGAGTTGCAAGGCCGGCGCTGGCCGAGACGGCTGCGGCGGTGCGGGAGATTCGCGCGCGCAAGGGGATGCTGCTGGTGGCAGACGATGCGGACTCGCGCAGCGCGGGATCGTTCTTCAAGAACCCGGTGGTCGCGGTGGATGAGTTGTCGCGGCTGGCTGCGATTGCGGGCTGCCGCGTTGCGGACGTGCCTCAGTTTCCGGCTGGGTGGGGCTACGAGCCGGAGGATTGCGTGGTGAAGCTGTCGGCGGCCTGGCTGATCGAACTGGCGGGATTTGACAAGGGATTTGCCATGGGGCGCGCCGGGCTGTCGACGAAGCATGTGCTGGCGATTGTGAACCGCGGAGGGGCGACTGCGCAGGAGATTGTCGCACTGCGGGACGCGGTGATCGAAGGTGTGTGGGCGCGGACTGCGATCCGGCTGGAACAGGAGCCCGTGCTGCTGGGCTTTGCGGCGGTGGGCTGAGGCGGCTAGGGTGGATACGGTCGCAGTTCTTGCTGCGCACAACCCACCCATCGCAAAGGCGCGATGGATGGGGCACCCGTCTACTGGAGAGGGTCGAGGCCGTAGGCGGGGAGGCCCTTCTGGATGGGTGGGGAGCGGAGCCAGTCGAGGAAGGCGTGTGCGTCGGCGTTGTGGGCGGAGTTCTTCATGACGACGGCGCACTGGCGGATCTGGGAGTAGGCGGAGGGCGGCATGAGAATATAGGAGCCGATCTGCTTGAAGTGTTCGGACGAGACCAGAGTGAGCGAGAGAAAGCCGAGCTGGGCCTTGCCCGATTCGATGAGATCGGCGGTCTGCGCAAGGTCTTCGGCGACGATGAGGTGCGGCTTGAGCTGGTCGTAGAGCTTCATCCGGTTGAGGACGGCGACGGCGGCGCGACCGTAGGTGATGTGGTCCGGGCTGGGAATGGCGAGGGACTGGACTCGGGGGTCGCGCAGCGTGTTCTGGGTGAGCGGCTGCAAGGGGGAGTCTTTGCGCGCCCACAGGACGAGGGTTCCGCGTGCGTAGGCGATGGGCTCGGGCGTGTCGGCCAGGTCGGCGGCGATGATCTTCTCGGGAACGCTGAAGTCGGTGGCGAGGAAGAGGTCGGCGGGATCGCCTTTGAGGATTTGCGTGGCCAGTATTGAGGAGGAGTCGTAGCGGACGATCAGCTTGATATTGGTGGCGTGGGTAAAGGCTTCGGCGAGCGCGGGCAGTACGGGCTGCAGATCGGCGGTGGCCAGGACGTCGATCTCGCGCGGGGTGGTCTGTGCCTGGTAGCAGGGAGGCGCGTTCAGCAGGCAGCAGAGAAGTGTGAGGTAGAGACCTGCGCGCAGCGTCGAGGATGGAGCGTGGGGGAGGGAAGCGCGCGGCGTATTCTTGGGCAGATTCGATTGCATGCGATAGGCTAAAGAGAAGACAAATGAGCGCGACACATCAACTACGATGCACAAACTGCGGCGCAAGGATCGCAGGAGACGCGGTTCGCAGCGATTTTCGCTGCCCGGATTGCAATGGGCTGTATGAGGTGATCTACCCCTGGAGTGAGGGAGCGGGGCCGTGGAACGCGGGCGTAGGGAGTTCCAACGCTCCCGCCAGCTCACCTGCGAATCCTCCTTCCACCCCTTCCGCCAATATCTCCGCGACTGCTTCTTCGGAGGTGCGGCTGCCGAATCCGGGCGGGATGCGCCATCTGTGGCAGGAGCGCAAGACCTCAACCATGCCGGTGGACCAGAGCGGGGTTTGGCGCTTCCGCGAGATGCTTCCGTTCATGCGCGACGTGGAGCGCGTGGTGACGCTGCGCGAGGGCAATACGCCGCTCTACGAGATGCCTCGGTGCGCGGAACTGGCGGGCGTCGACTGGCTGCTGGCCAAGCACCAGGGAATGAACCCGACCGGCTCGTTCAAGGACACGGGAATGACGGCGGCGCTGTCGGTTGCCGTGGAGCGCGGCTTCCAGTGGGTGGCGTGCGCCTCGACCGGCAACACTTCGGCGGCGATGGCGGCCTATGCGGCGCGCGCCGGGCTGCGCTGCATTGTCTTTATTCCCGAGGGAAAGATTGCGTGGGGCAAGCTGTCTCAGTCGATGGACTATGGCGCCTTGACGGTGCAGTTGAAGACCGACTTCGACGGATGCCTCAAACTGCTGACGAAATTGGTGCAGCAGTTCCCGATCTATCTGCTGAACTCGGTGAACCCGTACCGGCTGGAGGGCCAGAAGACCCCGGCAATGGAGATTGTCGAGCAGATGGAGTGGCAGGTTCCAGAGCATCTCGTCGTCCCCGGAGGCAATCTGGGCAACTC
>PLOT01000241.1 GCA_003142215.1 Granulicella sp. | reverse complement strand
CAGAACACCCACGGCACGCTCGATGGCAAGGTGAAGGCCGGCCCCATGAGCTTCGCCCGCTTCTCCACCGACGACTTCTCCGGCCAGATCAAAGGCTACGTCGGCCAGGGAGCATTCACCGACGATCCGCTCAACACCTTCGGCGGCGCCGGCGTCGTCGAGATCCCCAACATGCAGGCGCTGCTCCGCTACATCTGCGAGAACGGCTTCGAGCACCACGTCGCCGCCAGCTTCTCCACCTCCGCCGCCGCCATCCACGAGGCCGCCATCAAGTACCTCAACTGGCCCACCCACTGGCACAAGTAAGCTGAGTGGGAACGCGAGCTAGAGTAAACCGAGAATTCGCTGTCGCAATCGGCGTTTCGCAGGACTAGAGCATTTTCGCTTCGGGCCTTGCAAGGCTGCGCATTTACGTGCATAATTGCGTTGTCTTCATTCTGTACCCCCCCCGCTGCGGCGAAGCGAGTAACTTGAGGTCGATCAGGCCACAGAGCAGAGTTGTTGCAAGGAGCGTCGCGCCGTGAAACAGCCAAACACATCCAGCGAGGATCACAGAGACTCATCCCAGGCCACACAGGTGCAGCATCCGAAGCGGGGAGCCATACCTAGTCCCCTCTCCGATATCGAGAAGGCGCCGATCTTCACCCCGAATCAAGGCCCTGAAGCGGAAGAGCAGACTTCTTCGGCTTCAGAGAGTGACGCCCTCCAACGCGAGGGCTAGAGGAACATCTTCCCGCAAGAGGAAGAGACGAGAGAAAAACGAGACAACAGGCTACTGGCGGAGCGATCCCAGGCTCCACACATCAGTCTGCCTGAAAGCTGGGGATGATTCCGGGGCTGTCTTTGAGACAACCCGAAGTCGCCTCAGGGGCCCGTTCCAGCTACCTCAAATCCTATTTGCCGGAGAATACCATGCCTACTATAAAGCATATGCGCGGGGCCATCCCGTCGCCGCCTGCTGATATTGCCGCCGCTCGCCTCTTCAAGCCCCCGGTGGGAGCACCGCCCAACTTCATCGTCATCCCTGCAGAACTCAATATTTGGGGTAACGACCAATACGGAGACTGCGTTACGGCCGAAGAAGCCTTCGCCAAGGCCTGCAACAACCCGGAAATCTTTATCCCGGAGGCCACCGTTATCACATGGGCGACCCAAAACAACGTGCTGAACGGCGCGACTCTCACCGGGGTGCTGCAGCTCATGCAGACCGGCGGCTTCCCGCTGAACGGCAACATCTACAACGACGGCCCCTATGCCCGAGTGGTGTATACGGACGCGAGCAACCTTACCAGCGCCATTGCCGTGGGGCCGGTCAAGATCGGCATCGCGGCCGACCAGATCGACACCGCCTATAGCAGCACAGGTGGGCAGTCGGGCTGGTTCGCGACAGGTTTCCACGCCGACACCGCCGAGGATCATTGCGTTTCGCTGTGCGGCTACGGGACTATCTCCTGGCTGGCCTCGCAACTCAATGTTGCGGTGCCGGCAGGGATTGACGGCACCAAACCCGGGTATGCGCTCTACACTTGGGACTCGATCGGTATCATCGACGTGCCGTCCATGCTTGCCATCACGCAAGAGGCGTGGCTGCGCACGCCCACAACCGTGGTCAAGACCTCCGGCGACGGCTTTACCGGCAAGGTGACGCTGGGTGAGACCAGCCCGCTGAGTCCGGCGCTGGCCTCGACCGGCACGTTCCTGCACCTTGCGTGGTCGGGTGTCGGCAACAAGCAGCTCAACGTCCTGTGCTCGAACAACGGAACGACCTTCGGGACGAAGTTCACCTCGACCGAGACCAGTCCGCAGGCGCCGGCGCTGTGTGGCCACAATGGCATCCTGATCGTAGGATGGAAGGGCAATGGCAACGATAACCTCAACGTCGCGCACATTACGCTGAACGCTACGTCTGCGACCGGCCTTACCAATAAGGTGACGCTGGGCGACACCAGCCCGCTCAGCCCGGCGCTGGCCTCCTTCAACGGTCGACTGTATATCGCGTGGAAGGGAGACGGCAACGATCAGCTGAACATCATGTCCTCGGGCGACAACGGGGCGACCTTCGGGGGCAAGTACACCTCGACGGAGACCAGTCCGCAGGCGCCATCACTCAGCGTTAACGGCAGTAACCTCGTGATCTCGTGGAAGGGCGACGGCAACGACAACCTGAACGTGGCGCACGTCCTCGTCAACGGGGCTACAGTCACCGGCTTCGGCAACAAGGTGACGCTGCCCGATACCAGCCCGGTTGGCACGGCGATTACGTCCAGCGGCAACCAGTTGTTCCTGGCCTGGAAGGGCGATGGCAACAACAACCTGAACGTCGAAAGCTCGGCCAATGGAGGCGCGACCTTCAGCGGCAAGTTCACCTCGACGGAGACCAGTACACTGGCGCCCGCGCTAACCACCGCGAACGGGAAGGTCTACATCGCCTGGACGGGCGTCGGAAATAGCGAGCTAAACATAGCGGTTGTACCGTCGTAGGTCGCTGTCCATGCAATGAACCGCCCCCGGGAAGCCGGGGGCGGTCTCTTGTTGTTGCTGCGGTTGTTCGGGCGACCGGGGCAGTTAGTTGCGGCGGACATGCCGATCGGATCGACAAATGGATGCTGTGTAGAGAGACGGTGGCCTCAAAGTGAGATCCCTTGACTTCTAGAGCATTTTCGGAATTGCTATAGACCAATTTTTGTTTGTCATTCCGTAGCGCATCAGTCAGATATTGCCCTGAGGTTGTCGAGCTCAGTGAGCGATCAACCTGTCCTCTCATAGTTGCACACCCTCCCAGCCCCTCGTAGTTGTCCATCCTCCCACCCGCCGCGTAGACTGGTTGACCGACACCGCCGCAACCATCTCTCCGCAACTCAATAGCAAGGGTGAACCCATGAACCTCCGTCCGCTCCCGCTCCTCTGCGCATCCCTCCTGCTCGCCGCCGCCGCATTGCCCGCGCAAGCCCCGCCCACGCCTGCCACCCCGCCCGCACCGGTTGTCGGCCCAGCGGCCCAACCTGGCGCGCAGACCATGCCGCCGCGCCGCGTCCCCGAAGGCCCGTACATACAACCCGCTCCGGTTGCGCCCGGCGACCTCACCACCTGGCCGCGCGGCGTCTCCCCCGCCGAGGTCGGCAAGGCGCTGGCCGAGCACTTCGTCACCGGGACGCAAGGCGCGCGATTCTCCGGCTACCCGTATGTATGCACATTCTATGGAGCGATGACCTTCGCTGCCCTCACCCATGACGACGCGTTGCGCGACCGCCTCATCGCCCTCTTCGACCCAATGCTGCCGGGCGGCACGGGCCGCCAGCCGCAGCGGCACCACGTCGACGACTCCATCTTCGGCGTGATGCCGCTCGAGATCGCCATCCAGACCAAAGCACTCCCAACCTACGATCCGAAGTACCTGCAGCTCGGCATCTCCTGGGCCGACCGCCAGTGGGCGCCGCCGACGCCCGGCATCACCTACCCCGAAGCGGTCGTGCCGCTCGACAATCTACAGGGCCTCTCGCCCGAGACGCGCTTCTGGGTGGACGACATGTACATGCTCAACATGCTGCAGCTCGAAGCCTACCGCGCCACCGGCGACCGCAAGTATCTGGACCGCGACGCCCACGAGATGGTCGCCTACCTCGACCGGCTACAGCAGCCCAACGGCCTCTTCTTCCATGCGCCCGACGTGAAGTACTTCTGGGGACGAGGCGACGGCTGGTTCGCCGCCGGCATGGCGGAGATGCTGCGCACCCTGCCCGCCGACCATCCCGACCGCCCGCGCATCCTCTCCGGATACAAGCTGATGATGGCCGCGCTGCTGAAGTATCAGGGCCCGGACGGCATGTGGCACGAGCTGATCGACCACCCCGAGGCGTGGCCCGAATCCTCCAGCTCCGCCATGTTCAGTTTCGCGCTCATCACCGGCGTCAAGCACGGCTGGCTGGACGCCGCCACCTACGCGCCCGCCGCACGCCGAGGATGGATCGCCGTCACCGGCTACGTCGACCAGAACCACGACGTCACCCAGGTCTGCACCGGAACCGGCAAGCTCGACAACATGCAGTACTACCTCGACCGCAAGCGCGAGACCGGAAACCTGCACGGCCAGGCACCCGTCCTGTGGGCCGCCGCCGCCCTGCTGCGCGACGAGAAGTGATCCTTCGCCCGCGCAACTGATGTGACAGAAATCACAGTCTTGCCGTCTGCGCGGGATTATCGTTCTACCACTTGGGGTCAAGCGGAGCATCATGTGCCCATCGTCATGCCGCCGCCGCCACGGGGCGGCATGGCAGCGTTCGGGCATTCGCCGCAGCCTGTCCATCCCGCATTGCAAAATCCCGCGGACTCCGCCATACTTAGGTGTTGGGTTGTGTGAGCTTGGGTCCCGCCATTTTCTCCGCTAGTCCCTGCCTTCAACGGTAGATCGCTCGATTTCATCTCTTCGCCCAAACACATCGCTTTTTTTGAGAGGATTCCCTAAGTGTTGATGATCCGTCTGGCGCGCGTTGGCGCCCCCAAGCAGCCCCACTACCGCGTCGTTGTCATAGAGAAGGATCGAGCCCGCAACGGCCGCTCCGTCGAAGTCGTTGGCACCTACAACCCGCGCACCACACCCGCCTCGATCACCCTCAAGCGCGACCGCATCGACTACTGGGTCGGCAATGGAGCCCTGCTCTCCGACCGCGTCGCAAAACTCTATGCCGCGCCTGTCCCTGAACCGCTCGCCACACCCGTTGCGGAACCAGTTACCGCACCTGCCGCCCAACCAGTTGCGGAACCAGTTGCTGAACCTGCCACCGCCTCAGCCGCGGAACCAGTTGCTGAACCCACCACTTCAGCCGCGGAACCGGTCGCTGAGACTTCTCTCTCCGCCTAGTAACTAATTAGTTATCTAGTAACCAGTTTCCAGTGCCAAAAGATGTCGTCAGCTTCCGATCTTTTCGCTTGTTTTCTTCTTCCGTCACGTAGACTCTTCGCATGACCCCGTTCAACAAGGTGGTCTCCGTGTCACGCTTTCGATCTCCCCAAAACGCGACACGGTCTGGTCTGTTCCGGTTGCTGTGGTTCATCCTCTGAAGACCTCACCTAGATTGAGGCGATAGGTTGAATCGGATCGGCGCAGCATATCTCCCAAGAGGTGTCTGTGATGAATGAAGTTCCGTCCACTGCAAACGGCCAATCGACCGAGACGATGAAGCAACTCATCTTCGAGATCGTCCAGGCCTTGGTCGACCAGCCCGATGCCGTCTCCGTCGAACTGATTGACGACCGCGAGGCCACCATCCTGCGGGTTCGCGTCGCACCCCAGGACATCGGCAAGGTGATCGGCAAACAGGGCCGCACGGCGCGCTCCTTGCGCACCATCCTCGGTGCCGCCAGCATGAAGCTGCATCACCGCTTCTCGCTCGACATCCTTGAGGATGAAGACGACGAGGACGACCTTGAGGACGACCAGCAGCCGCAGACAAGCTGACCTCGATCGCCCTCCCAGCTTAGATCCGCCACGAACGGTCCGCCGCAAGGTAACATGAACCACATGCAATCCGCCTCGCAATGGATCGTGCTGGCCCGCATCCTCCGCCCGCAGGGGCGTAAGGGAGAGGTGCTCGCCGACCTCTTCACCGACTTCCCCGGCCGCTTCGTCCGCCAGCCCCGCGTCTGGCTCGCCCCGCAGGGATTCACCGATTCACCCTCCGCGGCGGCCACCTCCACCGAACCATCCCCTCCCCTTCAACTCGCCGAGGTTGCCTCCCATTGGCTTCCCGTAGGCAAGAACGCCGGCCGCATCGTCCTCCGCTTCGCAGGCATCGACAGCATCGAGCAAGCGGAGAAACTCGCAGGCAAGGAAGTTCTCGTTCCGCTGTCTGAACGCATGACCCTCGACTCCGACGCCACATACATCTCCGACCTCATCGGCTGCACCGTCTATGACCGCGACCACCCCCTCGGCACCGTCGCCAGCGTCGACTTCCCCACCACCCCCGACGGCACGCGCCGCCTCGAAGACGCAGCCCCGTTGCTCGCCATCACCTCACCCAACGGCGACGAGATCCTCGTCCCCTTCGCCCGCGCCTTCCTCGTAGCGCTCGACCCCGCCGCAAAGTCCATCCGTATGGCCCTGCCTGAAGGCCTCGCAGAACTCAACCTGCAACCCAGCCGCTCCCCCGAAAAATGACCATGCGCTTCGACATCCTCACCATCTTCCCCAACTTCTTCTCCGGCCCGCTCGACTTCGGAATCCTCAGCAGGGCCATCGCCACCGGCACGGTCCAAGTCGTCACCCACGACCTGCGCAACTTCACCCACGACCGCCATCGCACAGTGGACGACCGTCCCTTTGGCGGCGGTGAAGGCATGGTCCTCAAGCCGAAACCCATCTTCGACTGCATCGAGTCGCTGGACGCTGCCAACCCAAGCGATACCATTGAATTTTCCAGTGAGCAGCATGTAAATCAAATAGATGAAGGTGAAATTGAATGTAATAAATCAATAGATGGAATCGCGTCCAAGTCCACCCGCGACCTCACCCGCCAGTCCGTAATCCTGCTCTCCGCGCAGGGCAAGCCCTTCACCCAGGCCACTGCGCGCCACCTCGCCGCACTCGATCGCGTCGTCCTCATCTGCGGACGCTACGAGGGCGTAGACGAGCGCGTCGCCGACCTCCTCGCCGACGAAGAGCTTTCCATCGGCGATTACGTCCTCTCTGGCGGAGAACTCGCCGCCGCCGTCGTCCTCGACG
The DNA here is from genome assembly GCA_003142215.1 of Granulicella sp. Lineage (GTDB taxonomy): Bacteria > Acidobacteriota > Terriglobia > Terriglobales > Acidobacteriaceae > Edaphobacter. The sequence goes on along the minus strand of PLOT01000241.1, from coordinate 4,479 downwards.
CCACCGTACGCCTCCTCCCCGGCGTTCTCGGCCACGCCGACTCCAGCCGCTACGAGAGCTTCGGCGTCCCAGACATTCAGCCCAACGACCCCACCGACGGCAAGACCCCCGACGGCGTTCCCCGCTCCACCCACGGGGCAGGAGGTATTTTGGACTACCCCCAATACACTCGCCCCGCCGACTTCCGCGGCACGCCCATCCCCGAAGTCCTCGCCGCAGGCGATCACTCCGCCATCCGCCGCTGGCGCCGCCAGGCCGCCCTCGCCAAGACCCTCCGCAACCGCCCCGACCTCCTCGCCCGCGCCCCACTCACCGACGAAGACCGCGAATTCCTCGCATCGCTCGGTTTCTTCGCCGCCAGAGCCAACTCCTGATCCCTGTTTCGCCTCTTTTCGTGTAAACTAAGGATTCGAGTCTCGAACAGGAAAGCACCTATGTCCATCAATCCGATTATGCAGAAGCTGGCCGCCAAACTTGAGCGGACCGACCACCCCTCCTTCGCCCCCGGCGACACCGTCCGCGTTCAGGTCAGGATCCGCGAGGGCGAGAAAGAGCGTCTCCAGGCCTTCGAGGGCATGGTCATCGCCACCAACAAAGGCCCGCAGGCCACCTTCACCGTGCGCAAGATGAGCTTTGGCCAGGGCGTCGAACGCATCTTCCCCTACAATTCCAAGGTCGTCGAGCGCATCGAGAAGCTGCGCTCCTACGAGGTTCGCCGCTCCAAGCTCTACTACCTCCGCGGTCTGCGCGGCAAGGCCGCCCGTCTGCACGAAGTCGCCCGCGCCTCCTGACCCTCCGCACTCTTCCACCCAACGGCCACGACGATCCCTCGTCGTGGCCTTTTCATTTAACCGTGGCCTTTGTGCGTAACAGGAATTGTCATTCTCGTCGTGGCCGTTGTGCGTAGTAGGAATTGTCATTCTGAGCGTAGCGAAGAATCCCCGTATTTTGCTCCTGCGACGACACTCTACCCCATTGGTAAAAATGCTCTAAGCTCTTAAGCAAGCATGTCTCCAACCAAGACCGTCTCTGCCTCCGCCGCCAAACAGCGCCTGTTGAAGTCTCTCGTCTGCTCCGACGCGCACGAACAGGCCCTGCGCCTCGGCGGTTTCCACTCCATCGCCGGCGTGGACGAGGTCGGCCGCGGCTGTCTCTTCGGCCCGGTCGTCGCCGCCGCCGTCATCCTGCCCCCGCAACTCGCCCCGCTCGCCCGCGCCGGCCTCCGCGACTCCAAGCAGCTCACCCACCTCCAGCGCGAATCGCTCGACCGCCTCATCCGCTCCTCCGCCCTCGCCATCTCCATCGCTGAAGTCGACGCCGCCACCATCGACCGCGTCAATATCTACCAGGCCACGCGCCTCGCCATGCTCTCCGCCGTCCGCACGCTCGCTATCGCCCCCGACCACCTCCTCATCGACGCCATGCAACTCGATCTCTCCGAATTGGCCCACCCCTGCGCTCAGACCAAGCTCATCCACGGCGACGCGCTCTCACTCTCCATCGCCGCCGCATCCGTCGTCGCCAAGGTCTACCGCGACCGCATGATGTGCGAACTCGACGCCACGCATCCCGGCTACGGCCTCGCCGCGCACAAGGGATACGCCACCGCCCAGCATCTCCGCGCCCTCACCCTCCTCGGCCCCACCCCCCTCCACCGCCTCTCCTTCGCCCCCGTCAAAGCCGCCGCCAATCAACTCCACCCATGAGCAGCACATTCATGTATGGAATATATTGGAGTCGCAACTTTCCAAGGGAGATTTATGAATCGAACTCATCTACCGATCTGTCTTGTCGTTTCTGCGTCTTTACTGCTTCTGGCAACTTCCACTTTCGCGCAGGATGTCACACCAGCCACAACCCAGCAGCAAGCCGTAGCCTACACACATGCAGCCGAAGCGGATCCGCTTGGCCCTCAGGCTGATCAGCAACGCAAGGCGGCAATGGCATACGACGAGAACGATCACACAAGTCATGTGCTCCTCTGCGCCTCCGTGTTCAATCAGATGAACTCGGTCAAGAGCAGTCATGCGCGCCAGATCGCGCTTCAGATGATCATTTCCGCTGCAGCATTTCTCTACGAACATCCCGAAGCCGCGACCGATTCAGGCAAGCAGAATGTCGCCGGCCTCACCGCAGCCCTGAATGTCTATGAGAAGTTTCTCGCAGCGGACCCAAAAACCAAGTCCTCGTTCTACGACAACCTGATCAAAAAGCGAGATGCCGGAAAGCTTGAAAAGGAAGTAGCCAACATCTGCCCCAAGTAAGGCCGGGTGCTCCATTCATCGCGGCGGGTGGCCCAGATCTGAACCACCACAAAAGTGGGTGCCCCACATCTCGATTCTGAGATGTGGGTTGTGTCACCAACCCACCCCACTATTTTCTTTCCCCAAAAACCTCAGCAAAATCGCGTGTCAAGCCCCTGCGCGCCCAAAAAATCCCCTAACCCACACCGCACCAACCACTTCCCTCCAAAAAATAGTTGGCATAGTAGTTTCCCTCAATCTGGTAAAATAGAAGCAGTAGAGAAGACAAGGAAAGCCCCCGGCAGAATGCCGGGGTTTTTCATGCCCGAAGCCGAGGCACGGAGGAAACCTTTTATTTTCTTATTGATAGCTATAAGTAGCCTGAAATCTAATCTTTGCAGGCGCAAAGTCACATCGGTAATAATATAGTTGACTTACCCACGCCAATCTGCTACATTTGAATCATGGAAACGCCAAAGACATTACTCGAAGCGATTCAATACTTTAGCGATGAGCAGGTTTGCATAGACGCTGTAGCCGCGATGCGCTGGCCTGATGGCAAGCCAAAGTGCCCTGAGTGCTGGTCGAAAGAAGCATACTACCTCAAGACACAGAAGCGGTGGAAGTGCCGCGAGTGCCGGATTCAATACTCGGTCAAGCGTGGGACGATCTTCGAGGGTTCCCCGATCCCTCTGGCGAAGTGGCTCCCGGCCATGTGGCTCTTGGTCAACTGCAAAAACGGCATCAGCTCCTATGAACTTGCCAAAGACTTAGGCATCACCCAGAAATCCGCATGGTTCGTGCTTCACCGGCTCCGGCTAGTCGTCAAGACCCCAGGCACAGCAATTAAGTTTGGCAGCAATGACGGCGGCGAAGTGGAAGTCGATGAGTCGTTCGTCGGCGGAAAAATCAAGAACATGCACCGTTCCCGCGCCATGAAGCTAGGCCAAGTCAAACAAGCATCGGGATACGAGACCCGCGTCCATAACGAGAACAAGACGGTCGTATTCGGCATATTCGACCGGGAGAGCCGTCAGGTTCGGGCGAAGGTCGTGCCCAACGTCAAGCGCGAAACCCTACAAAATGAGATTTTGAAGAATGTGAAGTACGGCTCTGCTATCTATTCCGATCAAGCTGTGGCCTATGACGATCTTCGATGCCGCTACATTCACGACACTGTGAATCACGCTGAAGCCTACGTCAAAGGCCGCGTTCACACGAACAGTCTTGAGAACTTCTGGAGCCTAATGAAGCGCAATCTGAGCGGCACATACGTTGCCGTCGAACCGTTCCATTTGGATCGTTACTTGGATGAGCAGATGTTCCGGTTCAACAATCGAGCCACGAAAGACAATCCCTTAGACGACGCAGACCGCTTCCTCTTGGCTCTATCGCAGGTCGCAAACAAGCACCTTACCTACGCTGAATTGACCGGGAAGACGGAAAGACCGGAAGCCTAGCCTCTATCGAGGGAAGCGCGGGCCAAAACCGAAGGTCTAGGGCCGCGCTTCTGCGGGGCAAGAGGTGTGATCTTATCCTGCGCCAGTAGCCGATTCAGCTTCCTCTTGGACACCTTCATTGCCTGACCGAGCGCGGTATGGAAACGAGTCATTGACTCTTCTGCGGAAAAGTCCGATTTAATGTCCATTTTCATTAACTCCCTCTTGCGATTTTCTGCTAAAGTGTAGCCATGTGTATCTTCAACAGAAGACACAGAAGCTCTAGCCGTGTTGAGTGAACGACGGCTAGAGCGTGAGGGTACAGTCAATAAGGCAGGTTGCACCCTGCCGGTTTTGCTCTTCTCTACACCCCGGTCATGGATTGCTCTATGACCGGGCCTTCAAATGCCGACGTGGTGGAACTGGAATACACAGCAGTCTTTAAAACTGCCGCCTGTCGAGGGATTGTGGGTTCAAATCCCACCGTCGGCAAACCCTTTAGAAACTCCACCAGCAAAATTAGTAGCAATCTCAATCAATCTCAATCAATCTCAAGATATACATAGCTAAGACACCACAATATCATGCTTGCAGAACCATCAACAACTCAAAGCCGCTTTGTAAAACTCAAATCTGCTATATAACCAAGTAGTAAACATTACTAGTCTCTAGCGATCCAACGGTAAAACCAAACGAGTGCCATCCAAAGAAATAGTATCACGAAAACTGGGTTATGCAACGATATTATTGCCGTCACATCTCTTTTATTCCAGAGACTTTACGAAGCACGGAAAATC
>PLOT01000082.1 GCA_003142215.1 Granulicella sp. | reverse complement strand
GCCCTCGTCCACGGCGCGCTCGCCCGCAACCTCAATCTCAAGGTCACATGGATCGAGGCCGAGGGTCTCGAAACCCACGACGAGCCCATCGGCGACGCACCCGCCAAGCCGAATCGCAACTACGAGAGCCAACTCAGCGGCTTCGACGGCATCCTCGTCCCCGGAGGCTTCGGCAAGCGTGGCATCGAAGGCATGTTGAACGCCATCCGCTATGCCCGCGAGTCCGCCACGCCCTTCTTCGGCATCTGCCTCGGAATGCAGCTCGCCTGCATCGAGTACGCGCGCAACGTCGCCGGCCTCGCCGGTGCCAACTCCGGCGAATTCGATCCCGCCACGCCCCACCGCATCATCTATAAACTCCGCGAGCTCACCGGCGTCGAAGAGATGGGCGGCACCATGCGCCTGGGTGCCTGGGCCTGCCATCTCGAACCCGGCTCGCTCGCAGCTTCGGCCTACGGCGCCACCGAAATCTCCGAGCGCCACCGCCATCGCTACGAGTTCAACCGAGAGTACGAACCCATCCTCACCGGCGCCGGCCTCCGCCTCACCGGGACCACCCCCGACTCGACCTACGTCGAGATCGTCGAGGTCCCCACCCACCCCTTCTTCCTCGCCTGCCAGTTCCACCCCGAGTTCAAGTCCAAGCCGCTCGAGCCCCACCCCATCTTCCGCGACTTCATCGCCGCCAGCTATAAAAACCGAGCCCTAAAAAAAACTCTTGAACTAGTCGAAGCCGAAGTAAGAACCTGATTGCCCTGAGTCAATCGCAGATGAGCAGCTATTTTGAATTATGTTCACCGCCCGCCCTTTGGCATTACACATCGCCGAGTGGCTTAGCCGGAGTCGTTTCGACCGGCGAGGTTTGGGCCACCGTTATCCACTATCTCAACGATGAGAGAGAGTTCCAGCACGCGCTTGACCTCTTTCGGAAAGCCATTGACTCAGTCGCAAAAGAACAATCTCCGTCCGCCCAGACGGCACTCTCAGCCGCGAAAGACAGTCTGAACCAGATTTCAGGGGTGAACGTATGCGTCTTTTCCCTAAGCGAGTACGGCGATCTACTCAGCCAATGGAGAGCATATTGCCCTCCTGATGGCGGATATTCCATCGCAATGAGGACAGCGATCCTCAGCGGTATCTTGGAAAAACAGGGATTTCGCTTAGTCAAATGCACATACGATGAGAGTTTTCAGTTTGCGATTGCAAAACACATGATGGAAGAGTTTGCGATCGAGTACACCCAGAAGTACGGACAAGAGGACTGCACAGTAGAGAGGTTTCGTGCAGAGCTCTCGGGCCCGCTGCTCTACAAGATTTGTAGCGTTGCGCCTTGTTTCAAACACCCGTCATTTGCTGAGGAGCGCGAGTGGAGGGCAATCTCGCAACCCATTTCTTGGGAAGACTCCGCATTCTCAACTCGGATAACGTCGAACTGCATCGTGCCTCACTATCGGCTGAAGATCCATGACGAACAACACAATGACGTGATCTCTCAAATCATCGTCGGACCCAGTAAGAATCAAAAGTTGGCATCGCGCTCTGTCAACTTTCTAAGCAATCAGGCGAAATTGAGGCTCGGCTCGGTTGCCCTTTCGCACACGCCCTATCGAAATCTTTAGGCACGGTCGGCGCCCCCCGGCTCAGGCTGATCCGCCTCGCGCTGCTTTCGCGCAGCCTCGACAATCGCGTCAAACGTCCGTTCTTCCTCGGTGAAGTACTGCGGGAAGTCCTCGCGAAGGAACAATTCGTGGATGACGTAGTTATCGAGCGCCAGGCTTCCCGGCTCTTTCGAGTCGACTGGTGGCGTGAGTAGGCGTCTCTTGGCTACAGGTTCCATAACTCATCCAAGATACCAGACCGAAGAACCGCCGGGATGCCTCATTCATCGCGCCCTTGTCTCTCGCTATGAGTGGGTATTCGCCGCGCCGCACTTCCCTCACCGCACCAGCCACGCCGATGCCGCAATCGCCACGCCCGCCACGCCCAACCCCAATCCACCCACAAAAAAACTCCGCCGCCGCGTAAACAGCGTAATCGAAGACAGCACCACCGAGATCTGCAGCAGCGCCTCGCCCAGGTCGAAGTGTTCCGCCTGCCGCTCCGCCCTATCCACCTCGTGCTCGAACTCCAGAGCCGTGTTCTGCTCCTCTTTCAGATCGTCGTTCCACTTCGCGATGTGCGCCTTGTACTCGGCCAGCTTCGCCGCCGTCGCCTTCGCGTCCACCGTTGGCTGCAAGGCCATCTGGTCGATCACCACCAACAGGCTGTCCTGGCGAATCTTCTTCGCCTCATACAGGTTCCACTGGTCGCCCGCGCGCGCCTGCATCAGCACCGCCTCCGTGTGGCTGCGATGCCCCAGCACCGTCACCATCGCCACCAGCACCGCCAGGATCGAGATCGCCAGCGAAATCTTCGTCAGCGACTCCTCTCCACCCTCCTTCATCTGCTTGGAAAACTCCTGCATCTCGGTCGGTTCCATGCGCCCTATTCTAGCCCGCCCCCAACGCCCGCATATTAGCGGGCCAAGAGAAGTCTGCCTGGTCTTCTTCCCTTGAAAACCGCTGCGCATGAGTTTTAAACGTCAGAAGCGTGCCTCATCCCGCCGCCCGGTGTCAGGGGGGCGCCTCGAAGCTGCATCTTCCGCCACAGACACGGCGTCTCTCCTATCAGTAAGCATCTCCCGGAACGAATCTCAAAATCTTCGTTCGCGAGCAACTATCTTCGCCAACCGGTGTTTCTTAGAAACAAGGCTCGTACAAGGCGATATTCCACAGGACATCCTTCGCCGCTTCTAGTCCACTAAAGCGGCCTTTCAACCAGAGTCAAATCAGAGAAAGGCTCTTATGAAGCGACTGATCTCCGTTTCGCTTGCAGTATTGATGACTTTTTGCCTGCTCGTGGCCACCGACCGCCGCGCCTGGGGATACGTCGATCCCGGCACCGGCCTCATCGCTCTCCAGACAATCGCCTCGGTGGGCGCGGCCTACGTCTATGTCATTCGCCGCCGTATCCGCTCATTTTTCGCGCACAAAGACTCGGCTGTAACCGTGGCTTTGCCGGTCGCGGCCGAGTCTGCTGAGTCCCGCAAAATCGCATGACCGCTGCGTCGCCCCGCGCCACCTTCCGCGATCCCGCAGGTTCGCTCCGCTTTGAAGGCGACCAGGCCGTCCGCAGCATCGCCCCTTCTGCGCGCGCCGATGTGCTCGACTTTATCGACTCTCCCCTCTACCAGGCCATGCAGCAGCGTGGCGACCTCATCGCCGCCGCAATCGACGACTCCGACCCGCAGCTCATCCTTCGCCACCCTAGAATTCCCATCCCCACCTACCCGTGGGAGTGGACCTCTTCGCAATGGCTCGCGGCAGCCGACCTCACCCTCAACCTCTGCGAAGAGGCCATCGCCGCCGGCTGGATCCTCAAGGACGCCACCCCGCTCAACATCCTCTTCATCGGCCCCCGTCCCATCTTCGTCGACATCCTCTCCTTCGAGCGCAGAAATCCAGCACGCCGCAATCCCGCACGCCGCAATCCAGACCGCCGCGATCCCGCCAGCCGCGATCCCAACCCCTCCATCTGGCTGGCCTACGCGCAGTACGTCCGCACCTTCCTTCTGCCCTTACTGATGGACCGCCTCCTCCATTGGCCGCTATCCCTCAGCCTCTTCCGCCGCGACGGCTACGAGCCCGCCGACTGCTTCGCCGCTCTCCCTTGGCGTCATCGACTCTCCCGCGCCGCGCTCTGGCCCATTACCCTCCCCACCCTGCTCGATCGCCGCAAGCAAGCCGCCGCGCCATTAAAAAAAGATGCGCCACCGAAAAAATCCCGCTCGCACGATCCTGAACTCGCCACCCACATCCTTCGCCGCACCCTGAAGGACCTCCGCCGCCTCACCCTCCGCGCCACGCCGCATTCCGCCCGCTCCAACTGGAGCGACTACCCGCGGACCCTCACCCACTACACTCCCGAGCAATCCCAGCAGAAGCTCGATTGGGTGCGCCGCGTCCTCGAAACCACGCAGCCAGCCCGCGTCCTCGACATCGGCGCCAACACCGGCGACTTCAGCGCGCTGGCTGCCTCGCTCGGTGCGGAAGTCGTCGCCCTGGAGCGCGACCAGGCCGCAGCCGACCGTCTCTTCCGCATGGCCCGCCAGCGCAATCTTTCCATCCTCACCATCCACGCCGACCTTGCCCGCCCCACTCCCGCCGTTGGCTGGCGCAACGCCGAATCCCTCGCCCTGCTGCCACGCCTCGAGGCCCAATTCGACCTCGTCCTCATGCTCGCGGTCATCCATCACCTGCTCCTGATGGAACAGATCCCTCTGCCTGAAATTCTCGCCCTCTGCCATCGCCTCACCCGCCGCCATCTCGTCATCGAGTGGGTTCCCGTCGCCGACCCCATGTTCCAGAGCCTCCTGCGCGGCCGCGACGACCTCTACGGCTCCCTCTCCGAAGCCGACCTCACCGCTGCCTGCGCCGGTCGCTTCCACCTGATCGACCGTCAGCCCCTCGCGAACGGCCGCATCCTCCTCCTCTTCGAGAGAATCGAACCAGAAAAAATCCCCTCCGATAAGATCGAAGAATGCTGAAGAAGCTCTGCCAATCGCTCGGCCTCGCCTCGCTCATCCTCGTAACCAACTACGGCGACCTGCTCGCTGGCGGCGCGGACGTCCGCATGCACACCCCGTTCCCCCTCACCCAGGTCTGCTATGCGCATATCGCCGACCTCCTCGTCCTGGCCCTCCTCTTCTTCCTCCTCCTCACCGCATTCGCGCGCACCCGCTTCTACCCCTGGCTGCGTCTGCTGCTCGCCATCGTCCTCCCGCCCTATCTCCTGCAACGCACCCAGTCCATCAATTCGTTCGATCTCATCGAAGGCCTGGTCGCGCTCTTCCTCGTCCTCTGGACCGCCATCGTTCTTCTGCTCCTCCTGCGCTTCGACAAGTGGTATCGCCGCCTCCTGCGCACCGGCAGTTTTGTCACCTCCGCCCTCGCCCTCTTTGCCCTCGCCAGCATCGCGCAGCTCCTCTGGGTCGCCGCATGGAAGCCCGCGCCCAACCAGATCGCCGCCGCATGGAACCAGCCCGCCGCCACCCCCCAGCCCCCGCGCCAGCATCCCCTCCTGGTCTGGATCGTCTTCGACGA
>PLOT01000304.1 GCA_003142215.1 Granulicella sp. | reverse complement strand
CCAGTTGCCCCTGGAATCCCCTGCGGCCCAGTCGCCCCCGCAGCTCCAGTCGCCCCCGCCGGCCCCGCATCCACCAGTTCCACATCGAGCGTCGCGGCGTGCGAACTCAGGTCGTTCTCCTTGCTATCGAACTGCACCATGGCAGTCCCAGCCGCAAGCGCCAGTCCATTGTTCGTAGCGGGCGAGCTGATCCATCCCTGCACCAGCGCGGTCACGTCCACCGCGACGAACGCCCCAGCCTGGTTCACCGGGAAGACTCCGGCTGCGCTGCCGATCGCAGGTTCGGTCGCATAGGTCACGCTATACTCGCCCCACGCCCCGTTGATCGGCGCGAATGTCACCAGCCCCGGCGTCGTCACCCGGTTGCAGTAGAGTCGCAGCACGGCGCGCGACACCTGACTCGCGGTCGTCCCTGCCGGCAACAGCGACAGGTCAAACTGAAGCAGAGTCGTATAGCCCCCGCCAACATTCAGATTCGAGATTGCCCCGCTATTCACAGTGGGCAGTGCGCTGTTCACATGCGCATCGGCCACCAGTGTCGGTTCAGTCCCCCATGCCGGTGGCGCCCACCACCACAACACACACCACAACAACACCGCCAAGCCCACGCCGGTCCGCGGAGCCACTCTCAAACCACGGTCAATTCCCGCTGCGTCCCCCCTGCACATCCCGGCTCCAGGCGACCCCAGTTGCGGAGTCGCTCTGTTCCGACCGATCCGAAAACCGGCCAGGGAGGTCCGCACCTGATTCAACGTTCCCTACTCGACGATTCACGCTGCCACGGGCCATCTGCTGGCCATGCAAACCCGTGGCACTCGACAGACTTGGATTTGTACCGTTTTAGGACACTCCAGCCTGAATAGCAAGCCTTTTCGTCTCATCCCTCCATCTTTGCCCTGTCCATACTCCCCACAATTGCCAACGGCCCCTTCGATTTCCCTTCTTGCCCGCCATCTCATAGACTGCAATCACCGGCCCAATCCGCGCGGAGACCCCAATAATCATGCCCAACCAAGCCCCCAATCAGCCCGGAACCCGCCCCACCCTCGACACTCTGGTCGACACTCCCCGCCTCGTCACCGCCTACTACTCCCTGCACCCAGACCCCGCCGTCCCAGCCCAGCGCGTGGCTTTTGGAACGTCGGGCCATCGCGGCTCGGCCTTCGCCGCCTCCTTCAACGAAGACCACATCGCCGCCATCACGCAGGGAATCGCCGATTACCGCCGGGCTAAAAAAATTACCGGCCCGCTCTTCCTCGCCAAAGACACGCACGCACTCTCCGAGCCTGCCTTCGCCACCGCGCTGGAGGTCCTCGCCGCCAACTCCATCGAAGTCTTCGTCGACGACCAGCTCGCCTACACCCCCACCCCCACGCTCTCCCACGCCATCCTCACCTGCAACGCAAAGCTCAACGGCGGCAAGACGCCTTCCCAGGCAATCCTCGAAAGCGCAGCGAGCGACGGCTCCCGGCAGTGGGCGGATGGAATCGTCATTACTCCCTCGCACAATCCCCCCGAAGACGGCGGCTTCAAATACAACCCGCCCAACGGTGGCCCCGCAGACACCACAGCAACCAAATGGATTCAGGACCGCGCCAATGAGTTAATCTCTGCGAAGCTTGCCGGAGTAAAGCGCATCTCCTACACCCGCGCCCTCAATGCCGCCACCACCCATCGCCACGACTACATCACCGCCTACGTCAACGACCTCGCCAACGTCATCGACTTCGCCCCTCTGGCCGGAACCACGCTGAAGCTGGCGGTCGATCCGCTCGGCGGCGCGGGAGTCCACTATTGGCCGCGCATCGCCGAGCGCTACAAGCTCCCCTTCCAGCTCCTCAACCCCTACGTCGATCCCACCTTCCGCTTCATGACCCTCGACTGGGATGGCCGCATCCGCATGGACTGTTCGTCTCCATTCGCGATGGCCAGCATGATCGCGAATAAAGATAAATTCGACGTAGCCTGGGCCTGCGACACCGACCACGACCGCCACGGCATCGTCACCCGCACCACCGGCCTGCTCAACCCCAACCACTACCTCGCCGTCGCCATCCAGTACCTCTTCACCCACCGCCCCGGTTGGAAGCAGAACGTCGGCATCGGCAAGACGCTGGTGTCGTCCTCCATCATCGACCGCGTAGCCAAGGGGCTTGGGCGGCCGATGCTCGAAGTCCCGGTAGGCTTCAAATGGTTTGTAGACGGCCTCATCGACGGCTCGCTCGGCTTCGTCGGCGAGGAGTCCGCCGGGGCCAGCTTCCTACGCCGCGACGGGGCTGTGTGGACAACAGATAAAGACGGCCTCATCATGGGGCTGCTCTCCGCCGAGATGACCGCCGTAACAGGCAAAGATCCCGGCCAACTCTATAACGACCTCACCGCGAAATATGGCAATCCGATCTACCAGCGCATCGACGCCGCTGCCACGCCGGAGCAAAAAGCCAAGCTAGCCAAACTCAGCGCCAAACAAGTCACCGCAACCACCCTCGCCGGCGAACCCATCACTGCCATCCTCACCGAAGCCCCCGGCAATCACGCGGCAATCGGCGGCCTCAAGGTCACAACCGAAAACGGCTGGTTCGCCGCCCGCCCCAGCGGCACCGAAGACGTCTACAAGATCTACGCCGAAAGCTTCAACGGCCAACCCCACCTCACCCAAATCCAAACCGAAGCCAAAGCCCTCGTCGCCGCCGCCATCGCCTAATCTGACTCAACTTTGACTACCCACCCCCTCGAAACGGTCTCATCGAAAACGTCTTGACAAAGTGTAATCGGTCGATTACATTCAATCTATGTTCTCGATCCGGCCGCTCCCTCAGTTCACCGCATGGATCGACGATCTGAAGGACGAGACGGTACGCGGCGTGATCGTGGCCAGAATCAAACGATTGGAGCGCGGATTGATGGGAGACGTTGCGCCGGTTGGTGATGGTGTTTCGGAGTTGAGAATCCACTTTGGCGCGGGCTGGCGAGTGTACTTCACCGAGCGCGGTACGCAGTTGATTGTGTTGCTTGTCGGGGGCTCGAAGCGCACGCAGAACAGAGACATCAAGCGCGCCAGGTCACTGGCCGCAATGCTGGATTGAGCGGAGGAGAAATCATGAGCAAACGCATCAAGGCAGCCGATCTACCCGAGTTCGACGCAGCGCATTATCTGGACAGCGAGACCTCCATCGCCGCCTACCTGACGGACATTCTGGAGGCCAACGATGCAGCCCTGTTGGCGGCGGCTCTCGGCGACATCGCCCGCGCGCGCGGCATGACGGAGATTGCAAAATCGGCTGGCATCACTCGCGAGGCCCTCTACAAAGCCCTGCGCCCGGACAGCGCCCCACGCTTCGACACCGTGAACCGCGTCTGCGCGGCGCTCGGTGTGCGTCTGGTAGCGCAAGCGGTTCATCCCTCCCCGGATGCGGTTGGGGTCTGAATTGCCGGGTGCCCCATCCATCGCGTCTTTGTCTCATGCGATGGGTGGGTATCATGCGCTCCCGCTTCCTCCAACACCTCGCATGAGCGCTGGAATCTGACCGTCCCCAGTGCTATCCTTGCGGTAGGAAGAATTCGCACCGCCGCTAGGAGGTACCCATGCCATCGGTCGAAAAGATCTCCATCGCGCTGCCGCCGGAGATGGTCGCACAGCTTCGTCAGGCCGTCGATACTGGCGAGTACGCCTCGTCGAGCGAGGTCGTCCGCGATGCTCTGCGCGACTGGACGCACAAGCGCCAACTCCAGCAGAACGGTGTCGCCGAATTGCGCCAACTCTGGCAGCAGGCCCGCGCCGACAATGCCCCAGGTCTTCCCGCCGACCCGATCCTCGACCAGCTTGAGCGCAAGTACCAGGCCCTGGCCGACGCCGCAGGCGCGACAAAATAATGCGCGTCGAACTCTCTCCCTGCGTCGAGGGCGACCTGGAAGCAATCGCCGACTGGATCGCGCAGGACAATCCGCGCCGCGCCGTCACCTTTATCCGTGAGATTCGTGAAACCTTCCTCAGGATCGGTGAAGGCCCCTTGCTCTATCAGCTTCGGCCCGAGATCGGAGAGGACGCGCGCGCAGCCATCGTTGGACGCTACCTCATCCTCTTCTGGACCGACGGTCAGTTCGTCCGCATTGAACGCGTCGTCTTCGGCGGACGCAACCTTCCCCCACTCTTTCAGTAGGCGCAGGCCGTTCGCCTGCTCACTCCGCCTCGATCTATCGCACAACTTGGAACTTATCCCAGGCAGTGTTGCACACCGGGCAGCGGTCGTGCTCGTCCGGCGTCTCCGAGGTATAGCCGCAGACCGGGCATACGAAGAAGTCGCGCGGCCTGGCGATCCACGCCTCCTTCGAACCAGCCTCCAGCAGCGCAATCGCCTCGCTGTAGAGCCGTGCGTGCGTCTTCTCCGCCTCCATCGCGTTGTGGAAGGTGCGGATGGCGGCGGCATTGTTGTGCGCCGTAGCTTCCGCCAGAAATCCCGGGTACATTGTGGCGATCTCGTACTGCTCGCCCGCCAGTGCCGCCTTCAGGTTCTCCAGCGTGCTGCCAACCGCGATCTCATGGATCTTGAACGCAACCTCTCCGCCTAGCTGCAAGATGACCCGTGCATGGTTGCCAGCGTGGATATGCTCCGCACGCGCCGCGGCGCGGAACAGGCTGGCGGCTCCGCGCAATCCATCCGCATCGGCCTTGATGGCAAAGGCGTTGTATTTGGCATTCGCATTCGACTCACCCTCAAGAGCGCTCAGTAAATTCCGGACCGTAACAACATTTTTCGTAGCGATTTCTGCCATGATCGACTCCTCCATAAACCCCCATAAGATACGCGCTGGCGGTAAATCGCTGTGACGCCGATTACATATGAGGATCGGAGCTCGGAGCGTGGAGAGTCCCGAGTCGAATGCGCTCTACTCACCGCCCGCGCCAGCTCCACTCCATCCCGCCCATCACGGTTCGCCCCTGCATCGGGACGCCGGCGATCTCCGCGTATCCCGTCCCGCTCAGGTTCAGCAGCCGCAGATAAGGCCGGATGCTGCCCGTATTCCGCGCCAGCCCCGCGTCCCACAGTGGATAGGCCGTGACACCCGTCTTCTGCACCACCTCAACCTGTGTGTGCGCCGAGACCTGTTTCCCCCAGGCTCCCGGCAGCTCCCCCGTCCATCCGAAGACCGCATTCTCGGCCGCATAGTTGAAGGCGTACTCCGACAGATAATTCGCCGGCAGATTGCCCGAGTGCGCCGCCGTATAGCTCAGGTCGATCCACTCAGTCGCGCCGAGCCGCACCCTCGCGCTTGCCTCCGCCCCGCTGATGTCCAGCGTCGGCACGTTGACCGCCTGCCACTGCTCGCCAGCGGTCAGCGGCAGCCGCTTCGAGTAGTCGATGGCATTCGTTTCCTGTAGCCGGAATCCCACCGCCGTCAGCGTCAGCCGGCCATTGGCGGGCTTCCAGTCGAGCCCGCCCTCATAGCTCCAGCTCGACTCCGGCTTCAGCGCCGCATTCCCCTCGGTCGCCGGGTCCGAATAGTAGAGATCGGTATACGTCGGCAGCCGAAATCCATGCCCCGCCGATCCGCGCAGTCGCACCGTCCTGCTCAGCGTAAATGCCGCCGCCGCGCTCGGCGAAAACACCGAATCGCCGCCCGACAAAATCTCCTCGCGCGCGCCCACCGAGAGCGAAAACCGCCTCACCGCGCGCAGGCTCAGGTTGGCGTACCCCGCGCCCTGGTTCCGCGCATGAACCCCCAGCGCATAGCTCTCGGCGCCGCCGTAGATATTGAAGCTGTGGATCGAGTCGCCCGATTCCTCCAGCCCGTATGCCAGCGTCGAGTTCTTCCCAATCTCATTCGTCCGCCGCAACGCTCCCTCGTAGCTCGTCGTCGCGTGGTTATTCTCGTAGAACGCGGGCAGCCCCTCCAGCAGCACAAACTCATCCGTGTGCCGCAGATAGCCAAAGCTCGCCGTAGTCTTCTTCCCCAACTGCTGCTGAATGCTGGCCAGCCATGCCTTGGTCCGCTCCCACGAGTTGTACGCCCCATAAAAATCGTTCGCGCCGTAGGGACGGTCGCTCGCCGCCAGCAGAACATCCGTCGTCCCCAGCCCGCTCTTCACCCAACTCTCGCTGGCCAGCGCATTGCTGCTGTAGTTTCTGTCGGCAATAAATCCGTCCGATGTATCGCGGCTGCCCGTCAACGTCTCTGAAAATCGTCCCGCCGAGTAGTCCGCCCGCAGGTGCTCCTCCAGCGAACCGTAGTTTCCCGCGCCCGACCGCGCCACCACGCTCAAACCCGCTCCCGGAGCGCTCGTCAGCAGGTTCACCGCGCCGCCGATCGCGTCCGACCCATAAAAAGTCGAACCCGACCCATGCAGCACGTCCACCCGCGCGACCGCATCCAGCGGCAGCGGAATATCGAGGTTCAGATGCCCCGTCTCGGGATCGTCCACCCTCAGCCCATTCACCATCACCAGCGACTGCTCGAACGTAGTCCCGCGGATCGCAAGGTCCGCCTGCACTCCCTCGCCCCCCCTCGCCTGCAGGTTCAGCGACGCATCCGTCCGCAGCACATCCACCACGCTGTCCGTCCCCACCAGCCCACCCTGCGGTAACAGAACCTCCACCGAGCGCTCGCTCTCCTCCATCGGCAGCGGCTCCGCCGACGTCGTTACCAGCACGCTCTGCTGCACGCTGGGTACCGTCGTACCGCCCTGCTGCGCAGTGTTTGAAGAACCCTGCTGACCAACGGCAAATCCCGCGCAGATTGCACAGAGAAAGAGAGTGGCTGCATTTTTTTCCATCAAGATTCGATAGACCTCGGTTGTTCGATATGTCGTTGTCATAAAAAAGCGTGGCTCTAAAGAGATGCATTCTTGCCTTATCGGAGGGAGCAGGGAGTTTCACAGGCTGCGGAAAAACCCCTGTTTTTGTCTTTCGGAGGGAGCAGGGGGCTTCAGCCCCCTGAATTAAGCCAATTCAGTCAAGGGGCTTTAGCCCCGGGCCTACCGCCCGAAGCGGCAACAAACTTCCTTCTCAGCCGATCATCGACCAATCCCCCCCGCTGCACAACGATACTTTTGTCTTGCCATAAATAATTGATCGAGTAAACTACATCTGGCAAACTATGCGCATAGAAGCATTCCTTCGCGAGAGTCCAATGTTCACGGTAAAGCATGCGGCTCGCCACTTTGACGCGCTCGCCGCCGAAGCCTTCTCCACAGACGGCCTCGGATTCATGGAGGGCCTGCTCCTCGCCGCGATCTTCTTCGAGGCCCCGCGCCCCATCAAGCCCTCGCATCTCGCTGAAACCTTCGCCACCACGCGCGGCAACGTCAGCCACTCCATCTCGTCGCTGGAGGCGAAGGGCCTGCTGCAACGCCGCATCGACCCCGCCGACGCACGCGGCTACTTGCTCGCCCTCAAGCCCGCAGGCAAAAGATCCGCGCTGCGCGTTATTGCCGCCTTCGACAGGATGCAGCAGAGGTTCGAGCAAAAAGTTGGCAAAACCGCGCTGAAGAATTCTCTCGATGTAATTCGCGCGCTCGAATCCTGCAATCGCAATTAGCCGCTGTACGAAACGGGGTGCCCCATCTTCGCCGCGGCCTTATCGCGGCTAAGGTGGGGCCGAACAATCTCCTTCCTCCGCCAGACCAAGTAGAATGGCCCTGTGAGCCCGTCGTCCGCATCCCTCTCCGCAATCCGCCGCAAGGTCGAGTCCCGCGAGCGCATCACCCCCGCCGACGCCCTCCTGCTATGGCGCGAGGCCACGGACGAAGAGATGCGCTCGCTCGCCACGCAGGTTCGCACCCGCTTCCACGCGCCCAATTCATGCACTTATCTGTTGATGCGCATCATCAACACCACCAACGTCTGCGTCGCGCAGTGCGACTACTGCGCCTTCTACACGCTGCCCGGCCAGCCCGGCGGATACGTCCTCACCGAGGCGCAGATCTTCGCCAAGATCGACGAACTCCTCGCTCTCGGCGGCGACCTCATCGGCTTCAACGGCGGCTTCAACCCGCAGCTCTCCATCGACCACTACTGCAATCTCGTCCGCGCCATCCGCGCCCGCTTCGGCGACCGCATCGAGCTCTACGCCTTCACCATCGCAGAGTTCCTCTACCTCGCCGACCACGCCTCGCTCTCCTACGCCGCCGCCGCCCGGCGCCTCAAGCAGGCCGGCGTCCGCTGGATCACCGGTGGAGGCTCGGAGATCCTCACCGAAGACTTCCGCCGCCGCCACAGCAAGTTCAAGTACACCGTGGCCCAGTTCTTTCAGGCGCAGACCGCCATCGTCGCCGCCGGACTGCGCACCACCGCAACAATGGTCATCGGCTTCGATGAATCCATCGAAGAGCGCATCGAGCACCTCGACCGCACCCGCCGCTTTCAGGACGAGGTCGGCGGTCAGGAGAGCTTCCTCTGCTGGACCTTCAAGCCCTGGTCCACCCCGCTCGGCGCCGCGCTCCACAACATCGAGATCACCTCGGCCGAGTACCTCCGCCACCTCGCCCTCAGCCGCATTTACCTCGACAATATCCCCCGCATCCGCACCTCCGTCCTCACCCAGAACGAGCGCGCCCTCGAAGGCCTGCTCTATGGTGCCGACGACTTCGACATCCCTATCGAGGACGAAGTCACCCAGAAGGCCGGAGCAACCATCAACCTCAACTTCGACCGCATCCTCGACGTCGCCCGCTCGCTCGGCTTCACGCCCACCTATCGCCACGTCGCCCTCGACCACCCCCCAGCGCCGTAGCGCGCTCCCATCCCAATGCCAAAGGCGTACATTGGACTAAATATCCAATGAGCCTCTTCTCCCTCAAACCCACGCACGCCCCAGTCAAGGCCTACTACGCCGCCCTTGCCCTGTTCTTGAAGCACGGCCACAGCGAAGGCAACAACCGTCGTAGGCTGCTAGAGTAAGGGAAGACCAGTGCATAGAGACTCAGACGAATTCGACTATGCTTCACTCCTCCAGGCTGAGCTCCCAAAGCCGACCGATACCCACTCGCAGCGTCCGCTTGCTCTGGATCTCTTTGCCGGATGCGGAGGTCTCGCCCTTGGTTTTGAGGCGGCTGGCTTCGACACCATCGGCTTCGAGATGGATTCCGATGCATGTCTAACCTACAGCAGCAATTTGGCCGGAAAATGCCATCAGCTATTTCTGAAGCCGGGATTGGAGTTGGTATCGGATAGACATGTGGACATCATTGTCGGTGGCCCACCTTGCCAACCATTTAGCGTCGTCGGAAGTCAGCGAGGAAAGCAAGACGACCGTGATGGATTCCCGGCATTCCTTAGTGCGATGCGACGATACGAGCCGAAACTGGCAATATTCGAGAACGTAAGAGGAATGCTTTATCGAAATCGCGAGTACTTCGAGTTCATTCGTGCAGAGATGCGCGATTTGGGCTATGCCGTTTCGTGGCGTCTCCTGAATGCAGTCAACTTCGGCGTTCCGCAGAACCGGGAGCGATTGGTTGTCGTGGCTCACCGCAAAGAATGGAAGTTCCCCGCACCCAATAGCTCGCATAGTCAGGTTACAGTCGGTCAAGCTCTGGCGGGCGTTGTGATTCTGGACGGAGAACCGTTTAGATTTCTGACCGAATCGATGGATAAATATGTTGCTACCTACGAAGCAAAGTCAAAATGCATCAACCCGCGCGATTTGAGCATGGACAGGCCGAGCAGAACGGTCACCTGTCGAAACCTTTCCGCCGCAACCGCAGACATGCTGCGAATTAAAATGTCAGACGGCAAGAGGCGCATGCTCACGGAGAGAGAAGGGGCAAGACTGCAAAGTTTTCCCGATTGGTTTATCTTCTGCGGCCCGGAATCGAAGAAGTTCGAGCAAATCGGAAACGCTGTGGCTCCGCTTTTTGCGAAAGCGATCGGCCAATCGGCAATGAAAGCTCTGTCCCTTCCTGATCTATCAGATGGTCGAATCCGGCAGCTAAATGAGCTTGATGAGCAAATCAGGCTTTACGCATAGGTGAAAGATGGCGACTACGAAGAAGGTCCGGCACACGCGACGCATTCTATCGGGAACAAGATCGTTTGCGGGGCGCAAGGTCGATGAAGCCTTGGAACTACTACGGAACGCAGGCATACCGGTCAACTCATTTACCGCTGTTGGCAGGGATCGCATCGCACTGGCATTGCTGTCTATTGCGAATATGAAGCCCGAAACCCCTTGGAACGATGCGGCAATACACGGTGACAGCACGAACTGGAAGTTGACCTCACGGCAGATCATCAAGTTTCAAAATGAGTTCTGGAAGCAGAGGATATCGTCAGGCTCATACGACGACATCCGAAGAGCTGACCTCGAACCCTTGCTGCTTGCTGGGATTGCAGTGGCAAGTGCAGGAAATCCTAACGCCAACCAGAACAATCCTACGCGCAGTTACGCCGTACACCCAGAAGCGGCTGGCTTAATACGGTCTTTTGGGTCGCCGAAAGCGCCCAAAGAGGTTGCTCGATTTATAGAAAAGATGGGCTCTCTCGAAGAACGAATGGAACGACGCCGTCCTCTCAAAATCGGAGCTAAACTGCCGGATGGGAAATTGATTGAACTGACTAAAGGCGAGCACAACGCTCTGCAAAAAGCGATCTTGGAGTTGTTCCTTCCGAGATTTGCTCCGGTTGCAAAGGTGCTGTACATCGGCGATGCGTCCAACAAGTATCTCCACATCGACGCGGAAGGACTGGAAAAACTCGGATTGAATCAGATCGCTCACGACATGCTTCCAGATCTAGTCGTACTGGATGAGAAAAACCAATGGCTCCTTCTGATAGAGGCTGTGCATTCCTCCAACCCCATCTCGAAATTGCGCCATCTCGCCCTTGAGGAATTCACGGCCGGTTGTACGCTTCCTAAAGTCTTCGTAAGCGTTTTCGCTTCGCGAAAGGAGTTCAAGCGCTGGGTCTTTGACCTTAGTTGGGAAACAGAAGTCTGGCTCGTAGACTCACCCGACCACCTCATTCACTTCAACGGTGATCGGTATCTGGGGCCTCACTGAAGGCCATGTAAACGCCTGATGGGACTCCACATCGACTACGAGAAGCAGTGCTAGGCATTCCCGCCGCCGCCTTCGAATACCGCTTCGGCAACCGCTCCGCCCTGGAATGGATCCCAATCGGCGACCAGCACAGTGCCGTGTCTCCGCCATTCCCCCGCTCCGGCATCGTCAACGATCCCAACCGCCCCGGCGACGACCACTACATCCTCCGCCTCATCGGCCAGGTCATCACCGTCTCACTGGAGACGCAGCAGATCATCGGCACCCTCCCCTCCCTAAACTTCGTCTAGCCGGGTAGCCACATCTCGCCTGTGAATTTTTTCTCGAAAAACCCCAGCAAATCCGCATGTCAAGCCCCTCGACGCCAGAAAATCCTCCTAACTCACTCCGCATCAACCACATACCCAAGAAAAATAGTTGGCATAGTAGTTATGCTCCGCTTGATACAATTAATATATGGATCAAATCCATCGAGGGCAGCTTTGACCGTGCGGAAAGAGACTCCCGCCGCCCGCTTGCAACGCTCTTTCTCAACCGAATAAGCCGCACCGAATCAATATTTTATCCGTAACTCGCAGCGGATCAATATTTTGCCGGAGCCACCCGCTCCAGGGCCTCTTTTTCACCCATAACCCTTATGTCCTGAGTATTTTAGCCGCAACCTCAACGTAATGAATATTTTGGCCAGACACAGCCATCGTAACAGATTGATTCCAAACCGCTTGCTACTAAGGTGTTCATTATGAGTATTTTCCCTCGAGCCACTACATAACAATCCACTTACGCACCAATCCACCGCAAAGGGGATGGCAGGGGGAGGGGGAGAAGATTTGACGAAACTTTAGCGAACAAAGAGTTCACTTGCTGGGCAGTGCGTAGATCACCTCGCCCGGACGCGTGTAGCCCAGTTCTTCGCGCGCCTGATGTTCGATCGCATTGGGATCGCTCTCCAGCCGGTTCACATGCCCTGTCAACAGGTCGTTCTCCTGTTGCAACTCCTGCATCTGCAGGTTGAGCCGATGCGTATCCTGCCGCTTCTGCTCGTACACCGTCAACCCGTTCGCCCCGAAGACGACGTGATACGCCATCCCCAGCGCAAGCGCCGCGGCAGCCACGGTCGCCAGCTTGCGCCCCTCCATCGAGAGCCGCCCGCGGAGCGCGCGCAAAGACGCAAAACGTCGTCGCCTCGCCGAAATCGGTGGGTTCACTTCCATCCTTTCAGTTGATGAGGCCGCAGCCATTCGAGTCAAGACCAAACTCTGCACATTAGTGCGGCAGGAACCAAGTTCGTACATGGGCGCACAATTCCCCGCAGCTTGGTATTCTTGATGCGTCGGATGATTTCTTCACACATGGGATCTCTTCCGGGTTGCTGTTCTCGGCTCATACGTCCATCTTTCTCTCCCATCCACTGAACCACTCTGACAAGGAACGGCCAAACCATGACAGACACAAGCGCAGCCATCCAGGAAATCAAGATCGCCCACAGCCCTGACTCCGACGATGCCTTCATGTTCTACGGCCTGGCCACCCACAAGGTGCGCGTTCCCGGCTTCAAGTTCACCCACACGCTCACCGACATCGAGACGCTGAACCAGCGCGCCATCCACGATCCCTTCTACGACGTCACGGCCATCAGCTTCCATGCTTATCCCTACATGCAGGAGACCTACACCCTGATGGCCTGCGGCGGCTCGGTCGGCGAAGGCTACGGCCCCATGGTTGTCTCCCCGCGCAAGCTCTCCCTCGACGACGTCAAGAAGACGCGCATCGCCGTCCCCGGAACGCTCACCACCGCCTTCCTCGCACTCAAGCTCTTCTGCCCCGAGATCGAGACCGTCACCCTCCCCTTCGACAAGATCATCCCCGCCGTCGTCGCGGGCGAGTTCGAAGCCGGCCTCATCATCCACGAGGGCCAACTCACATATGGCAACGACGGCCTGGCCAAGGCGCTCGACCTCGGCGTCTGGTGGCGCGAGCAGACCGGCCTGCCGCTGCCTCTGGGCGGCAACGCCATACGCCGGGCATTAGGCAAAGACGCAATGCGGATCACCACCAACGCCCTGCGCGACAGCATCCAGCACGCCCTCGACCACCGCGACGAGGCGCTCTCCTACGCCATGCAATTCGCCCGCAACCTCGACCCCGCGCTGGCCGACAAGTTCGTCGGAATGTACGTCAACGAGCGCACCCTGAACTACGGCGAAGACGGACGCGAGGCCATTCGCAAGCTGCTCGATATGGGCTTCGACCGCGGCATCATTCCCATGAAGGCCAAAGTCGATTTCGTCGACTGATTTTTATTTATCCTTGCTGTAGAGAGAAGAATAATTGTCATTCTGACCCTGCGCTTGCCGAAGGCGATGAATCCCCGTATTTTGTTTGAGGAGCAACTTTCTGCTCAATTTGACAACGCCTCCAGCCCGCGCAACACGGAGCCATTTCCACCACTCGCATGTGCTATTCTCTTCAAGGTGGTTGTGCTTGAACGGCCTCGGACTCCAGGCTGCCCGAGCCTGATCGCCCCTCCCACAAGAGGCCGCAACAAATGCACGGTTGCAGCGAGCATAAAGGTTGCAACAGTTCGGACGCGTAGCTCAATTGGCAGAGCATTCGACTCTTAATCGACAGGTTGAAGGTTCAATTCCTTCCGCGTCCACCATAAAACAATCATTCTAAAAAGACTTACTCGCAACTAGCGGAGAGCCACAAACTCGCCGATCATTGCCATTATGGGGCAAAGAGGGGCTCTGTTGGGCATACTTCTTCCCACCTCAGCGTGCAAGGAAAAGCTCTGCCCGAAAACCGTTGCCCCACCCGCCACGCTCTCGCCAGCGTGGCCATACAACCAACATCACACCGCCGCGTCCCTCCTTCACACAATCTCGTCACTCCAAACTCCACTCTCGCCGCCTTCATGAATAACGCAGGTTAGGTACGGTCCACCGGGACGTCTTTACCACGTTCGCGCCCCTCAGCACATTAACGATTGTGACGATCCGAGGTTTCAAGACAACGACTCAAAATTGAAATGCGTATTAGGACCGCTGGTCTTGGGTTATTCGGTGTTGACTTTTAGCCTTTCGTTCCGATAGAGTCCTTCGCGAGGAGAATAATAATGAACAAGTCATTGCTGAATTTCCTTTGGTTTGTGCTTATTCTCTGCGTCGCCATTCCACTGCGCGCCCAGAGCGGCTGCGATGATTCTCCAGAGAATCCTACGGTTGTTCTAGCCCTTGTCGGCTCAGCGGGTGCGTTATTCTCCACGCTTCGTTCCCGCATGAAGGCTCGACGCAATTCATCCGCGCGATAGGACTTGGGCACTCAATTCTCCTCAATACAGAGGCCGAACGCATGACCGTTTTTCGGGACTCTGAAACCCGTGTTTCAATCGAACATCCAAGGGGACTTTCGCCGGTGCAGTTTGCTGCGCTTGCGACCACGCTTGCCGTCATTGGATTGTCGATCATCTGGTTTACGATGATCCGTCTTTGGGTAGGGTGGACGACCGACGCTCTGAAATCTATCGGGATGGTTGTACCACTGGTGAGTTTGATCCTCATCCTTCGCGTGTGGAGGAAACTTGGCTGGAGGGCGGAAGGATCCTGGTGGGGCCTTGCACTCTTGATACTCTCCGCGGCAGCAGCGCGGGTTCAGCAGCAAGTATTGCTGATTATGGTTGTCTCGCCTCGCTGGTTGACTCCGATGCCGCCGACATCGCTCATGCTGTTTGCATACGGTTCCGGTGTAGTTTTGCTCCTTGGCGGGGTGCGACTGTATCGGGCCGCACTCTTTCCCATTCTTCTCCTACTGTTAGCCAATCCCGTTCCACATGCGTTTAGTTTGATGGTGGATCTGCCGTTGCAGCACGCCTCGGCCCACATAGCGCGGGCCTTTGCGATGGACCTGGGTTATTCTTTGACCCCGGATCACCTTCGCTTGATGTTCACGCCTGACTTTGGCATGTTCATCGCCCCTGGGTGCAGTGGCATTCGCGGTTCCGTGACGATGGGCCTCATCGCGCTGATCGCCGGTTACCTCTATCGATTTCGCTGGTACGCAAGCGCTTTCGTCGTCACGGGAGCGATTCTGCTGGGCTACGTATTCAACCTGGCGCGACTTTGCCTGCTTGTCCTGTATTACGCGGTCGCGCTGCACTTCCCCTCGCTGCAAAACAAGGCGAAGAATGCGGATTATTTGATCGGCGCTGTGCTCTTTCTTATCGCCACGCTTCTTCTGTTTGCCGTCATCCATCGCCTCCGTGATGCCCGAAATCCGAATGCGTTGGAGACAGCCATCGTCTCTGAACAAGGTGGATTTCAGGAACGTACTCCGCACACATGGTATGCGCAACTTGCGGCGATGACGGCGATCGCGCTTCTCGGATGCACCAGTTTGGCGCGAGCCCATATGGCAATCCATCCATCTGCCGTTGCGCTTGCCGATGCGCCGGCTGAGCAATTTCCTCTTCGTCTTGGCAACTACACCCTGTTACGTTCTTGGAATGAGACTGAACTCACCGGGCCGCTGCTCTACTTTTGGGCGCAGTATGCACCGGCTGACGGAGGCATACCGATCTCCATCGGGGTATCGCCCACACTGGGCTCGCACGACTCCCTCCTCTGTCGCTACGCTCGATGAGAAAATCCGTTTTGGCAGGGGCCGCTAACTATTACGTCTGCCGACGCTGTTTCCATTGGCTTTAGCTCGGCCCTCTACAATGACGGCGTGACCCAATACCTCGTGGCATCGACGTTATGCAACGGCGGTGTCTGCGACGAATACGCCACCAAACGCACCCACTTCGGCTTCATCTACACCAGCACAAACGCAGAATCTCTGCTACGCGATGATCCCATGCGGCCCGTCCCGGTTATCATCCGAGCTGAGACCCTCGACGAATCAATGCCCGCCGAAGCCGCGCGTCAGCAGTTGACCAACGATTTGCGGGCCTTTCTTGCCTCTGTCAGGCTTGATGATCTAACCCGGCCCTACAGCCGCTAGCGCCTATGGAACTCTCTTTCGCACCGAAAGTAGGCCAGATGCAGTCAACCATGGCACCGCGGTATTTTTTCTGGTCTGTTCTTGAAGTTTGGCGTTACAATTCACGCGTCTACGGTTGATATGGCCACCGCGCAGTAAGTGCGGATGTATAGAACGGTATCGAACGATTTTCAATCTGGATTCGGAGGCAGAGGTCATGATCGCCACTCGTGTTGCAAGGAAGGCCACTTTGAGTGCTGTTTCGGCAGTGGCACTCACCGCAGTCGCGTTATTCACCTCAGGCTGCACCGGCTTCACGGATGCTGTCCACTCCGACACCATACCCACGACGGNNCAGGGAATCGTGCATGGCGGCCGACAGCCCATTGTAGGCGCTCATGTCTATCTCGCCGCCGCGGGCAGCGGCGGATACGGAGTTGCCGCGACCTCGGGCCCATCTGGCACGGCCTCGCTGCTGAACGTAAACGTGACTACCAATGAGCCCACCACCTCTGGGCATGACACCAACGGCTACTACGTCGTCACAGGCGCCGGCGGCGGCTTTAGCATCGGTAACGGAGGCGGCTCTGGCAGCAGCTTTGATTACACCTGCCCCTCGTCAAGTACGCTTGTCTATCTTCTGGCGTCCGGCGGAGATTCTACGGGCAGTGGTGCCAATAGCGCCACCATGCTTGCTGCGCCGCTGGGGCAATGCGGCAGCCTGAGCTCCAGCACTTACGTCACTGTCAACGAGGTCACCACGGCGGCTACCGCCCTTGCCCTGGGACAGTTCATCCTAACCGACTCTCCTTTTATCGGCACGTCCAGCACGAACACTACCGGCCTGGCCAATGCATTCGCCACGGTGAACAATCTGGTCAACATCAGCACGGGCGTTGCGGGTGCAACGACGAGCCCCTTGACTGGTGGCGGCTGTACCGGCTGCAGCATCACAGTAGCTCCTGAGACCGCCAAGCTGAACACCATCGCCAATATTCTGGCCGCGTGCGTCAACACAACGGGCTCGTCCAGTGCAGCGTGCACGGCACTGTTTGGCGCAACGTCGGCGACCGATACCTTTGGGGCTGCCGTCGCCATGAGTCTGAACCCGACGACCAGCCTCGCCTCTCTATATGCGTTACAGACGGGCACATCGCCGTTTACCGGCGTGGGCACACAGCCAACCGACTGGACCGTTGGCATCCTGTATACGGATGGTACGACGTCACTGCTCGATCCACAGAACGTCGCCGCCGACGCCTCTGGTAATATCTGGGTGGTCAACCACAATAGCACTACGACCGGAAACCTTACGGAGTTGAGCCCAACCGGCAGTCCGGTGATCAATGTCTCAACCATTGGCGGAACGATCATGACTGCTCTTCAGCCGCGCAACGAAGCCATCGATACAAACGGTAATGTATGGATTGTTGCCGCTACCAGTCCTGGAGGCATCTTCCAGTACAACACAGGAACTCCGGGCTCCAGTCTCGTCATTGCAGATAGCAAATCTCCGTATGGCATCGCCATCGATGGAAGCAATAATGTTTTCGTTACTCATGAAAGCAGTAGCTCCACTTACACCGTTTATGAGTTCCTTGGCGGCAACCTGGTTTCAACATCAGAGGTTCAGTATCCGCCTTACAAGGTAGGTGGCACCACCCTCCAACAGCCGGAGTACGCGGCGATCGACACCTCTGGCAATGTGTGGATGACCAATGGCAGCTCAACCTCTGGCCTTTATAACAATATCTTTCAGATGTCTGCCTTCAATGGGGGGACAGGCGGGGTCTGCACAGTATTTCCTTGCAATGTAGCTTCCGACAGCTCCTTGGCCGAAACCTATACAAATGTCCTATCAGCTACGGGGAGCATTCCAACTCTGAATGAGGCATGGGCTATAGCGGCGGGCCCGAGTGGGGTAATGTGGACCCCAAATACCGCCGGCCTTACCCTGACGCAGATGACCTCGACCACCTCAGGCACAAACTATGGCTCCAGTGCTTCCTTGACCGCTCCCTCCTATGTCGCCGTGGATGGGGCAGGCAATGTCTGGGTATCGAATAAGAACGGAACTGTGGGTAGCGTGCCGGGCAGCGTGTCGGAGTTCTTCGGCACCGGGACAAGCAGCACAACACCAGCGCTCGGAACACCGCTGTCGCCGACGGGCACGACGGTTGGATTCGCCCACATGGGCCTCCAAACTGGCCAGGGCATTACGCTCGATCCTTCCGGTAATGTGTGGGTCGCAAACCAGGTCGCCAGTGCTGGTGCGGGCGTCGGTGTCTTCGAAATCGTAGG
The DNA here is from genome assembly GCA_003142215.1 of Granulicella sp. GTDB lineage: Bacteria > Acidobacteriota > Terriglobia > Terriglobales > Acidobacteriaceae > Edaphobacter. The sequence goes on along the minus strand of PLOT01000304.1, from coordinate 1,420 downwards.
CGCTGGGGCTCCGACGGTCACCCCGATTGCGCTTGCGCTCAAGAATGGCAAGGTCGGCGCGTTGCCATAATCTAGTCTAGGTACCGATTGCGGGGTCCTGCACTCGGTGCGGGGCCCCGTTTTCATCTGCGCTTCCGTTGGCGCGCAACCAGCCCATCGTCTAAAGTTGTTCTGTGAATCGCAATCCTTATCTCGCCGCTACTCCGGTTTCGTTCTCTCTTCTGCTGGCCGGAGCGCTTTCTCTGCTCGCCTGCGGATGCGGATCCAGTGCCGCTCCGGGAAACACGGGCGGGAGCGGCGGCGGAACGGGAGCAAGCTTCACCGGCAAGGTACTGACCGGCTCGCAACCCGTCAGCGGCGCCTCGGTGCAGCTCTACGCGGCCAGTAACAGCGGCTATGGAGCGGCAGGCGCGGCGCTGCTGCCCAGCGCGCTCACCACGGACAGCGCAGGCAGCTTCACGGTTCCCGCGGGCTATGAGTGCGCCAGTTCTTCAACCCAGCTCTACCTGATTTCCAAAGGTGGCAATCCGGGGCTGAGCGGCTCAGCCAACAACTCCGCGTTGTGGCTGATGACGGCGATGGGCAGTTGCGGCAGCATCGTCTCTGGCGCTGCGGTGGTGGTGAACGAGGTGACGACGGTGGCGTCGGGTGCGGCGTTGGCGGCTTTCTACTCCAGCGGCGGCAACGTGGGCGCCAGCATCACCAATGCAGCCGGACTGGCCAATGCCTTTGGCGCTGCCAGCCAACTGGCGAATATGGCTACTGGAACTTCGCCGGGCGCTTCCCTGCCCGTCGGACTCAGCATTCCTTCCGCCAAGATCAACACCCTGGCGGACATCCTGAACAGTTGCACCGCGACCGGCGGAGGTTCTGCCTGCACGGCCCTGTTGACGGCGGCAACACCCTCCAGCAGCGGCATTCCCGGCAATACGCTGGATGCGCTCTATGACATTCTGCGCAATCCAACCAACCATGTCGTCGCGTTGGACGCTCTGCTGCCCTCCAGCCCGGCCTTTACGCCGGTAGTTGCAAACGCGGTGCCGGAGTGGACTCTGGCGGTCACATGGAGCGGCGGCGGCATGGACCTGCCCACCGCGATGGCCTTCGATTCCAGCGGTGACGCCTGGGTAGTGAGCTACTATGGAGTGCTGACGGAGCTGCCGCCACTTGGCGCTGGCGGCGCCGTGCAACAGATAGGCTCTTCCTCCGCCGGGCTGTCGGAGAACTATGGGCTGACGGTGGACGGTGCAAACAACATCTGGGTTGCAAACGAGCAGAGCAGTTACAGCATCAACACCGGCTACGGAAACATAGTGAAGTTCAGCTCCACCGGGCAGGTGCTCTCCGGCACGAATGGATTCAGCGCCGGCGGCGTCTACTTTCCGCAGGGACTGGCAGCAGACACAACCGGCAACGTCTG